>CAZENM010000277.1:0-1515 GCA_964513575.1 uncultured bacterium | reverse complement strand
CAAAAGATGTCCCGAATATTATCGCCGAACCGGTCGCGATGAGGAAAGTGACAGCTAAAATAGTCAGGGTGAAGAGTTCCTCGGATTTAGTTTCGTTAATAAACTGCAGAAGCTTTGTCACCAACATTTGTCCCACAGTAAATACCAAGCCAAACAACAGGAAAATTTTCAGCAGCGCAAACAGTAATTTTTCCGAGATAGCGTAAACAGAATATCCGCCGTCCTCAAAGAATGTCGCAAGCACAGGAAGCAAAATCAGCACGATCACCGTAAGGAAGTCTTCAACAATCAACCAACCAATAGAGATATGCCCTTCAACTGTCTCAACAAGATCATTATCAAGGAAAACCCGAAGCATTACAATCGTACTTGCTACTCCAATCGCTAACCCAATAATCACCCCAGATTCGATAGACCACCCCAGATAATGGATCCACGCCATGGAAATTAATGTTGCGATGACCATCTGAATGATAGCCCCGGGAATTGCAATTTTTCTGACGTCAATTAAGTCCTGCCATTTAAAATGAATCCCTACTCCAAACATCATCAAAATGACCCCGATTTCTGCAAGTTGTTCCGACATTTTCACATCCACAACAATGCCGGGTGAAAACGGACCAATGATGTATCCGGCCAAAAGATATCCCAGGATTGGCGATAATTTCATTTTATAAGTGATAAAGCCTAAAATGCTAGAAAGCCCAAACCCTAAAGTCAGGATGATCACGATTTTTATGCTGTAATTGTCGAGTGTCATACCACCGCCTTAATATGCAATGTACCCCGATACCCAGAAAATGACAAATGGAAAGAAACCCATTGCCCAAAAACAAGAAAATTTTATACGTTTCAAAACAGGTACGATAAACAAAGGAGTATCTTTTATGGAATTGGTAAACTTATTGATCACGTTGCTAAGCGGTGCGGCTGGTGGAAATATTGCAGGAGCAGCTGCTCCAACAAAGTCTTTAGGTACAGTTGGAAATTCTATTGTAGGACTTCTGGGGGGTGGATTGGGACACTACATATTAAAACAAGCGACAGGGCTTGATATTCCACAAGAAGCTGTTGAAGGCGCTCTAAAAGCTGCGCAAACATTAGACATTCAGTCTATTCTTGCAAATATCGGATCGAGCGGTGTTGGCGGAGCATTGTTAACCTTTATCGTGGGACTAATTAAGAGTTCTTTAGACAAAAAAGCTTAAGACTACACACAACCGCAGGGCTTTTAATTTGAAGAGCTCTGCGGTTGATTTTTTATCGACACCGGAGCTGCTATGATCAAAAAAATTTTCGTTATCTCTCTCATTTGCCTAATCTCTTTGATATACTTATCTCCTCAATTCTTAAGTAATACTTTCGGGCGCTGGGCCCTGGATAAGTATGTCGCGGAACAGGGCGCGAAGATCGAAATGGATAAGATTTCGCTGAGCTGGCTGGGACCCCAAGAAATTCTAGGGTTAAAACTCAAACTTAACGACAACTCTACCATCGCAGCGGATCGTATCGCGC
>CAZENM010000276.1:0-1525 GCA_964513575.1 uncultured bacterium | reverse complement strand
CATTTTTCTCATCAGTCCAATGGGCTGTCATTTCATACCTAATCACCATCACCGTACTTATTCTTCCATTAGGAAGAATTGGTGATATTATTGGAAAACGATACCTCTATCTTTCAGGCTTCATGACATTTACCATAGGGTCTCTTTGCTGCGGATTGTCCCCCAGTATCGCGTTTCTGATCTGCGCAAGGGTTATTCAAGGATTGGGGGCTGCCATGATAATGGCCGTGGGATTGGCGATCATTGCCGATGTATTCTCTCCCAAAGATAGAGGAAGCGCAATGGGAATCATCACCTCGGTCGCGGCCGCCGCAATCGCACTAGGTCCGACAGTTGGCGGTTTTTTAATTCAAATACACTCCTGGAATCTCATTTTCTTCATTAACATTCCAATCGGTGTTTTCGGAAGTTATCTTGTTTATAAATCCATCCCGGAAACAAAGATCGATAAAAGAGAACCGTTTGACTATTTCGCATCGGTAATTGTTTTCATAGGACTGTTAAGTTTCATGATCGCTTTCACCGATTTGCAAAATACAGATGCCTTCAGCCCTTTAATCCTTTCTCTCTTTTTTATTTTTCTGGTATCAATTATTGTACTTATCATCATTGAAAAAAAGAAACGTTACCCACTGATCGACTTGAGCCTTTTCAAAAACATCTCTTTTAGCTTCAATCTCTGTATCAGCATTCTGGTTTATGCTACCTACTCCGGAATGCTGATCCTATTACCCTTCTTTTTTGAAAACGTTCTGCAATACAGTGTGCAAGACACCGGTTTACTGATAACAGTCATTCCAATAATGTTAGGAATACTATCGCTTTTATCGGGACGCCTCTCAGATCGTTTTGGACCAACGCCGCTGATTTTGGCGGGGTTAATCTTTCTTTCGGTTGCCGTCTACTGGATGTCTTCCTTTACAGCAGATACGGACACATACTTCTGTGTTTTTAGGTTGTTGCTTTTCGGCACAGGAATAGGCTTATTCATGCCCCCCAACCTAAGCGCGGTAATGATGGATATTCCTAAGGAGCGATTGGGAATAGCTTCCGGCATTGTTACACTCTCAAGAACAATTGGCCATGCCTTGGGTGTCGCCGTCCTGGGAACAATATGGATCCTGCGAAAATCGCACTACGCCAGCTTGACTTCGGTTGATATTCGCCCCTACGCAAAATCCCTGGAAGTGTCGGCATTTCGAGACACTGTTTATTTCGCGGTTGTATTCATGGCAATCGCTTTAATCCTCGGGTTATTTCTATTAAAAGAACAATCAAATCGACTTGAATCTTAGCAAAAAAAATCCGCCCTTGGCGGTTAGCTAAATTTATAAATTAGCTTGAAAAATACAAGCGTCATAAAAAGGTGTATAACTCCTGCTAAATTTGTATAGATTTGGCAGGAGTTATACACTTTTTGCTTGAACGTACATAAGAATAGAGATGCGACTTTATCTTTAAATGAAATGGATACATTTAGCATGATTGATTGAGAGGCCCTGGATACTCAATCACAGGGAATGCG
>CAZENM010000275.1:0-1588 GCA_964513575.1 uncultured bacterium | reverse complement strand
GATGTTACGCAAAACGTAGGAAATATTGCCACAAAGTCACGAAGACACTAAGAAATGCAAGAAGTCCCATCCAACGACCTTACTCAGCAAAGATTTTTTTGTGGAATCTTCGTGCCTTAGAGTCTTCGTGGCGAAGCTTTCATGCTGTGCGTAACTTGAGTTAAAAAGTATTAAATCTTCCGGGGTGCAGATATTCGCTTTTACTTCTCCATAACGAAGTCTTTTTTTTCTTTGAATGGCTCTTCGTTCAAACTCGCTCAAGGCCGCGGAGACATCAACCTTCACACCGAGATTTTTGTGCACCACAGGGAGAACGAAGTAAGTTTTGAAGAATTGAAGAGGTTCTTTTTTTATGGGTATGAACTCGGTTAAAAACAACTCATAGATCTGAAGTATTGACTACAACTCTACCCGAACAACAAGGTCTATGTCGATCGTTGTTCTTCCCGAACCATAGATGAGATTTGCTACCCCTCCGATGATAACATAATCTAAATTGTTTGTATTGCAGAGGTCGTCGATCGCAGAAATTGTTTCTTCTGTTGCAGTGAGTTTACTTTTTCCCATGGTGGGCCAACCTGCGAAAAGTCTTTTGCCGATTCACTCTCCCCGCCGTTTCAGCCTCCCAGATAATTTCATGTCCTTTGTATTGAATGAACGTACGAAAAGCTGCTTCTTGGAGAGCTATTATCCGTTCAATTCGTTCAGGAGAATTATTGGCATTCAAATGCCCATAACGCGTAATGAACAGTGTATACTCTTCTTTTGTCATGGTATATTGAAATTGAAATCGTCGCCATCTAAGATAGCGAAAAAAGGAGGGAAAAGAAACAGGAAAGATTTCGGGAGTGCGTGGTGTGTTGTGCTTAGTTCGGAGTTTTGGGTTCTGAGTCCTCAAAGAGGATCCCATCCATTGAATCCTGCATTCTGTTTACTATTTACCATTTACTGTTTACTCCTTACTCCCTGCTCAATGAAGCAGCACCGGTTTAAACTCGGCAGGTTCGTCCTCTACAAATCGCACCCCCGGAGCCGGAAAATGAAAGAGATCGACAATATTCTTGACCACCTCCCACGTATCTCCGTCCAGGGGAATTGTCGTGAGGTTGTAGTCCAATGCGATGGCAAATTTTCTCAGCGGTGGACCTACCGAACCCTTTGATATGTTTTGCCCACCGTATCCAACAGCAATATTCAAAAACTTGGGCCAAAAATTTTCCACGGCCTGAGGCAAGAGATTGTGAACATTGACACTCATCCAGTAAATGTGGTTGTCATAATCGTCTGAGAATGGATGCTGAAAGGTATTAAGATGACTCGCCGAGGGGAAGTAACTCCATTTGATTTTGAAGTTTTTGAAGAAGGGGTATTTCGCTTGCAGCAGTCCGTACCCGACGCCCAACAGATTAAACGCCAAATCGTCCGGAGAGAATTGATATGTTGAATAGCCATCGCCGATTTCTATTGATAAAGCGTACAACAACGGTATAAGTGTGCTGACCCACAGATTTGTCGATTCTTCGTAGCCCCCCCCTTTCATGAGATTGTGAAGCGTCTGAAAATAAAAATGCGATGTGTAGAAATGTCC
>CAZENM010000274.1:0-1592 GCA_964513575.1 uncultured bacterium | reverse complement strand
TCACTTTCCTATTAATTGCTGAATTTGTTGTAAAAGGGCTTGTAACTGATTCTTTTGTGTGGGACTCAACTCAGTTGGAGTTTGCTTCAGTTGGTGAAATAAACGTTGAAAACCACTAATCAAAGATTTTCCAGCATTCTGCTGCCGTCGATCTTCCTCGTCCAATGGAAACGTTTGACGAATCAGTATCCACATCTCTTCCTTCGTCTCTCCCTTATAGTTTGCAACAAGAAGCTTTTTTTTATCGAAATCCCCTTCACGACTTGCCAAAACATAAACTGCTTGTCGCGGCATTAATTCGATCTGATGACGCAATGGCTTAGGCATCGCTTCGCAAAATTCATAATACTGCATGAGATTATAAGGCGTTTGCCGATTCCCATAAGTGGCAATCAACCATGCCGTGAAAGCCCCATCCCGATAACGGATAAACAGCTTGTGAGCCTTTTTGATCCGTTCCCCGTGGAGCAAAGCCGCCTGATTGTTGATAGCCTTCACTTCAGCCGTCAATGAAATCAAGTGCTCCAAATCCTGTTCAACATTCACCAATTCATCTGCATATTGACGTAAGAGATTTTCTAGCTCTTCTTTCTCATTCGAATTTAATTCTGCTACAGAAAATAAACCTGAAAAAGTTGTGAGATTGCCACACGCAGACTGCTTCGCCATCGCCGCCATTTTAGTGGTATCGGACGGTTTTTTCATCCGTTGATCAAGAATAGAATTAACTTTTGCCATGGTGGGCCATCCTTTGGTGAAATGGAAGACGTTAGACAAGACAATTTAAATGTAAACCGGCTTTACATGTCAAGGTTCGTTTCACCTCAGGCAGGGATGTTTACAGTTAGTTGAACACTTCTTTTCCTTTTAAACACGTTTCAGGATTTCTTTTGTGATTTCAAGATAATCTTCAGCTGCTCGGCTTTCAGGATCGGTTTCAAAAATGGGTTTTCCGTAAATCGATGCTTCCGAAACGGAAATATCTCGTCTCACTTTATTCTCAAAAGCTTTTCCAGGAAAAGTCCTTTCAATTACATCTAAAAATGCTTGATTGCTTTTACCGCGTGTGTTCCAAAAGGAGAGGACGACTCCCAGTACATTGATGGGGTGTCGTTGTCCGATGCTTTCGACGAATTGTCCCAGTCGTTCAAGTCCTTTCACACTATAAAATTCGGGTGTCGCGCACACCAGTGTGTGTTGGGCTGCAATGAGGGCCGACTCTGTCAGCCAGCAGAGCGAAGGAGGAGTGTCGATGATGATATAATCGTATTTCAGGGGTTGGAGTAAATCTCTCAATTTTTCGTGGGAATAGCGGTCGGAGGCAAGGATTCCAGTCACTTCGACCCGTTCGAGCCAGGTGTCGGCGGGGATGAGGTCTAATTTTGGAATATTCGTGGATTTGATCACTTGATCAATGGTTTTTTCTCCTTGAAGGACAGTGGCTAAGCTGTCACTTTCGTCGGGATCAAATCCTAAGCCGGTTGTGAGATTAGCTTGGGCATCGAAGTCGATGAGAAGGACTTTTTTCTTGTGGAACATTGACAAAGCAGCTCCGATATGGAGCGCTGTAGACGTTTTGGCTGTTCCGCCTT
>CAZENM010000273.1:0-1595 GCA_964513575.1 uncultured bacterium | reverse complement strand
TACGTGAATGGGAACAGCGAATGTTTTTTCAAAGCCTCCTGGAGGGAACTTTTCGCTACATCAATCCCACTGAAACACCTGAAATCATTAGATATGCCGAGGGAAAAATTTATCCCGTGATCCAATTGGTGATGGATGAATTTCATAAAGAAGGAATGAAATTATCAAGTTCTAACGAACCACAACAACAAAACATGGGCGATGCCCCCTTGATTTTGTTAGGCGCTCTATCCGTTTCGAAATTTTTAGCAAGTGACTTGTTGGTTGATAAAACCCCTGAAGAACGATTAGCGGCTTTGAATGATCGATTCCCCGGTTTTAATCAGATTAATATTCCACCCAAGATAAAACCAATTTTGATGGATATGCTAGAGAAAAATGTCTTAACAGCCGGAATGGGTAGCGTAAAAGGGCTAAAAGAATGGACTGAAAATGCTGAAATGCAAAATGTCCGTCTCATGAACTCTTTTGGGAGGGCACAGGTTCTGGAAGGTTTTGTGGGTCCAATGAATGTTTCCGTGATGGACGCTCCGATCAAAGTTCTTACCGGCGAGGTCATAAAGAATTTAACCGAGGGTGCGTCAGCGAGTCATCTCATTGCTAATACCCTTTCCGATAAGGGATTTCGGATTCGACAGAACCAGGTTCAGGAGTTGTTGGGGAGTAAAATTCCTCTTGTTGAGGAATTT
Source organism: uncultured bacterium (assembly GCA_964513575.1). Lineage (GTDB taxonomy): Bacteria > Chlamydiota > Chlamydiia > Chlamydiales > Parachlamydiaceae > CAMFKA01. Next base: position 906 of record CAZENM010000273.1, on the reverse strand, counting down.
AAGGGTGGCCTTGAAGTATATGTCGAAGCTACGGTAAAAGATTTGTTTATTCGGTTTGCAGATCGAGCAAATTCAAATGACCAACTTTTGAATCTGGTGCAAAGAGTCATAATTAAAGTTGGTGCCGAGTTTAAAGCCGAACATAAGGGAGAAAGAAGCGAATCCATCGCGGATTCCTACTCTGAATTTAGCAAGGAATTTCTAGCAATATTAGGTTTTAAAGGCCCCGATGATTTAGTTTTTATCCCCGAACCTCTCCGTGGAACCGTGTGGAATCAAATGGAGGGCGGGCTTATCAGTAATGTTTTAAAAGATGTAGTAGGCGGAATCTTCAAGCCTGAATCCCTGCGTGAAATTATCGTCACTTCATTAAAAAACTACAACGCGCCTGCCCAAGCACTTCCTGAACAAGTTAAAACCCCCGCGGAACAACGCCTGGACGTCGCAATGAAAGAGTACAAAAAAGCCGGTACTCTATCCGATGAATCCCGGTTTAGAGCCAAACAGGAAGTTGATGATGCAATTGAAGGGTTATATGAAGAAACCAAGCTTGCAGAAAGCCTGCTCCCAGAAATTAGCGCAGAGACAAAAAATGCGTTCGGTACGATTTTCGCGGTAATGGCTGATCGGCTAAAACTTCCAACCATGCGCGGTAAGGTCGATGATGAAGCATTCGTTGAGGCTTGGGGTGAGATGTTAGCTAAGACAGCCTTGGGTAAATTGGATGTGATGTACCGGGGAGAAGAGGGGAGTAATCCGCTCCTTAATTTAGTTTCCAGCTCCATGGCGAGCTTGGCGGATTCATTTAAAGCAGATAATGCATCGAGTCCGTCTTCCAGCCCGAGTGTGGTTAATGAAGCGGCAATAAAGCACAAAGAACTGAAGAGATTGATTGCTAAAACTACC
>CAZENM010000272.1:0-1597 GCA_964513575.1 uncultured bacterium | reverse complement strand
TCCGTTTCTACGAAATACTGCTACATCTCTATTAGCTTTTTCATTTTGAATCACTACATTTGTAAATGAATCAATGTTATATTTTTTATTATACGAATCCAAGGTTGGATCACCGTCTTCTGTTAATTTATGTGCTACGTCGACACCGATTCCACCTCCACCAATGACGGCAACGCGTCGCCCAGGTTTAAATTTTCCATTTAAATAATCAGTATAACTTCCGTATGGAAGATTCTTTATACCTTTCAATTCAATGTTTCTTGGTTTCACACCAATAGCAAAAATGATAACATCAGGATTTAATTCTTCTAACAGTTCGATAGTAGCCTTAACATTCAATCGAATATCCACGCCAATAGCAGTGAGTTCATTTGTAAAGTATCGAATCGTTTCTTTAAATTCGGATTTGCCAGGGATATGTGAGGCCAATTGAAACTGGCCACCTAACACATTTGCTTGTTCCAGAAGTATGACATTATGACCGAGATTTGCTGAACCTCTTGCGGCTTCTAAACCAGCAGGACCAGAGCCTACGACTACAATTTTTTTAGGAGAATTTGTTTTTGTTTTTTGATACTGAAGTTCGTTAACGGCTTCTGGATTTACAATGCAAGAAACAGATTTTTCTTGGAAAGCATGATCAAGACAGGCTTGGTTACAAGCTATACAAGTATTGATACGATGGGCATTTCCATTTGTTAATTTATTAACTATTTCTGGATCGGCAAGAAATGGCCTCGCCATAGATATAATGTCTGCTTGGTGATTATCGAATATTTTTTGCATGGTAATAGGATCATTCACCCGATTCGAAGCAATGATGGGAACACCAAGAGTATTTGCTTTGATCCGACCTGCGATACCTGCCCAGGCACCTCTTGGAACTAATTGGCTGATTGTCGGAATGCGTGATTCATGCCATCCGATCCCAATATTTAAAGCTGATACATTTTCATCTCGTAATGTTTTTGCTAGTTGGACAACATCTTCAAAAGGTGCATTGCCAGGAATTAAATCAATTCCAGACATACGAAAAATGACAGGGAAACCTGATGGTAAATTTTTGATGACTGAGCGAAGGACTTCGATGGACATATTCATTCTTCGCTTTGCATCACCGCCAAAATAATCATCTCTATGGTTAGTGACAGGTGAGAAAAATTGGTTCAACAGATACCCTTCACTTCCCATGATCTCGACAGATGCAAAACCTATTTCCCTCGCAATTTTTGCCGCAATCCCAAAATCTTCAATTGTCTTCCAACACTCATCCTCAGATAGAGCCCGAGGTACATAGCGACTGATTGGTGCTCGAATGGCAGAAGGTGCGACCAAACTTCTATCTGCTGCATATCTACCTGCATGAAAAAGTTGTGTACACATGTTTCCCTTACCAGCTAACAAATGATTCATTTTTAATAATTCATTTGCATGATCTTTGTTTTGGATATTAAAGAAAGTACGAGATCCTTTCCCTTCCTCATTCACACTGATTCCACCTGTAACGATCAAACCGACTCCACCCAAAAATCTTTTTTCATAGAAGGCGGCTATTCTTTCCGCCGTATTTACTTCTCCCTCAAGTCCTAGATGCATA
>CAZENM010000271.1:0-1642 GCA_964513575.1 uncultured bacterium | reverse complement strand
TTGGAAAAACATATATTTTTCTCGATACAATTTCAACAGCGGCCGAGTTAGGACTTTTCACAAACAGTAGTTTCCAGCACAAAGTACAGGTCTTCTTACCCAAAGAGTCGGACATCCTCGAGAAATCAAATGTTGGCTACTTTGTTCGAGAAATCATGTTGAAGCACAACCACGACCGAGTCGATTTTTTGTATTACCGTCCAAAAATAATCAGAAGCCCAATCGCAAGCGACTACGTACGAGAGCATTACGGATTTATTAACGACGCGCTGCCTCCAGACATACAAAACAGCATCCTGAGCGATCCAATCTATAACACCGCCCCTGTTCAACTAACTGTCGTAAGATCAAATACATTTCCTGAAGGCATGGCATCTGTTAACTACGATGAGCGCAGTCATAAGCTTTTCGTTAAAGTTTCCATCAGACTTCTTTTTTATGTGGCTGTTGCCATTGTCTACAAAAATTATCGTAGAGATATTACAAGCAAGTGTAAGATTGGATTTTCTAAGGATGAAAGTGATCGCGTTAAAGAAATCATCACTCGAACTTTTATTACCACTATTAAGTCAGCGGAATTCATCAACCTCGGCCATATAACCGAAATTCAAATTGAAACAAAGCTTAATCACAATTTTTCTCAAATAATTGACCACATGCTTGAATTCATTATTGTATATCACCAATATAATCCTCGGGGCAGGCAAATAATTGAAAATGAAAAAGGCATTTTAAAGCGAGTTTACAATTCGGTTGACAGCAAGAATCCGATTGAATTTTTCCGCTTGAATGAAAATAACTTAGCAGTTATCTTGGCTTCTATTTCAACTCCTGAACAATACTATGAGTCGTTTTCAATCACACGCAAAAGAAAGAAACGTCACTTCACTAAGTATAACGGCGGTGAAGACGGCAGTAAAATAAGAGCAATTCACAAATCCATTCTGCATGCTATAGAAACAAATTATCAGTTCACAAAATACTCTTATGCCTATAGAAAGCATGCATCTATTAGAAGCTGTACTATGTGTCATATCGAAAGTGACTCTTTTATCAAGATGGATATTCGAAATTTTTTCAAATCAATAAAAATTAAAAATGTTGTCCCAAAAGTCCAGAAACATTTAAACCTTGAGAAATCAGAATTGAATAATCTCAAGACTATTTTAACATCATGTTTTGTTAATAACGAACTCCCTCTAGGCTTGGTGCTATCACCAGTCATATCCGATATTTACCTGCATGACTTCGATGAAAATTTGGGAACAGCATTATCAGAAATCGATAGCGAGATAGTCTATACCCGATATGCGGATGACCTTTTGATATCAAGGGGAGTTCCGTTTTCATCTGATGAGCGTGATTTAATTATCAGCAAGGTGAAGTCACTGCTTCGAAACGAAAACCTCCTCACAAACGAAAATAAAACCATCTATAGCAATCTACGCCAACAAGGGGATCATTTTAAGTATCTTGGTGTAAATATTGTCAAAGGAACAACTGCCAACTTTCTTTCAGTAGGCAAAAGTTATATCTATGGTGTTGCAAAAGACTATTTTAAATATCTCCAATTACCAACAACCTCTATTGAGGAACGCACACATAAATTTTATTTTGGCAAGCAGATAGCAGGCAAAGTAGG
>CAZENM010000270.1:0-1660 GCA_964513575.1 uncultured bacterium | reverse complement strand
GAAAGAAAGAAAACTCACCCTCTCAATTGCTGAAAGCTGTACAGGGGGATATCTGTCGCACATGATTACCAGCGTGCCCGGAAGTTCAGAATACTTTTTAGGTACGATGATTCCATATGCCTACGAAATAAAAATGCGTCAACTAGGGGTTAAGCCTGAGATTCTGGAAAAATACGGAGCAGTGAGCGAACCCACGATTATTGAAATGGCGAACATCGTTCGTGCAAAATTCAATACCGATATAGGTGTAGCTACCAGTGGAATTGCCGGACCTGGTGGCGCCACCGCTGATAAACCAGTAGGAACTGTTTGGATTGCGTACTCAGACAAACATCACACAGTTACCAGAAAACTTCAACTCTCGAAAGATCGCATGATTAACATTCGAATGGCTTCTGTAGCCGTATTGAATTTAATCCGCCAGAGTTTGCCAAAACAATAAGTTCTGAGATAAGCCTGAAATCCGTTGAAATAGCCTCCAAACTATTTCGACAATTTATATCGCTGAATGGCAATCGGTTGCATGACTTTCGTCATACTTCCCAACGATGAAAACGCTCACCTTCATAGCGAACAAAACGGCTTACTATGAGCACTCATTCCGCACAAAAAAAACACTTTTCTGTGGAGCCGGTTCGCTCCCACCTCTTATCTGAACTTTGGCAGTATCAATCGCAGGAAGGTTGCATTTCGGAAGAATCCATCAAGAAACTTTCAGCCCACTATGAGCTTTCCGAAATTGAAATAGAGGGTGTAGCATCCTTTTACCACTTCTTTCACCAACAGCCTGCAGGTAAGCATACCATATACATCAATAATAGCATCATTTCAGAGCTGAAGGGGTTCGAGCGGATGAAAGAAACCTTTGAACGCGAAACGGGTGCTCATCTTAACGGTGTTGATGCAACTGGAACGTTTGGGCTGTATGCAACACCCTGTATTGGATTAAGCGATCAAGAACCCGCTGCATTAATCGATTTCTTTCCGTTCACTAATCTGAACGCACTTAAAGTAAAAGAGATCATCCAAAAACTGAAACAAGGAAAATTGTTTTGGGAATGGCATTCTCCTTACGGCAAGCTTAACACCCACTATGTCGAAGCGGGCTCCGGCGATCGTCACATTTTTCTTATTCACGGATTCCGAGCTCACACCTTTACTTGGCGACATCTGATCAAACCTTTGGCTGAAGCAGGTTATCATGTCTGGGCGATCGATCTTATTGGATATGGCTTGAGCGACAAGCCCGATGATGTCCCTTATGATGTGAATTTTTTTGTCAGCCAGATCGTGGCATTTATGGAAGCTAAAAACATTCCTTCCGCACACATGGGAGGCAACTCCATGGGTGGAGGAATTGTTTTGAAGTTAGCTGTTGAACAGCCTGCTAAGGTGAGTTCTCTGACATTGATTAGTGCTTTAGGATATCCCTTAAAGTTTCCTCTCTACCTTGCGATAACAAGGCATATACCCCATTTTTGGAAACCTTTTTTGGGTCCTACAATGGTGAAAAACAGCCTTAGATATATCATTCATAAAACTGAAAAGATTTCTTCCGAACAAGTGGATGCTTACTATCTGCCCTATAGACTCCCCGGAGGAGCTAATGCAACTTTGTCGACATTAAAGCAATATGATAACAAAAAGTTATACGAACTTT
>CAZENM010000269.1:0-1665 GCA_964513575.1 uncultured bacterium | reverse complement strand
GCGGGCGTCCTTCTTTTTCTCTGCGTTTGTCATTAACCATTTACGGGAAAGCGAGGCCGATTCCCTCCCTGTCTTCTTTAAGTCGGGACTGGTGGGCGCGGGGCTCCTTTCGACCGTTTATTTTGCTCTGGTTATGTTGGGCGCAGTGTACGCCAAGGATTTGGGAGGGGTCGCTCCTCAAGAGATGCTCGGCTTCGTCGCTCAAGCATCGCTCGGATCGTGGGCCGTTCCAGTGGTCTGCATCGCTGTTATTTTAGCCTGCTTGACAACAGCGATTGTCCTAACCTCTCTCTTTGCCGACTTTTTGAGAAAAGAAGTGACAAAAGAACGAATAGGCAACGCAACAGCGCTGATCACTACTTTAATGATCGCCTTCTGCACCTCCACTCTCGAATTCTCTGGAATCGCAAAAATCCTCGGACCTATCCTCGAAGTGATCTATCCGGCGTTGATCGTTCTGACCGTCTTGGGAATCTTCCACAAGCTGTGGGGATGGAGAACGGTTCGGATGCCCATCGCCATCGCTTTTGTTTTAAAACTGATTTTGGGAGCCGTGTAAGTGCGTTGTCCTTGCTGTTCCGGCAAAGAATATTCTGAATGCTGCAAGATCTATCATGATGGAACGGCGGCAGAGACTCCCCTGGCATTGATGCGTTCCCGCTATTCGGCCTACGCAATGGGAAAGGGGAATTACATCATTGAAACCACCCATCCCAAGAGCCCCTATTTTGAAAAAGATCGGAAGAAATGGGAAAAAGCGGTTCAAGCCTTTTGCGACACAACCCAGTTTGTTAAGCTAGAAATTGTGGGTAGTGGAGAGAATTGGGTCCATTTCATCGCCTATCTTAAACAATTAGACGAACTTCTCTTAGAAGAAAAAAGTCTCTTTGAAAAAGCCAACGGAAAATGGCTCTATGTAAAAGGGGACTTCACTACCCGTAAGAAAGAATAAGGATTTATGGCAACAGTAGCGAGTTTCTCAAATGATAGAAATTCATCCTTAGAGCAAATAAGTCTCTCTCTCAATAGTTGCACGACTGACGGCAAGTTTAAGGCCATGATCACAGAGCTAGCCCTGGATACATTCAATCCATTTTGTTATAAAGATCCCCAAGAGTGGTTAACATTAATGCCCTTTGTACGCATCGCAAAATTATGCGAAAACCCTAAAAAAGTAGGAGTTATTCTCAGTTTTCTAACAAAAGATTTTCACATTAATGCAACTGGAATAAATGCTCCTGCTTCTTGGGCGTTATCAGAAATGAATAACCGCATTCCTTTTTTTAAAAATGTAATTGAAGAGTGCCGAATCGCCGATATGTATATTAACGTTAGTAATATTTTAAAGAGGAATGAATCGGGTCCATTCAAGGATGCCTTATTGCCAAACGTTAAAGCAGCGCTCAGCGAAGAAAATAAAATCCGACAATTAATCTATCTAAAGAGAAGGGAACAGACTTCTGTGCAATTCGTATAGATGGTCCAGCTCATCCCTATCGTCGCTATAATAATTCCACACAAACCTAGAACCTTAAAAGGATCGCAACCTGTCTCAGCACCTTCTGATTTCTTAGGAGTTACTACTGCAACTCGATTTGGAGTTAATGGCCGAACGGGTTTGACGCATTTCAAAAATTCGCCTAAATGAAATAATTGCTCTGGGGT
>CAZENM010000268.1:0-1685 GCA_964513575.1 uncultured bacterium | reverse complement strand
TAACTTCGCATACATCGATTCATTGGAATCATAGGTGTCGATGATAACTTGGCAGTGGCATTCTTTTTTAAATCTTTCGATAAGCTCGGGTTTGATGTAATCACTCCAGATGAATATGTGGAGTTCCGGTTCGTTGGAGCTTTGGCAGGAGGTGATTAAAAATAGCGCAATGAAGCTTACAAATAATTTTTTCATGCATCCTCTTGTTCAGATAGCTTTTGAGAAACGTAAATAATAACAAAGGAAATGGTTAAAATAATTACCGAAAGGGCATTGATGATGGGTGTCGATCCAAATTTAATCATGCTATAGATGTAGATAGGGAGTGTGGAGGTTCCTTGGCCGGCAACGAAGTAGGTGATCACAAAATCATCGATAGAAAGTGTAAAAGCGAGTAATGCCCCTGCGGCTAGACCTGGGGATAGCAGGGGAAATAGGATTCTGCGTGTGACGGTCCATTGGCTGGCGCCTAGGTCTTCAGCTGCTTCTACCAGTGTAAAATCAAAATTTTGCAATTTTGAGATCATCACCATGGTCACATAGCTAACGCAAAATGTGGTATGGGCAATGAATACAGTGAAAAGTCCCAAGTGAACATTAAGGGCGACAAAAAACAATAATAAGCTAATGCCCATAAGGATGTCAGGGATCACGAGGGGGCTATAAATCAGTCCGTGATGAATCTTTTGCAGTCCGGTTTTGTAGCGGTGCAAGGCGAAGGCGGCGCAGGTTCCTAAAAATGTGGATGCGATGGTGGATGAGACTCCTATTACAAGAGAGTTGCGAAGAGCCTGCCAGACTTTATGGTCATTCCAAAGTTTCTCGTACCATTTAAAAGTAAAGTTAGCGGAAAGACTCCCAAAGCGCGATTCACTAAAAGAACTCAGCACAAGGATCATCATCGGAAGGTAAAGGAAGATGAGCACTAACATGGTGATGCAGAAGCTAAATGAGTGTCGTTTCATTCCTTGTTCCTTGCTTCGATATCAATTTTGTTCCATCTAGAGAATATGGCAGATCCTGCAAGTAAGGGGAGCAACACGACTAAAGCCAACAGCACTGAGAGGGCGCTAGCTTGAGGTAGATTTCTGTCGACGAATACTTTTAAAGCGATTTTGTTGCCTAACATATCACTGTTGACGCCCCCGATCAGATCCGGGATGACATAAGCGCCCACAGCGGAAATGAACACCATCACCGCGGCTGTATAGATTCCTTTGCCGATTCCGGGGAGGAATACATTAAAGAAGGCCTGTCTTTGGTTGGCGCCTAAGTCCATCGCGGCTTCGAAGAGTTGAAAGTTGAATTTCGATGCCGCAGCATAAATGGGAAAGACGGCAAAAGGGAGGTATGTATAGACCATCACCAATAAGACTGCTCCTAAATTATAAAGCAGAGAGGTATCCGCTCCAATAATTCCCATAGATACCAGAACATTTTTGACTAATCCTTCGGGATGCAACAGAATCTTCCAAGCAAAAATTCGAATTAGAAAACTACTCCAAAAAGGAAGAATAATGAGCAGAACGAGTAGAGATCGATATTTCTTAGGCATGCTAGCCATATAGTATCCAACCGGAACAGCCAATAACAGGCAGATCGCCGTTGTCGCAAGTCCCAAGAATAGTGTGCGCAAAATCAGAACAGCGTAGTAGGGGTTCCACAGGTTTTCGATGGCTTCTAAT
>CAZENM010000267.1:0-1704 GCA_964513575.1 uncultured bacterium | reverse complement strand
GCTAAAAGTATTTCAGATACGTCTACTGGCAAGACTCTGTACAGTTCATCGCATAAAAAAGTATGATTCCTAAAAACATGAAAGGTATGTTCATCTGGATCGATCTGTGAGAGGGGGCTTATGGGGTGATCAGGACGGCTGAGCTGATATATTTGCAGGCGTGTGAATGGCCGCTGAGCATGGTACAGTTTTTGGATAACCCCCTTAAAACAATTCCAAATAGGAACTTGGTCCTGTTCGTAGGCTCCTAAGAGAAGTTTTATATAGATCTTTCCTAAAGGCGTTTTTGCTTTATGTATCATTTCCTTATGATGCTTAGCGACATACTCATCCTCATAGTCTGGGCAAAATTTAGCTATGGCAATACTTTTCTCCCAAGTATCGCATTTCAGAGGAGTATCATTGAGACCAGTCGTTATTCTCAGGAGCTTTGGACAATGTGGGAGTAATTTGACCAAAACCTCGTTGCTCACCTTTCCAGTTTTTATCGATAATTGAGTCACTGCAGGACAATGCTTTAACACTTCGACGGTTTCGTCTAAATTGTTAAGATCGGGGATTATAAAAGTGGGATTCATGATTATGATGTCTGGAAAAAGAACGATCAACCCGCGACATTCCTCAAAACAAGTACCATTATAACTATCAAAAGTAATTTTTTTAAGGTTTGGGACAAGAATTTTGATGACCTTAAGACCTAGAGTATTAGCACGCATATGAAGTTCGCTAAGACGAGGGCATCTGGGGAAGAGAGGATTGAGGTAATCTGGAATTGGCAAATCTAGATCGAGGACAGTCAGATGAGGACAATCTTGAGGAATTTGAGGAAAGAGGGTAGGGTCAAATTGATGTATTCCTCTCATTATAATCTGCTCTATTGAGGGAAAGAGTCTAAAGTAAAGCGAAATATCTCTTAGGCCTGTACAATCTTCCACCCAAATGCACCTTATATTTGACTTATGGCATTCTGAGAGATTCTTAATGCTCGCATCGGTTATGCGAGTACAGCTTTTCAGTTTGAGGGCTTCGAGCGTAGGACACTCACCCAAAATAGAGCTGAATTGCGCATCGCTGATGTCTGTGTTTTCAAAAGACAGCGCTATTTTTCTCGTTTTTGTATGCTCTTGGTCTATTGAAAACAATTCGCCGATGGTTTGAAGATGAAATGCCTTACGGTATTGTTCTAACTCTCGATAAGTAAAATGATCCTTGTCCAAGAACTGCTGGTGCAAGGCGAGGAGTCCTTCTTCGTGAAAGTAGGAGCTTCTAGGGATAAGTGCAGCAATTTCCAAAGGTGATAAAAGAGAAAGTGCTTTACTTGCGCACACAGAGGGTAGAAAAGGCAAACGAGCGGGAAAGCCCGTTGGGCTGGGATCTAAGACTTTTAATACCTGATCTTTCAACTCTTTTCTAGATTCATTAGGGAGAATTGCAGCGAGGGAAATATCTTTTAAGATAGTTGAAATCTTTTTCACTTGATCAGTGCTCAGGCCATTTTTTGGCCTCTGAAGGACCTCATCCACGTAGCGGATGTTGCCAATGCTGAGATGGAACTGCACTACGCTGTTTAAGAATTTCGTCATAATGCGTCACAAAGTAGGGCGAGATTGTCGAATACATGGTTTTTGCCCCATTCGTGGTCGGAATCATCGCGTTGTGCGTTCAAGCGATAGATAGTTTCGTAGACGCTATTTTAGCCGTCTT
>CAZENM010000266.1:0-1709 GCA_964513575.1 uncultured bacterium | reverse complement strand
ACTTTCATTGGTCTCACGGGCCTTTCATACAGATAAAATGGCTTGTTTTTTGCAACAGGCCTGTGAACTATTTCAGTTCGATATGGCACTCCCAATGAACAGCGGTACCGAAGCTGTTGAAGCAGCGCTAAAAGCCGCTCGTAAATGGGCCTACGAAATTAAAGAAATTCCAGACAATCACGCTGAAATCATTGTCTGCAAAGGAAATTTTCATGGTCGAACGATCAGTACGATCAGTTTTTCATCCGAACCACTCTACTATCATCATTTTGGCCCTCTCACGCCCGGCTTTAAAACGATTCCTTACGGTGATGTCGAAGCTTTGCGAAAAGCAATCACTAAAAATACCGCAGCCTTCCTATTAGAGCCTATCCAAGGAGAGGGAGGGATTATCGTCCCCCCGGAAGGTTACTTAAAAAAATGCGCTGACATTTGTAGCGAAAATAATGTGTTATTGCTTGTAGATGAAATTCAAACGGGATTTGGCAGAACCGGAAAACTATTAGCCAGCCATCATGAAAATGTGCAACCTGATGGCGTGATGTTAGGAAAAGCTTTGGGTGGGGGACTGCTGCCAGTTTCTTTGTTTCTTGCTAAGAAGACCCTTATGGATGTCTTTACACCCGGAACCCATGGAAGCACTTTTGGGGGGAACGCTCTCTCTTCCGCTGTGGGCACATGCGCGATGCAGGTGCTGATCGAAGAAAAGTTAATGGAAAATGCTTCAAATATGGGAGCTTATTTTCTTGCGGAACTTAAGAAAGTCAAAAGCCCCTACATTAAAGATGTGCGGGGAAAAGGGCTGCTCATCGGCGTTGAAATAGATCCCAAAATGATCAAAGGAAAGATACTCTGCGAGCAATTGCTTAAACGGGGGATAGTGACTAAAGAAACCCATGAAACAGTTCTGCGGTTCGCTCCTCCATTAGCGATTACGAAGGAGCAGATTGACTTTGCAATGGATATTATCCGAGACGTTTTTACACACTAGTACCCTGTATAAAAAGTTTTGCGTGAGAGCCTTGGTGTCAATTTAAGGGGTTGTTTGTGGTTATGCCGCCCTTACAGGGCTCCGACCTGGGCTATCATCTCCTGCTCCTTCGGAGCTTAGCTACAAATATAGGGACGAAAGCATTGATTGAATTTGGAATGGAATCAATTGAGCACTGTAATTCCAGCGACATTGGCCTAAGACCTTTGTTTGCAGCTGAGCTCCGAAGTTCACTGTTCGCGCATTTTTTCAAGTGTTTTTATTGCCCATCAATATCGATAAACACAGTTTATAAGTACCCACGAAGTGGGTTTCGGAGTATAGCCCAGGGTAAATCCCTCAAACGAGCCCATAGCGAGGCTGAAATTCGTAGGATAATAACGCATGGTAAATATCACGCAAACGAGCTCCGAAGGAGCGGTATAAGCTCTTAAGCATACACCATTGTCACAGCCTCTCAGAGCCTGACAGTTAAGTGGTTAATCGCTGCCAACGATTTTGAATGAGTTCGTGGTAACGTTTGCGGAGTTTTTCCGAAAGAAGGCTTTTTTCCATCGTTTCTGGCCAATCTGTAAGAGCTTGTCCAAAACGTGGGAGTTCTTGATAGATAACGGCCCTCGGACGCTGGACTCGTCCGCGACCAAAGTACCCTATCAATTGAATAGCGCTCAGTTGGCTTTTGTTTCCGCGATTGCGAAGACCAATGTCTTCTTTCGAC
>CAZENM010000265.1:0-1712 GCA_964513575.1 uncultured bacterium | reverse complement strand
GGAGTGATCCGCAGAGAAACGACATCGTTGTATTCGAGTTTCCCGGTTATCGTGATGAGATCAAGAATACGAGAATTGAAATTTATGTAAAACGATGTGTAGCTGTTCCGAGAGATACAATTAATATTGTTGATCGGGTGCTTTTTATAAACGGAAAAGAATTTCCAATTCCTCCGCACGTCCAATATTCAAAAAGCTATTCGTTTCCGAAAAATTATACGGAACCAACAATTTTCCCAAAAGGGAAAGAATGGAATTCGGATAATTATGGTCCCCTCGTTGTCCCTACAAAAGGTGATAAAATAAAGTTAACCCTAGAAAACTTCGAGCTGTGGAGAACATTTATAAATCGTGAGTATATGAACGATGTTGTTAAGATAGTTGATAACAAAATTTACATCACTGGAAATGAAACAAATGAATACGTTATTAAAGATGATTATTATTTCATGATGGGTGATAACCGCGACAATAGTCTTGACGGGCGTTACTGGGGATTTGTACCCCGCAAAAATGTTATAGGTAAACCAATGTTTGTTTACTGGTCATGGAACAGCGATATACCATTTTCAGATTTTTTTAATTTGCTTGCTTCGGTTCGATTGGATAGGATTGGAAAAATAATCCGGTAAAGTCTTCATTGTTTTTAATACAACGATGTCGGTGCTGCTCATTAGCTGCACCGACAATTAATTCAAGCTTATTTTGCTTTATACAAAATCTTTCCGCCTACAATTGTAAACAAAACTTTTATGTTCAAAATTTCTTCGTCGCTGCATTTTAACAAATCATTCGAAAGCACAACAAAGTCTGCAAGTTTTCCAACCTTAATTGATCCTTTTATGTTTTCTTCAAAAGTTGCAAATGCACCATTAATAGTATATGATTTCAGTGCTTCCATGCGCGACATAGTTTGATCGCCATAAAAAACTTTTCCCTCAGCAGTTTTTCTTGTAACAGAAGAATAAAAACATTTGATAGGATCAACGTCTTCAACCGGGGCGTCTGTTCCGTTGCAAATAGTTGTGCCGCTGTTGATAAGTTTTTTCCAAACATAGGCGCCTTCTTCCGATCTAGCGCTGCCTAATCTAACCGGAACAAACGTGGCATCCGATGTACAATGCACTCCTTGCATTGCGGCTATAACTCCAAGTTTAGCAAAACGCGGAATGTCTTGAGCTGATAAATGCTGTGCGTGTTCAATACCCCAGCGTAAATCTTTTTTGTCCGGATGTTTTTTAAATATTTCTTCATAAATGTTTAGAACTTCGCGGTTGCCTCTATCGCCAATTGCATGAATTCTCAATTGATAATTACTGGCAATTGCCAGATCGGCAATTTTTTTTAAATCTTTAACCGGAGTTACGTTAGAGCCTGTGGTGCCCGGTAAATGTGGGTAGGGTTAAAGCAACCATGCGCCACGCGAGCCGAGCGCACCGTCTATATATTGTTTAATGGAGCGTACCGTTAGAAATCCTTCTGCATATCCAATCATTCTATATAAAGCAAGTTTCTCTCTCATGTTCGCATAAGTATCGCCCACCATTGTGTTTAATCTAACTTTAAGCTTTTTCTCGTCTGCAAATTTTTTGATGATGTCAATGACATCAAAAGTTTCTCCTGCAGCGGTAAAGGATGTAACTCCCTGTTGTAAACATTCTTCGGAAGCAGGCTGAATCTTTTTCTCGTAATCTGCCTGATTTTTGAAGGGG
>CAZENM010000264.1:0-1774 GCA_964513575.1 uncultured bacterium | reverse complement strand
GAGTACCTTGAGAGCGAGGATGCATAAACTCGGGATACTCCGGCCGGAGGCCAATGAGCCGGATTAAGCGGCCTAGTCTCCTCACCGTACCCCTCAGTCTATTGAGGTTCCACCAAATATTGAGGTCAAACAAATCATCCCACCCTTCTCTACGCTGCTTTCCCACTGATCTAATCCCGCGTTATTAAAGTAAGATCCAAGATTCTATCTTTTCCCTGGTTGTTGGCAGGCCATTTGCTAATGCTATTTTCATGATCCTGGTCATCATACGAATGAAGGCTCTTCCAATCCTGGCTTTGAAATAGACCAGCAGTTTCCCTGCTGACGCATTTTTCTGAAAACAAAACGGACAGTTCTGACAACACTCATGAGGTGCCACATGCAGGCGAAACCAGAATTCAGAAAAAGCGAACGTTTCGGACATGAGTGCATAGTGAAGCTTGGAGACGACCAGGCGTTATCTCCCTACTATGCGGTATCGTATAACCTAAGCGAAACGGGCATGTATTTCAAGTCGCTGTTTGAGCTACACCAGGGAGCCCATATCCTTGTCAGAATTGATGACTATGAATTGAGCCGGAATCAAGTCCCGGCTAAAGTCGTGTGGTGTAAAAAGTTAGAAACTGCTGCCACTTTCAGATATGGCGTCGGTGTGGAGTTCCTCCAGTCGGAAAAAAGTGCCGGCTTGAAGGCATCCCTCCCGATAACCCCGCGAATGAAGGGACCGAATAAGAAAGAGAGTGGGGTTGTGATTCAAATGGAGAGGCGCCAAGCCGAATAGAGATTGGTACGGATCCTCTTCCATATAGGAGGGCAGACAGCACAAAAAATATGACCCAAGCGTTTGAATGCATTGCGGGTCGAAAAACCGATCGGGATTTTACTTAATTTCCCGAGGACCCTATCGGGCAGGGGGAATTGGAGATGGAGACCGGCGGAAACATTTTAGTCGTCGATGATAATAATGTCTTTCGAATCGTCGTTTCCAAAATGCTGTCCCGACTTGGCTATGAAGTCTCATCAGCCGACAGCGGGGAAAATGGATTAAGTCTTTTTCTCAAAAACAAATTCGACATCGTCTTATCGGATTATGAAATGCCCGGGATGGATGGAGTCGCTTTCGCTTGCAGCATTAAAAAAAGATCCCCCGGTACGCCGGTCGTCATTATGACAGGTGCTGGAAAGGAAACCGTTTTTTCCCGAGAGAGCACTGCGGTGGATGAGGTGATTTCAAAGCCGTTTACCTTGGCGGGGATAGATGAAACGATCCATAACTTGTTAGGCAAAGCGCTCTGCACATAATCTTCCCCTCACTTTGCCAAGCTGGATAAAGTATGCTTAGAACTAACGCGACAAAATAGCGAACGCACCACAACCACCACCACAATAATAATCTTCTCAACTTTTAGAATTTTTATGGAATGGCTTCAATCTGAAAAACGCATTTAGAATATTGCTGTAATTATTTTTATGCGAGAAGAATTAAAAAGGCTTCTAATAGAAGGCTTGTTAATCGGCGATGCTGTAGCCGAGAGGCATGTTGGCGACCGTAATGCAAAATCGGTGGTGATATGGACATCAAGAAAAAAATCATAATTGTCGAAGGCAATGACGTTTACCGAGCAGCTTTGAAAGACATGATCAGCGCTCAGGATCATTTAGAGGTGGTTGCAGAGGCAACCAGCGGTGTGGAGGCAATAGAAATTATCGAACGATATCCTGCGGATTTGGTTCTCATAGAACTTAAACTCCCAGAGGCAAGCGGTTATGATAT
>CAZENM010000263.1:0-1819 GCA_964513575.1 uncultured bacterium | reverse complement strand
AAATAAAGCAAAAAGAACTGAAGCAATTGATTGCTAAAACTACCCGAAAAGAAATTAAAGGATATATAAAAGGAACCTGGAAAGGATTTCAAAAGGCTTTTGATAAAAAAATTGAAGAGAAGTTCGGAAAGGTTGGCGGCGTAACAAAACAGTTTTTTGATGTGATTTGCCGCCTAACATTCATCCATCTTTTAGCAAATACCTTTAGGATAGTAGGATTTCTTCCCACAGAACTTTTTTGGCTTGCCGCGGGTCAATATTCAAAAAAATTAGCCGAGCGCGCAGATACTGTTTTGGAAGATCAATTCATTAGCGATCTCCAACACGTTGTTTTGCAGGCAGTTTCAGAGGAATTAACCACTCAAAACACCTAGTACGGGGTGTGACAAATCACTCTGACGAGGAAGATGCTGCGCTACCGTCAGCTTCTTCTAATGCTGTCGCGGTTAGTTCAACAAGCGACTGGATATATGTCGCCAGAATCAAATTATAATCCTCATCTGGTAAGGCTCGTTCTGACTGGTCAGTTCTGGTTCTTTCGATAGCAGTGAATTCCGTCGGATAGTTTACCTTAAGCGATTCCTGCCATTTGTCACGGGTAGCAAGAAATTCGAGATAAGCTTTCCTGTCGTTGAGTTTCTCTGTAACCACCTGATAGGCTTCATTTAAATCGTCTTGTGTGACTCCGCTGAACCGAAAATAAAGCATGTCTTTGATATTAATTGGTAGATTTAGCCTTTCTCTTAACTTGACAGGATAGGCGAGGAACGCTTCGATCTGATCGACGCAAATTAATGTGGCAATTTTGTCGCGCGCGATATTCTCTAGCATAGACATTGCCCAAAAACCCCGAACCAAAAAATTGGCTAGTTTTTTCATGTCCCGAAGGTCGATCTTCGTTAACTGATAGGCAATGTCCAATTGTAAACAAGAGTAAGCTACACGATCTCCACAGGTCACAGCTGCCTTCACGATGATTGCGCCAAAATCCTTTCGATAGGATTGATCCTCATCTGCTAGCTTTAGGTATTTGATGATGTTGTTGATCATCCACTTTTTACTGTCAGGACCACAGTTGAAGTCTTTCATAAAATACAACCGCGTTAGCCATGCCTGTAGGGATCCTAAATCAACATCAGGCCCTGGAATGTTTTTTAAGGGTACATATGTTTCGCCGATTTCTTTATATAATTTTTTCAAGAGTTTTTTAACCGAAAGATTGTCGGGTATTTGTGGGTTGTTTTCTCGGATCGAAATGTCGAAATGAGGTCCCTGATAGTCTGGGGCTGCTGAAAAGTTGCGTATATTATTCAATATAGCCAAGGTAAAACCGTTATTTGAAAGACTAATTGTGCAATCTGAAGACAAATCCATGATTTCATTGGGAAGTTCTCTTAGGGTAGCATTACCCCTGCAATACAATTGTCTAAGTGACGTCAACCGACCAACTTCACGCGGTATAGACATTAGTTCGCAATTAATAAGTTCTAAGCTTTGGAGATTTGTCAATTGACCAATTTCCGAAGGTAAAGATGTGGTATTACTAAAGGCTAGTGCTTTAAGATTTTCCATTTGACAAATTTCAGCCCCGACAGACCTTCTAAGTGGATTCCATGAATCTATTATGTTGTTTATTAGCGCATTGTAATTTGTCAGCAGATCATCTCTAGACGTTATCATCAATTGAAACGGTATCAGTGAAAACAGGCTGAACCAAATCGGCGGTCTTACAGTAGGCTCAAACTTGAGTATTTCGAGGTTTGTCAGGAGGGTAACTTGGGGTGGCAAAGACCTTACCGGACTCGGCTGGAAGACTCTA
>CAZENM010000262.1:0-1820 GCA_964513575.1 uncultured bacterium | reverse complement strand
TTGCCTTTTGGCAGCTCTGCAAATCGATGCATTTGCGACAGAAAATCATCCCATTGTCGAATGCCGCTTTCCCATAGTTGCTTTTCAAAATTGGACGAGACACCATCTATATGGGAGAACGTGTTTATTAACATTGCTGCCTCAAAAAAAGGCTGATTCTAAAATATGTGGTGGTATGTCTGCAAGAATAAAAAGACCTTAAGTTATGATGCCATTATGATTAACCTCATCCTCCTAGTCTGTGGAAAACATAAGTTGCAAATGATCCCTATTGACAATTATCGATGGGTTGATAAATGGTGCTTAATTAACCTTTACAACGGAGCACTATATGGCTACAGGCAATATCTTAGATTTATCAGGACAAAGATTTCTTGATCCAGAATTTCAACGAATCCTAGCTCAAAACCCTAAAACAACCGATCTTATTATCAATGGCTGTCAAAACATTACCGACGCAGGTGCTGCAGCTCTTAAGACTCTAAACGAACTATATGAATTACACGCGCAAAACCTCATCAACCTCACACCAAAAGGATCCAGAGAAATCCCAACACAACATCTAATGGTACTTGACTTATCTACAACTAGTTGGCCATTCAAAATGACCCGTAGAAATTCTCTAGAGCTCATCGGCTTTGACGACTCCTCATGCACACACCTCAAAGACGCCCTTAATTTAGCTTATCTTGATGTTTCTAATTCAGCATCTATCGGAGATGAAGGAATGCAGTCTCTAATCAAGCACAATACCCAAATGAAAACATTAAAAATTGATGCGTTTACTCAAATCACCCAACTCGGGTTAGCGAATTTAGGCAACCTTAGATACCTGACGACCCTAATCCTGAACGCATGTTTTGATGAAAATGCACTCATAGAAATAGGAAAAATAACCACCTTAGAAGTCATAAAGCTCGGAAATTATTCTCAAACAGATATTTCACCCGAAGCACTGAAAAATTTCAGCCAACTTCCATTAAAATCAGTAGCCCTAGATGGTTTCTCGACAACCTTGACAGGAATTCACGCTTTGCCGAAGAGCATTGAAACCTTAGTCGTCATTCCCAATAATCGTCAAGATTTACAAGCAGTTTATGGGTGGATTCCTGAATTTAGAAAATTAACATCTTTAACAATCAATCAAGTGAACTCAACAAACGATTTGGGAAATAATTGGAACCTGGACCATCTAAGTCAATTGACTGAATTAACCCTTCAGAGCCCCTGTTCTGATCCTGAGGCTTTTAAAATGATGTGTAAAGCCTCACCTCAACTCACAACACTCACTACTTATACGTTTGGACCAGGCAGTAATCTGATGCAACCTATCGCAAAACCTTTTTATGAATCTGTCTTGGAGCTAGAACACCTACAAAAATTTGTATGCAAACAAAACTCTCCTGATGATTTTTCCTTAAGGTTATTACACGGACAGGCTCCCTTAGAATGGCTATCGGTAAATGCCACCCCGGACGTGATTGAGGCCCTCTCCCAAAAAGCTACAACCGTCCAAAACTTATTTCTTAGTGTTAGCGATGCCAATACAGACCTCTCTAAGCTAGGAAATATGGTGAACTTGCAATATTTAGTCCTCTACACTTCCGTCACAATCCCTGATGAATCATATAAATTTTTAGCCTCGCTTCAAAATTTAACTTATTTGAATATCTATCCTATTAACGAATGCAATACGGGCGTTGGTGAACAAGCTCTACAGTGGATTGGTACATTACCCAAACTCGAAATCCTCCGTTTAGCAAATTTTGATTTTCCTGATAAAGCTCTTCAGGGGATTATTCATAGTCCAGTTCAATATT
>CAZENM010000261.1:0-1854 GCA_964513575.1 uncultured bacterium | reverse complement strand
ACCGTTAATTGTGTATTTCTGCAAATGAGATCCCATGTCGGGGGCAGATCTGCCCCGACCTTCAGTTTCGCTGCTACCGCGGCTCTAAATTGTTTATTATTCGAAAACCCCAGGTTCCACGTCAAGCCTGTCGGTTTTTTGTTTCACGCTGTGACCGGCCCGGTCACAGGCCCGGCCCTCGTCATTTTTTGACAAAATTACTTGAAAATTGGCAACAAAATGGTGGTCAGGAACCTACCCTTGTTGCTAATGTCTAATACTATTAATTAAACAGGGGCAGTCTAGGACTGCCCCTACTACCTAAAATTAGCTAATAACACAGTTTGAAGGAGGCGGAGGAAGAAGCGAGTTGAGATATTGAGTGATTTCTTGGCTGATTGGTGCTGCTCTTCCAAGTTGGTCTAAGATTAATTGTATATCGCTTTTGCTAACACCTAAATTACATACAAACTTAACCATTTCAATATTTCCATTAATCGAATGATTTACGATTATTTCTCTTATATCGTTGTATACAATTTTGATTTCTTCTCCATTTAATTCGATGATTTCTTTAACATTTTCTAAGCTGTTTTTTTGGATGGCTTTATTAAACAGTTGTATAAAAGATTGAGAAATAGTCTCTTTTTCAGCAATTCCGGAATTTATGATAGATTTGATTCCATTAATGTCTTTATTTTCATACCGGCTACAGATTTCATTTAATAGGATGGATCCTATTTCTTTAGAAGATAGTGCACATATTTCAATAAAAGCTTTCACGTTGGAAAAGTCAATTTCTCGATCATGTAACATACTTTGGACAATAAATTTCCCCATTTCTTTTAGCGAGTTTTCAAAAGTATTAAATTTATCTCCTCTAGCCTTTCGTTTTACTCGTGCCTCGTTTTGGAGTTGATGATATTGAATGATAATATTTTTCGCTGTTTCGCCTTGATGCAATTGCAAAATTTTTCTCACAATCTTAGAATCGCCGCTACCCGCAAGACCCCATAAAATGCGGCATCCAAAAAATTCTGATGGCAACAACGGATCATTTTCTGCGGTGGAAAGCAAAGACCGTGCAAGCTCAAAATTTCCCTCTATTATCGCCTGTTCAATGTTATCATAAACTATATCCGCCCTAGATATTTGTTCTTGTTCTAATGTTTTTTTTACTTGATGAGCAACATAATCTTCTCCTTCAAGCCTTTTGGGTTTCCCCTCATCCGTAGCAACAAAATCCGTATCAACAAATGAAGCTGAAAACAGAAACTCAGAGGGGTTTATTTGGGATATACGATTGTTTAAACTAAAATGATGTATATTTTCATGAGAAGTTCCCGCCTCAGAAGAAGAGCTAGCCCCTGAAGAGGGGGTGACAAATTCTTGTGCAGATGTTGAACCACTAGTTATTTGAAAAAACGACATAATCACCTTTAATATTTGATTTTTTAAAATAATTATTTAATCTTGTTTAAACAATGCAATTACCCATAACTTTAAGGCGGGTTGCCTTTAGACAAGAATTTCTCTTTTTTAATAAGTTAGCGCAACTCAGCTGTGTTATTAAAAACATTCCTTGTTTTATAAAAGGAATTATACACACTACCAATAAAAAGTAAATGAAAAAATTGTTCATCACGCAAATGAGGTAAGTCCTCTAAAAGTTATGGCGCTGCGCGCCAAAACTGTGCGACCGGTATGTCGTTAAACTAGAAGGTGAAAGTCCTTTACGGGCTCTAGTAAGGAGAACCGTTAGTGAAGGCAAGGTTGTCCATCGTGAGATGGAATCTGAAGAAAGCCGTATACAAAATGCTGGCCTGACACTGGTTCCCCTGGTCCAACCTCTGATCAATGCCGCGAATGCGGCAA
>CAZENM010000260.1:0-1868 GCA_964513575.1 uncultured bacterium | reverse complement strand
TTAAGCTCAAACTGCCATTTATCTCGGAAGTGAATTTCCTCTAAATCGAACTCATCCCAATATTGTTCCATATCTGTATTATTGACTCAAAGGTTCGAAGTTGTCAACTTATACAAAAAATTAAAAAGTTATCGTCCTTTGTTTTATTTCTTTTTTTTCTATTTAATTTTTTATTTGACGGGAATAAGTATCTTGATCACTTTGAAATTAGGCAATGCCCTTTTAGTCTTTTGTGTTCGCAAAAATTTTACGAAAGGAGAATTTTTTATGGGACCCATCAGCCACCGCCTGTTACCCACTTCACACATAGCTATCGCTCGAAGATTAGCTTATCAAATGGTTCAAATAGAACCCGATTACGATGTAATAAGAGGTTTTTTTTGGAAAAATGCCATTTTTAAGAGCGAAAATCAGGCGGAAATGAATCGGGATCAATTCGTTGAATCCCTGAGAAACTCATACATGAATAATGTTAGAGAAATCAAAGAATGGTTCAATTCTTTCGATCACATAAAAGGCTCTTTAAATGGTGTTGTATGGTGTTCAAATGGAACCCAATATCTTCTTGGAACAGAAGAAAATAATCAAGGCTATGGCTATTACAACTTGGCGAGTATCGTAAACTTAAAATTTCAAATGAAAAATGGCGCTGTCAAAATTTCGGAGTTTAATACTGTAAAGATGGTAAAAAAACGGGTTGAATAACCCGTAAAAAGTACTTTGATGGGTTTTTGGGTTTATGCCACCATCCCGGTCTCAAAATAGGTGTTCTTGGAAAATTTATTAAAGGAGAATTTTTTATGGGTCCAATCAGTAATGAATACGGTTTTCATGCGACGTTGCCCTCACCTCTCATGTTCACGAGACAGTTAGCTCTTCATATGGTTCGGGTAAGGCCCGAGCTTGAAAAAGTAAAGAGTTTTTTTTCGAAAAAAGCAGTTTTCCGATTCGATGGCCATTCAGAAATGGATCGTGATCAATTTATTGAATCGATGAAAACAGGCCATTTTTATAATGTCATTGAAATAAGACATTGGTTCAATACATTCGATCATCTTCCCGGAACAATAAATGGTGTCCTGTGGCGGTCAGTCGGAGCGCAAAGTCGTCTTGGAAATGGAATAAACGAGAGTGGTCCCGGACTTTACAAATTAGCAAGCGAAGTAAATTTAACGTTCGAAGACAAAAATGGAAAAATTAAAATTACTGAATTTAATGTCGTTAAGTATGTAAAAACTAAAGCTTAGTAGTTTTTCCCTTGTATCGAAGCGCCGCCGGAGGCTTTATGACATTTGAAGTGAATCGCCCGCATTTTTTCTGCACGCTGGAGAATGATTTTGATAACGAATATACCATAAGTTCAAAGGTCTATGTGCAAGGAAATGTTAATAAATATCCCTTAGAGGTTATTGGAGGGTTTGCTGTAAAGAAGGTATTACAGTTGTTACCCCTCTCGCAAGAGCTAAGGCTAACCAGTTGTCTTGCTTCAGGTCAAGGGCAGGTGATTGCATCGGCTATAAAAACCAACAACTCGCTGAGAGAACTCAGATTGGATTCGAATCATTTTAGCCTGAATGATTTTGCTGAAATTGCAGAAGCTCTAAAAAGTAATCAGATTCTAAATAGGTTAACCATTAGAGTAGTACCTGTAGAGGCTTTTATTTATTTTGAAGAGGCTCTTAAATTCAATTATTCTCTGGAAACCTGTGATTTAGTGACTTCAGGGGATGATCGCGGAAAGAGTCTTCTCGCTCGTGAAAACCTCTTTAATCTATTGGCCCGCAACAAAGAAATTCGGAGAGTTAATAGACTACCACAAGGGAGAACCCTTCAAGAGCGCTGTTTTTTACTCGCAAAACAAGTAAATC
>CAZENM010000259.1:0-1875 GCA_964513575.1 uncultured bacterium | reverse complement strand
CACGCCCCTCAATCGTGGTAGTAATATCCAAACCACCGATTGCTGTTTCAATCACATCAAAAACATCCATCAACTTAAGTCCATAGCGTGCTATGGCTTCGCGATCCGGAGTAAAATCGATGAAAAATCCTCCAATCTCCCGTTCTGCATACACACTGCGTGTTCCAGGCACCATTTTGAGAATCCCTTCAAGTTGTTGGCCGATTTCATTAATTTTAACAAGATCGCTTCCAAACACCTTAATGCCAATAGGAGTTCTTATCCCTGTGGTCAACATATCGATACGTGCTTTGATTGGCATAGTAAAGGCGTTTTGCACACCTAAAATTTTCAGGGCATCATTCATTTCTTTTTCTAATTTTTCCTTGGTCATTCCTGAACGCCACTCTGATTTAGGCTTTAGCATTACGACAGTTTCGGTCATTGAAAGCGGAGCAGGGTCTGTTGGAGTTTCAGCTCTTCCAGCTTTGCCAAAGACTCTTTCTACTTCCGGGAAAGATTTCAGGATTTTGTCTTGAAGTTGAAGGAGTTCTTTTGCGGATTCTATTGAAATGCCAGGGACTGTAATCGGCATAAACAAAATTGTTTCCTCATCAAGTGGAGGCATGAATTCAGAACCAAGACGCATAAAAATCGGAATCGTAAGTGCTGAGCCTATGATGGCGAGAAGAACAATAAGATTGCGGAATTTCACACAGAAAGTCAGGAGAGGTCGATACAATGCTATCATTAAGCGGTTAACTGGATTTTTCAAGGCAGGTCGGATTTTGCCACGAATAAATGTGACCATCAATGCAGGAACCAATGTAATACCTAAAATAGCTCCAAAAGCTACCGCATATGTTTTAGTAAATGCTAGTGGAGAGAATAACCGCCCTTCTTGAGCTTGCAGTGTGAAAACAGGCAAAAATGCTACCACTGTCACCAATAATGATGCAAAGATACTTGGTCCTATTTCTTTTGCAGCTTCGATGATGATTTCATTCCTATCACCTTCGCCATTTGCTGCTTCCAGTTTAGCATGTGCATTTTCTGTCATGACTACTGCACCGTCTACAACATCACCGATAGCAATTATAATTCCTGCGAGTGACATGATGTTTACAGTGAGACTTTGATAAAACATCGGGATGAAAGAGATAATCACAGCGATGGGAAGGGCAATAATAGCGACGAGGGTCGATCTAAAGTGAAACAAAAAAATGATAATGGTTAATGAGACAATGATGATTTCTTCTATTAGTGCCTCAGAAAGTGTTGCCAAAGAATCGTCAATAAGTGAGGAGCGATCATAAGTTGTAATGAGTTTAACTCCTGGTGGAAAAGAGGAACGCATTTCTTCAAGTTTTGCCTTAACTCGATTGATTACTTCTCGCGCATTTTCTCCATAGCGCATCACAACAATGCCCCCAACAACTTCCCCTTCCCCATCTAATTCGACTAAACCGCGTCGGATATTGCCCCCAATTTGCACATGGGCAACGTCTTTGATTAAAATTGGTGTTCCCGTACCATCTGTTCCTACTACAACTTTTTCAAGCATGGTTTTATCTGTAATATACCCCCTTCCTCTAACTGCATATTCGTGTTCGGCAAGCTCGATAACGCGTCCTCCCACATCTGCATTTGATTGATCAATGGCTTGCTTCACATCGGCTAATGAGAGTTCGAAAGCTTGCAATTTAACGGGATCAATTTCTACTTGATATTCTTTCTCGTACCCTCCAACACTTGCCACTTCTGCAACTCCCGGCACTGCTGTCAACCAATAACGAAGATACCAATCTTGAAAGCTTCGCAACTCCTGTAAAGAGTAGTCTCCAGACTCATCGACCAAGGCATATTCAAAAACCCAGCCCACCCCTGTAGCATCAG
>CAZENM010000258.1:0-1879 GCA_964513575.1 uncultured bacterium | reverse complement strand
AAACCGTAAACCTGTTGCATGCCATGAATCGAAATGGAATCAAAGTATTCATCTTTTCATCCACTGCCGCAATCTTCGGCAACCCCGAAGAAGAATGCGTAAGTGAAGACCATCCATGCAACCCTTTAAACCCCTACGGCCGCTCGAAACTCATGGTCGAGACCATTTTAAAAGACCTTAGCGCCGCGTCCGACTTCCGCTACACCTGCTTGCGTTATTTTAATGCCGCAGGCGGTGATCCTGAACGGGTGATCAAAAATTATAAAAAGAAAGAATCTAATTTAATTCCCGTCGTCCTTCGTAGCATAACCTCCCCCGATCAAACCATTACGATCCTTGGCACCGACTACCCCACTCCCGATGGAACCGGGGTACGAGACTACATCCATGTAATGGACCTGGCTTTCGCTCACATCCAAGCAATGGAAAGACTGCTAAACGGACAACCTTCCACCTGCTATAATTTAGGCAATGGACAAGGATTTTCTGTACTAGAAGTCATCCAGTGCGTCGAAAAGATCACCGGGAAATCAGTGAAAACAATCATAGGCCCCAGACGCCCCGGAGATGCGGCTAAAATTCTCGCCAGCTCCAAAAAGGCCATGCTAGAACTGCAATGGCAGCCACAATACCCACAACTACACACAATCATCGAGCATGCCTGGGACGCGCTGCCAAAACAATAAAATTCAAAAGAAACACTTTTCCCTTGATGAGAATAATCCATTCGTGAGAAGATATTTTCATCAAAGGAAGAGTGGCAGAGTGGCTGATTGCGTCTGTCTTGAAAACAGAATTACGTGAGAGCGTAACGGGGGTTCGAATCCCTCCTCTTCCGTTTAAGTGGGGCTTCGCCCCCTTAAAAATCCCCCCACCAAAGGAGCAAGCTCCTCTGGACTCCTTCATTGATATATCCCTTCTCAAATTCAATTGTTGCCTAGTATGACAATTCAGTTTTACTAAATTTTCACCGTTACTTTAGGATAAACTTATGATCAATGAAAAGGGCCATGCCCAATGAAGGGGTCTCCATAGAACCAATGTTGGTAGCGTTGAACGGGGCGAGCGCAACCTATCCTTGGAGAACATTTTCATCCTAACCAAAACGTTAAATTGTCATCCTAGATAACTTAACCCAGACGTTAAGTGTTCAAAGAAAAATTCTTCTTCATCAAAATGATCTTCTCTGCGAGAATAAGTGGCGTATATCGTTTCAAGTTGTCATTAGGAGATCTTATGAAGTTTTTTAAATACCTAAGCATTCCAATTGTTTTAATGTGTTTTGTACTTTGTTTTTCAGGCTACAAGGCCTGGAAGGAAACAAAGATCCAAAATGATCTGGTAGAATACTCTCTCAAGGGAAATTCCGCTGCAATAGCAATTCTCCAAAAATACGAAAAACCTTGGAAACTTGATGAAAGATTGGTCTATGAGGCTATTGCTGGTAACGAAGGTGCCATAAAAGCCCTCGGAGTCCAAAGCAAGTAAGCCCTAAACCCTATGAGGCTGTGAAAAAACAGAGATCCAGTTTGCTTTCGCCGATCTTTTTTGTCTTTTCATTCAAACGCCCCCGCTCATAACGGATGTCAGCGTTGTGAGCGAGGGCATTTAAATGAAAACCCTAAAAAATCTCGATCGAAATCAAACGGATTCTAATTTTTTCACGGCCCCTCTGGGACTGAGGTTTATTTATCGCTCTTACCCAAGCTTCGCTTGCCCCTCCGGGGCATAGCACTGATGTAGCTAAGCCCCGGATGGGGCCTAAACATATAAGCCCAGGCTGTGGCATAACCCCGGAGGGGTAAGCGAAGCCTGGGTAGAGGGAAAAACACATTTAGTCCCGGAGGGGTGACACATTTTGAGCCAGAAACGACTCGAT
>CAZENM010000257.1:0-1913 GCA_964513575.1 uncultured bacterium | reverse complement strand
TTTAAGACATTCGGTCGTTTCCTTAAGAAGGGTTATTTTGTTAATAGGTGGCTGAGGCGGGGGCTGTGAAAAAATTAAAAAATAAGAAAAAATTAGAAAGACACCTCACCTCAAAACTAAAAATAATTCATATTAACTATTTTTAGGGTTCAAAATAATATGATCTGGTAATGTGAGGTTTGCACAAGGAGTTTAAAATGAAGAAGCTACTCACATTTGTAGTCTTGAACATGGTTTTAGCAGTCTCTAGTCAACTTTCTGCCGAAGTTTTTGACAATACTGTTGAATACACACTTCCCCAAACCGGCCAAAAATGGAAGGTGGGACATGAGCTAAGTAACGAAAACGTCAAATTGGTTGCCTACATTCCAGAGAATGAAGAAAAACAATCCACAACGGAATCATTTGCTATTTCTATAGTAAAAGGAAAGCCTGATCAGTCCGTAAAACCGGAAGAAGGTATTAAATCTTTCTTAAAGAGCCTCTCGGAAAGAGAAGGTGTCGAGATTGAATCTAAAGTGGTCAGCTCCAGCAATGACGAAGCGATTGTTGAATGGTGGACAAAAGACGGGAAATCTCATAGCTGGGTTCGCGGAATTACCACTCCAGACGAGATCATCACCATCATGTACACCACTCGTTCAAAAGAAAAAATTGATCTAGCGCAAAAAAATTGGGTTCCTGTTCTTTCAGGAGCAAAAATTTTACAGCCAAGCACACCCCGCTAAGGCTTTAACGCTTTTTGCGATCCGTAGCACAATCCGGCGCGCGCGAGATTCTCGCGTGCGTTTGGATATATTTCTTCTAGCGTCTTTACTAAATCTTCAGTTTTTCTTCTTAATGAAACCTGTCCAACCGGACATTGACAAGTAATCCTCATAAAACCCTGCTGCTGAGCAAACGTTCTAATGTCATTTTCCGGAACATGAATCATTGGACGAATAATCGTAATCCCATAATCAAACATGTGAATCTTTGGAAGATTCGCGGCAAACTCCCCTTTATGAAGTAAATTCATCAGCAAAGTCTGAACGCTATCATCCCGGTGGTGGCCAAAAGCAATCGTTGTCGCCCCCTCCCTTTTCGCCGCGTCAAACAGCAATTTCCGCCTTTCCCTAGAACAGCTATAACACTCCAACGTCTCCAACTTCTGAGTCGACTGCTCCACATAAAGCGGCACCCCCAACTCATCACAGATTCGACGCAAATACCCTTCGTTCACTCCCGCACCACAGCTGAACTCCCCCGCAACATGAACAGCGATCAAAGGAAAAGCGGGAAATCCCCTTCCGGAGATAGCTTTTAACATCATTAATAATGCCAAGCTATCTTTTCCGCCACTCAACGCTACAGCAATACAATCCACACCCTCAATCATATGAAAATCATACAGAGCCTTGCGCGTCATACTTTCTATCCTCTGCCCCAGACGGGACCAAGGGGGTGTCACAACTATTTTATTCATTACCACACGATCGAATTGAAATTTAAATCCCCTCTATCATACAATAAAGAAAACACTAAATCAAATTTAATCAACTATGAATAAGAAACTTGGAAGAAATGACCCCTGCCGATGCGGCTCGGGAAAAAAATATAAAAGCTGCTGTTTTGCTAAAGACAACACCCCAGCACACCTACGAAAGATCAAAGCCACTTGGATAAAACCATCCGGCAACGATCAATCCCCACTGCCACAAGAAATCGATCTCATGGAAAGAACTTTTGGCGCGCATAAATCTCTGATGGAAAAAGAACCCCCAAAACCTACAGAAAACGCTGATTCATAAAAAAATCAGAAATAATTGATTTTATGCTTGAAGGAAAACACCCTTTTTCGTTATAAAATCAATCATTAAACGCTGACATAGCTCAATTGGTAGAGCACCCGACTTGTAATCGGACGGTTGTGG
>CAZENM010000256.1:0-1939 GCA_964513575.1 uncultured bacterium | reverse complement strand
ACATTACTACTATGAATTAGGCCGTTCCTACACTAAGCTTAAAGCGTGGGATGAGGCGATTAAAGCTTTTAATCAAACCCTAACCCTAGAGCACAACAATAAAGATGCTCACGTGGGGCTTGCCTATGCGTACCTATTCCGTTACCTTTCAAAATCTAAGCTATGCGACAGCAAACTCCTATTTGAAATCGTTCTCAAAGAAAACCCTCAATATATCGACGCCCTTACAGGCCTACGGCGGGTAGAAAAGATCCTCGCTGAGGGCCAAGAACCCACACCCATAGCTCCCTACGAAATAGGGGCACGCCAGGAAACTTGTCCGCTTTCTATTTTAAGTATTTCTAGAAAATTGGAAGGAGAAAATAACATCTGGGCCGCGATCATGTTCTTCCAAGAGCTTGTAAAAATGAACCCTGACAATCCGGAATACTACTATGAGCTTGGGCGCGCTTATGCAAAGGGACAGTCATGGGAAAGAGCGATCGAATCGTTCAATCGCTCCTTAGAATTACAACCCGACAATGCCGATGCCAGATTAGCGGCGGCTTACTCCTATCTGTTTAGATACCTATCCCGCTGTGATATAAAAGAGAGCGAAAGTTTATTCGAAGAAGTGTTAAAAGCCTTTCCAAACTATACTGACGCGGAAGAAGGCTTAAGAAGAGTTCAATCCATACTTCCTGGTTTAGAACAAGTAAAAAAAAACGCTCTCTCCAATGAGGAACCCCCCTCTGCCCCAACAAAAGAACCGGAACAACAGCTGACAGCCCAACAAAAATGGGAAAAAAACGCTCCGGCGTTCGCCAAAGAACTCGATAAAAAAAAAGACTTCTTCGGGGCAATGCTCATCTACAAAGAGCTCACCGAAATCGCCCCTAAAAATGCCGAATACTTTTTTTTACTCGGGCGCGAATTCGCTATGCTGGATCAACGCTGCGACGCAATTACAGCCTTTAGAAAAGCTATAGAGATAAAACCCGATTACTCTGATGCCCTCATCGCACTAGGAAACCAGTATTTATATTTTGATCAACCCTGCCTAAGCTATGGGTTATTTACCCAAGCAATAGCAGCAGCCCCCGAATATGTCGATGGACTCGTCGGCCTAGCTCGGACCGAAGCGCTTTTAGACATGCCGGGATCCGCCGAAGGTCATTATAAAAAAGCTCTTCAGCTGACTCCCGAAAACACCGATGTGATCAGACCCTATGCGGCATTTTTATTAGGTCAGCGCCGCTATATTGATAGTGAAGATATGTACCGGTCCCTTGTCAACCTTGAAAATGACTTCCAAAGCTACCGTAGAACATTATTTGACCTTTCCTCCTATACGGCCCCGACGTTTTTTGTTAAAGGCGGTGGAGTCGTAGAAAAAGAAAAAGACATTTTTAGTAAACGATGGACAACCTCTCTTACTTACATGAATGGTGAAGCGGGAGTGATCTATCCCATTCACGACAAGTGCAAAGTAACTCTTAGGGGAAGATGGAGCGATGTCAGACAACGGAATTTGATCTCCCACACGACCCTTTTTGATGTGAAATCCCTAGGGGGGGGCATCAGGGGAGAATGGATCTTTAATCCCTATTGGAGCGCCACCAGTGATGTAAATATGGAATGGATCTCCAACAACAATCACTACGCCACCCTTCCCACAAAACACGGAACGAAACTTGAACCCTCCCTAATCTTTAAATACGTTAAAAACAAAGATCTTTTATTTTTTGGTGAGATCACCGACTCGTGGATATTCAAAAATTTTGATAAAGGATACCTGTCCGTATTTACCCGCGAAAGTGCTATATTGGGCTATCAACGCGATTTTGGCGACCAGCGAATTGCCGGCGCCGATGTTGCCTGGCTTTGGTATCAAGATCCCATCCGGAATCAGGAACAAGACATTAATCTTTGGGTCCAGGCAGGCCTCCCCTACTTCGAA
>CAZENM010000255.1:0-1939 GCA_964513575.1 uncultured bacterium | reverse complement strand
GTATAGTGGCCCCGTTTGTCTAGACAATTTTCATTACTGACCTAAGCTAAAAATCCCAACCCTGTTTTTTGTTAATCTTTTTTTCAATCCATCTTCGGTAAAATGCCGCTTTTTTTACCCATCAAGAGCAAAAAATAAGCGCGTTATCCGATGAGCTTATTCACTTTTAACTCACTAAAAGCTTTAGGGCCTCAGCACCTTCATACACCGCATTTGGGGTCTGATAATTCAGACTCTGATGAGGCCGTTTCTCATTGTAAAACTCAAAATACTTACCTAAGCCGTTCCGAGCATCATTCATCCCTTGATAGTCTTTGGGATACACATCTTCATACTTCACGCTTCTCCAAAGCCTCTCGATAAAAATATTATCGAGCGCCCTCCCTCGGCCATCCATACTGATCCGGATATTCTCCGATTCTAATCTACCGGTAAACTCTCGGCTGGTAAACTGACTTCCCTGATCTGAGTTAAAGATCTCAGGCTTTCTTTTCTTCAAGGCTCTATTTAGAGCCTTCATGCAGAACTCAGTATCGAGCAGATTTGAAAATTCCCACTCGATTACTTTTCGGCTGAACCAATCTATAATCGCAACCAGGTATCCAAAGCCATTGGCCAATGGAATATAAGTAATGTCAATAGACCAAACTTGGTCGACTCGGTCTATTATCATGCCCCTCAAGAGATATGGGTATTTTTTATCTTCCGGGTTAACAATGCTGAGATTTGGCTTGGGGTAAATTGCCTCAATGCCCATTTTCACCATGAGAGTTCTAACTTTCTTTCTCCCAACAGGGTATCCAAGCTTTTTGAGTTCCACAGCCATCCGACGCGCCCCATAAAACGGAGTTTTTGTGTACTGCTTGTCGATCAATTTCATCAGTAACCGATCTTTCTCATTGTCGACTGGTTTGTAATACAAACCGGACCTACTAATGCTGAGAAGTTTGCACTGCTCCAATATCGACAATCCTTTGTGATCCTTGTCAATCATGTCTTGTCTCTCAGAAACCGCTAGCGTGCAACTTTTTTTTTAACCACTCGAGTTCCATTTTCAGGCGCCCGATTTGCTCGTATAGTTCGCTCTCTTCTTGGGGATTTTCCTTAGATTTTTTGTGCACTTTTTCAAAAATCCCAGTCCCATTTTCTATAAACTGTTTCTTCCATTCTGAAAGCTGTACGGGGTGGACGCCCAGCTCTCCTGCCAATTCATTGGCAGTCTTGTCGCCCTTCAACACAGCTAAGACGGCCTTTAATTTAAAATCTGGACTATGCCTTTTTCTTGGCTTTCCCATGTAAATAATCCCTTTTATTGGCAGGGATTATAAGCTTATTTCAGGTTAAAAACCTGTCCAAATTTTTGGGGCCATTATAATGGTCCTATCATGATTCGGACAAAGCATAATTACCCTTCTTTTTTGGCCCATTCGGCCAAATCGCACGTACACCGATCGAAAAGTTTATTGTATTCAATAAACGCTTCAGTTCCTGTCCAAAGTTCTATTGTTCATTGGTTTTCTTGACAATCTCAGATTTAAGCATCATCTGACCAAAACCCGGAACTTTTGCTTCAATGTTGTGGCCGTTCACTTCTTCCACCAAGCGAATATTTTTCACTTTTATACCAACTTTTAAAGCGGATGATGACCCTTTGACCTTAATATCTTTAATAATTATCACAGTATCGCCATCTTGAAGGATGTTTCCGTAGGCGTCCTTCACAACAGACTGTTCTATTTCATTTTTCGTTTCATCATGAATAGGCCATTCATGTCCACATTCAGGACAAACATACAAGGAATCATTTTCGTAAGTATATGCAGAGGCGCATTGGGTGCATTTAGGTAAATCTGTCATCAAGATCCTCGATTGATCCCCTTCATATATTCTTTGACCCTGTCATGCTTTATATATTGCGATTGTAGGGAAAATCTTGAAT
>CAZENM010000254.1:0-1942 GCA_964513575.1 uncultured bacterium | reverse complement strand
ATGCTGAATTGATGTTAGCTCGGATACATTATTTTCAAGGGGATAAGGGTTCGGCCTTCCGGTTAATTCAGAAGGGATTACAGGAAATCGACCAATCCATACTTCCTGTATTAGCATATAGATATAAAGCCCAGGAAGCAGAGTTAAAACTCAAAGAGGGGGATTTGGTGAGTGCCGTTAGTTGGGGGAAAGAGGCCGGAATTACCCCGGAAGATTCCATAACCCATATGCGGGAAAAGGTCTACTACATCTTTGTCAGAATATTATTAGCTCAGAAACGTTACCAAGAGGCTCAACTACTTCTTAATAATCTGGAGAAATTCGCTAGGGAAGGGGAGCGCTTTGGTAGTCTAATCACCGTATGTATACTTCAAAGCTTGTTAAAAACGGCAATGGGCAGTATCAACGATGCTGTCCCCTATATTGAGGAGGCAGTTAAACTTGCCGCCCCGGAAGGGTATTACCGAACCTTCCTCGATGAAGGGCCAAAGGTAGCGGAGTTACTTCGGGAAGTACGTCAAGCATCACCGGTTTTTGTGAATGACTTGCTAAAAGCCTTTGACGGTGACAACGCTAATGAATGTAATGAAAAATTGATTGAGCCGTTAAGCGAGCGTGAGTTACAAATACTCGAACTTATCGCAGGAGGTTTATCCAATGCTGAAATCGCCAGTAAACTACACATTACTGTAGGTACTACCAAGTGGCATACAAACAATATCTACACTAAACTAAATGTCAAAATGCGTACCCAGGCAATTGTAAGGGCGCGGGAACTAGGCCTGCTTAAATAAACAGAAAGTAATTCACTTGAATGAATGGACTGTCTCTAATGAGATAGTCCTATTTTTTTTCTAAAACCTAACTTTGGTTAGGTTACAACCTAACCTCCTGAGATGTATAACTAAGGGGAAAGCAACAAAATTACAAGGGAGGAGAAAAATGATGAGTGAATTTAATTATGATTCATATTGTGGAATTTATTGCGGTGCGTGTTCGATTCATATGGCTTACAAAACCGGTCAAAAAGACGGTTTTGCTTGTTATTGGACGGAAGCTAATGTGAAGGCTTACCTGGAGAATCAAGGGTACACTTTACCGGTGAACGAAACTATCGAGTTGAAGTGCCATGGATGCAAGTCTGATGCCGTATTTGTAAACTGCAGACCCTGTAAAATACGCAAATGCGCCATTGGAAGAAATATAGATCATTGTAGTGAGTGTGCTGATTATCCATGTAAGTTTTTCGATGAAGGGATCGCAAATAAAGATGTATTGAGTAAACTGCCGCATTCAAAAATAGCTCCCAAGAATCTAATGACTATTAAAAATAATGGAGTTAATCAATGGCTGGAACAGCAGGATAAACAGTGGAAATGCCCGGAATGTCAAACAAATTCATCCTGGTATACTGTTAATTGCACGAATTGCGGCAAGGATTTATCAAAGCTGAAAGATTATATAGAATAGGGGATAACAATGGAAGAAAACCAAGTTAGTAGTACAGCACTAAGGACCGCTTACTAGCGTGGCTACCATGCTGCTCACGATAACCCAAAAATCTTTAATGACTTTCTAGCGAATAAATTCCTTACAGAGGAGGAGCGCTCGTCATTCGCTCTGCAAATGATAACAGGTCTCCAGTATTCTAACCCTACACTTGCTGCTTCTTTCCCTAATCACTCTGCTACCTTAGCATGGATGATGCAGGCCATGGGGGTTCCGGCCCTCACCTTAAGCCGTGCTCGATATGCAGAAGACAGCCTGAAGGAGGCTATTGGGCAGGGAGTGGGACAGTATGTAATCCTCGGGGCGGGGATGGATACCTTTGTCTTCCGGCATCCGGAAATGTTAAAGCAGCTTGAGGTGTTCGAAGTTGATCACCCTGTCACCCAAGACTTTAAACGTCGCCGTCTTGCGGAGTTGGGTTGGGAGATCCCGG
>CAZENM010000253.1:0-1945 GCA_964513575.1 uncultured bacterium | reverse complement strand
TTATGTCCTGGGAGGACTTGACTATAGTTAGGATTTGGAACCTAACCTCCCTTATAACCCGCAGTTGTTTACTCAACACCCGGCAAACTATCAAGCAAACGATCAACACCCCAGAATAATCCACCGGCCACTACAATTTCTTCATTGCGTTCAGCTGTAAAAGCAGGAAGAAACAACATCGAAATAGAATTCACACAATGTCTTGTATTACTCGGTGTGTAACCCTCTCCTTCAAACACATGTCCTAAATGGCCGCCGCAATGCTGACATAGTATTTCTATTCGTCTTCCGTCTGCATCCATGTTTCTCTGCACAGCTCCCGGAATTTCTTCATCAAAGCTTGGCCACCCACAATGGGATGAAAATTTATTTTCTGAAAGATACAAAGGAGCAACACATCTACGACAAACATAAACTCCTTGTCGTTTTTCATCAGTGTATTCACCTGTATTTGGCAACTCTGTACCCTTATGAAGAATAATCTGCTCTTCAACAGAATTTAAATCCCTGTATCTTTTCATGAGGCCTCTCTCTAGTTTTTATGAAGAATCAACTCAGGCTTTCACTGCATGGAAACGTAAAAGTCTAGCTTAAGAGGTGATCCCGCAATTAAAACGCAGGGCATATTAATTGCCGAATCACCTCTTAAATTTATATGACAAAAAGTATTTGTCAAATAATATTTATTGGTTTAGATCTAAGGGCGGGAGAGAACAGGTTCCCCCCACCTCTACTTTGTGAATGCCAATACAAAGTGTGTCGCAGCAAACTAATAATATTATTGATTTGATTACGTTTTAGGAGATCCTATGGAAGCCTACATATACCTCGTCGTCGCCATACTCAGTGAAGTGCTCGGAACCAGCGCACTAAAGGCTTCCGATGGTCTTTCCAAAGTCATTCCGGCAATTTTCGTTCTTTTTGGATATTTCTTTACGGTCGTGTGTTTATCGTTAGCCCTTAAAACTCTTCCGGTAGGCGTTGTCTATGCTGTTTGGTGCGGTCTAGGAATTGTAAGCATGGTCATCATTGGTGTCGTGGTATACAATGAAGAATTTGGACCTATTCAGATGCTTGGCACAACCTTTATCCTTATTGGCGTGTTGCTGTTAACTCTGATGATTCCACAGACAACATAACTAAATAGGCGCCGGTATGATAAATTTAGAAAAGCAAGGTCTGTTTTACATAGGTAAACAATACGATCCCAAAACTAAAACCCTTGTAAAAGATCCCCTTCTTTTCGAATCAAAAGATCTAACGACGCATGCCATGTGTGTCGGCATGACCGGAAGTGGAAAAACCGGCCTAGGGATCGCCCTATTAGAAGAAGCAGCTCTCGACAACATTCCAGGTATCATCATAGATCCTAAAGGTGATTTAGGGAATCTCATGCTTACTTTCCCCGGACTGACGGCTCAAGAATTTCTTCCTTGGGTCGACGCCACTGAAGCTGACCAGAAAGAATTATCCAAAGAACAATACGCCCAACAAATCGCTGAAACTTGGAAAAATGGATTAAATGAATGGAACGAAGACGGCAAAAGGATCCAAACTTTCAAAGAACGGGCCGAAGTAGCCATCTATACGCCTGCGAGTGAGGCAGGGATCCCAATTTCAATTTTGAGTTCTTTTGCGGCTCCCCCTAAAGAAATTCTGGAAGACAGCGGCGCGCTTAGAGAAAAAATTCTCTCACTAACATCCAGCGTGTTGGGGTTAATAGGAATTAATGCTGACCCCATTAAAAGCCGCGAAGCGATTTTAATTTCTACATTAATCGATCAAGCATGGAAAGCAGGAACCAATTTAGACATTCCCACACTCATTCAACAAGTCCAAAAGCCCCCTTTCACAAAACTTGGAGCGCTTGAGATAGACACTTTTTTTCCCTCAAAAGAACGGATTGCCCTTTCCACAAAATTATTATCAATATTAATTTCCCCGC
>CAZENM010000252.1:1638-1957 GCA_964513575.1 uncultured bacterium | reverse complement strand
TGAGCTTTTTGGAGTTCCGTAAGTGAGTTAAGCAATATCTTTTTTCTATTATCAATTTGTTCTTTTGCAACTAATTTTTTTAAATGCTTAAGTACATCATGAAATTCAGCTTGCACTCCCGATTCGGGAATAGCGAGGGGTGCATTGATCAATTGTTTAAGGATTTTATGACGAGATTCATCGTCCCGCCAATACTCGAGTAACATCGCGCTATTGAGTTCTGGATTTTTCTTGAGTAATAAAAATAATTGAACTAAAAAATGCCTGCCAGGTAATTCAAATTCCCTTAATGCCTAGCATTGATCTTCGGAATGGTGTT
>CAZENM010000252.1:0-1628 GCA_964513575.1 uncultured bacterium | reverse complement strand
GGCGATTGACCTTTTTGGCCTTAAAGAGTTGTTTTTGCATCATTTTTGTTGAATGGCTTGTACTTGTCACCTTTTTTAAGGTCACTACATCCATATTGACTAAAGCGGCCAATTGTTCAAATAGTTTATGCTTAATAACCCCCACGGGTAGCTTTTCAATCAGTGGAACTGCAAGCTTCGCTAACCGAGCTTTACCTTCTAGTTGATTGATATCCACCTGCGTTAACAAATAACTAAATAAAAATTCACCTAAGGATTGTGCTTGTTGCAATCGAGTCATAAATTCAATGCGACCTTTTTTTTGTAAAAAAGAGTCGGGATCTTCACCATTGGGTAATAATAAAAATCGTAATATATAACCGTCTGTTAATAATTCTAAACTTTGTTCAAGCACACGCCAAGCCGCCTTTTTTCCAGCCATATCACCATCAAAACAAAAGATTATTTCCTGTGTATAATTCATCAGTCGACTAATTTGATCTCGACTAGTCGCCGTGCCTAAAGTCGCTACTGCAAAAGGAAGATCGGCTTGAAACAAGGCTAACACATCCATATAACCTTCAACCACTAGGATGCGTTCAAGCTGACGATTTGACTGAAGTGTTTCATAAAGGCCATAGAGCTCTTTCCCTTTATGAAAAAGAACGGTTTCAGGGGAGTTCAAATATTTAGGTTCCTGTTGTCTTAAGACACGCCCGCCGAAGCCGATGATGCGTCCTCTTCTATCACGTATCGGAAATAAAACTCGATCCCGAAAACGATCATAAAATGTTTGACCTTCCGTTTTTTTAATGATTAAACCCGCTGCAAATAAATTTTCAGTTTGTTTATCAAAGGTTTTCACTAATGTATCCCAAGCATCCGGTGCATAACCTAAATTAAATTTCTTGGCGATCTCACCGGATAATCAACGTTGTTTTAGATAATTAATGGCGAACGTATTGGTTCGTAATTCTTTGGCATAGAATTGTGCTATGTCTTCTAACAAACCATAAAGATTAGAAGAAGTCTTATAGTCTTGATGTTTTGCTTGCTGCGGAATTTCCATACCCATTTGTTCCGCTAATGAATTCACAGCTTCAACAAAGCTTAGTTTTTCATATTCGATTAAAAAACTGAGTGCATTTCCACCGACCGAGCAACCAAAACAGTAGTAAAATTGTTTTTCAGGGGTAACGGTGAAGGACGGTGTCTTTTCGGCATGAAAGGGACAGCAGGCTATATAATTTTTACCCTTTTTTCGCAGCGGAAGGCGGGCATCAATAAGCTGCACAATATCAACTCGCGCTAGCAGTTCATTAACAAATTCCTGAGGGATAGGCACTGGTGACATATATTCCTGGTTTACTCTTCACACTGGCATTTTTGGCTGTAATAGCGATCACAATTCGCAATCCCGATGTATAGCTTAAACACACTCCGATTGCTCATTTTTGAACACCTTGTCAAAAATCCCAATGGCTGTGAGTGACTCTTGTTCGCTTGAATTTTTGTCCTACGTTCAAGAAGAAATGAAATGAGCTTTAATTTTTGCGCTAATCTGAGTCATATCGGCACGACCTTGTAATTTGTCTTTTAGTTCCGCCATGATCTTCCCCATTTCCTTAACTGAAGTAGCACCTACTTTT
>CAZENM010000251.1:0-1982 GCA_964513575.1 uncultured bacterium | reverse complement strand
TTGGTTGATTTTTTTGATGTTATCGTTGACATTATAGGCAAGTCTTTCTATATTCACAGGGTCGTTTCAGCTTCACCATGCAATTCGTGCGATTAGGTTCTCTCAATCTAGTCATACAGACCTCATGAAAAACTTTCTGCTCGATTGTTTCCTCATCCTCACGAGCATGGCTCTCTTACAACGATATTTTGCCCTGGTGTAAAAAAAAATGGACCCCCGCGTTCAATGCAACGAACTTCGAGGCTCTTTACTCAACCAACATACGGTGAAGCCGTATGGTCTCGTCCCCAGATCAACGCGGTTTTTTGTTTTTCAGAATCACACCGACGGAAAGGTGAAGTACTAAGAATGCAAAATTGATTTCGTGCATTGTATTTTCATTCAGACTAAACCACTAATCTACCGACCACCTATAGAGGTTTCTATGAGGAGAGAAGAGTTGATACTTGTTTTGTTCAGTAAAAGATGTTGAGAAAAGAAGGCAATGAAAGCACTATCATGTCTTCGTGAAATGTACATCTCTAACTCAAGTACACAACCATAATCATCTAAACCAAGGAGAGGCTTTTATGGTGAAAAATATCATCATATTGTTTCTTGCCTTAGCACTAACAAGTGTTGCTCTGAAGGCACAGGGCGTAACAACAGCCGCGATGAACGGCAACGTCACAGACAATGCTGGAAATGCGCTTCCCGGCGCAAACGTTATCGCCACACACCAACCTAGTGGAACAAAATATGGAGTTACAACCCGCGAAGACGGAGGCTATAATCTTCCGAATTTGCGCGTCGGTGGTCCGTATATAGTTAGTGTTTCACTAATAGGGTATTCCAAACAAGAGCAAAAAAACATTGATTTACAATTGTCTCAAACACTGCGTCAGGATTTTCGATTGACACAGCAAGACGTGCAAATTGGAGCAGTAGAAGTAACAGCGGAAAGAAGCACTGTATTAAATGCTGCCAGAACTGGAGCTGCAACAGCAGTGAGCAGAAACGCAATTGAAGCCCTTCCAACTATTACCAGAAAAGTCCAGGATTTTTCCCGGTTGACACCTCAATTCCAGGGGAATAATTCATTTGGCGGGATGGATAATCGCTACAACAACACAACGATTGATGGGTCATATTTTAATAACTCTTTTGGATTACAAGGACAACCCGGGGATCGGACGAACGTCGCGCCTATTTCTATTGATGCTATCGAGCAAGTACAAGTCAACATTGCTCCATATGATGTGCGTCAAGGAAATTTTGTCGGCGCCGGTGTTAACACAATCACAAAAAGCGGAACAAACGATATCTCCGGATCGATTTATTACTTATTCCGGCATCAAGGGTTAGTTGGCCAGAAAGCAGGTGATGTTGAATATAAACCCGGTACATTTAAGTACAACCAAATAGGTCTCCGTCTTGGCGGGCCGATTATCGAGAATCAGTTGTTCCTCTTTGCGAGTTTTGAAAGTGATGCTCTTGTACAACCAGGCACATCCTTTGTTGCCAATACAGGCGGACAAACTGTCGGTGGAACTACAACAAGAGTGTCAAAATCTGATCTGGATAATCTTAGTTCCTACTTGAGCAGCAAATTTGGATATACAACGGGACCGTACCAGGGCTATGATAATAAAGTTCCTGCGATACGTTTCATGTCGAAGTTGGACTACAACTTGGATGATAAAAACAAATTGACGCTCCGTTATATCCATCTTGATTCTAAAACGGATGTGTTGGTATCAAACTCTGGTTCATTGGGAATAGGCGGTAACAGACAAAACAGTCTCAATGGATTAGCCTAACAAAACTCTAATTATCAGATCGGCGAATATATTAGAAATACCATAGGTGAGAGGAATAGTATACTAAGCGATAAGATATCGAATAATCTTAACGTTTGATACCCTCATCACGAATAAAGTCGCCAGTCCCAAAGGTCATTCCTCCCCTTTGTTTTTACTCTTGGCACCGTAAGAACCCAATTA
>CAZENM010000250.1:0-1989 GCA_964513575.1 uncultured bacterium | reverse complement strand
ACTTTCCAACAGGGCTTTCATGGATATAACTGTTGACATAATACGCAAGCTCCTTTTAGCGTTTTCGATCGTTCCCTTCAACCCGGCCCACCACCGTTGATAACGGCACGCGGGGTCAGTCCAGAAACGTGAGGATAAGTGTCTTTGCTTTCACAAAGCGAACCGAGTATAACACAAAATAGA
This sequence comes from uncultured bacterium, assembly GCA_964513575.1. Classification (GTDB taxonomy): domain Bacteria; phylum Chlamydiota; class Chlamydiia; order Chlamydiales; family Parachlamydiaceae; genus CAMFKA01. Next base: position 1,806 of record CAZENM010000250.1, on the reverse strand, counting down.
TTTTTGGATTCGACCCGGATTCCATGTCGCCGGATCAATCAAAGAATGGGACTATTAAAAAAATCCTACTTTTGATGAATATTTGGAATTTCTCGTTTGATTTATGATTTCACTTAAAAAGTGAATCTAATTTCAATGAAAGATTTTTTGAAATGGAGAGTAAAAATGTTACTCAAAGAAGGAAAGGATGCTAAAATTAATTGAGTTCGGCCATAATCATCACCATTTTGTGGTGAAAATGGCGGCAAAATTTAATCGACGTGGAGTTTGGGTTAAAAACGGGTTTAAAGAAGATACAGCCTAGCGATTGATCCAAAAAAATTGTTTGCCGGCGTAAATTTCAGGAGGGAAAGATTATGCGTATTTGGAAAGTGACTGAGTTAATTGTTTTAGAACTACTTGGAAACGCCAGGTATTCTTTCCACTACCCCACCGTAAATTTTCCGAATATGTGCGCCATCTGTGGGCAAAAAGCTGAAACGTCAGTACCACTAGAGGTGAAGGGCAGAATAATAACCAACACCACATATACGATTGCCAGGCGCTTGGATAAAATAGCTTTCGCTGATATGAGATTTCAAATTCCATTGTGTATTAACCACGACAAAGAGATTAAAGACTACAAAATCGAGCAGGAACATCTAGCCAGGGAATCGATCATTTTGCTGGCAGTCTCCATCCTTGTATGCATTTTGATAGCCCTTCTTGTTGGATTGCAAAATCACAACACTCCGGTTGCTGGAACTATTATCATATCAATTTTTCTTGGGGGGCTGGGAGGGATTTTTCTGCTCTGGCCGATTATTGGCATCCTTCTTCCCGCCCTGGTGAGGCTGGCTCAGCATAAAAGCTATGCGAATCCATTTACCCTAAAAGACTTTGGACTTCCCACAGCAGAGATATCGGAAATCTTTAATAACGATGTTACATTGAAGTTGGTATTTACCTTCAGAAATCAGGAGTATTGTCAGGAATTCATGCGCCAAAGTAACGTGCAAAAGCATCTCCTGGCAACCGTATATCATCCGAGTGATTCGGTCCATGGACCAGCACTTGAAGCACTTGTAGAAAACGGATGCAATGATGCAGTCCCAGCCATCTTACGAAAGTTCATAGAAGATATTGGGAAGGCAGGAGGTACCTGTTGGGGAGCCGCTCGGGCGTTGGAAAAATTGGGTATACCCCAACCGGCGGATAAACGCATGGTCGATCAATTGGTTGCCGGTTTGAAACCTTCCAATACGCGAGATTTGGTGGCCACAGTGCTGCTTCTATGCGGCACGGATAATGTCATCCCTCACTTGCAGGATACAGACCCTGATGTGCGAATTGCCTTACTTAAAGCCTTTGGTAATAAACATTCGAAAGAGGCCGTTCCAGCGATCATTCCCCTGCTTTCGGATTCGAGCAAAAGCGGCAGGTTATCCGTCTCTAGCGAGGCTGCCAAAACCTTGAAGAAAATCGGGACGCCGGAAGCGTTGGCGGCTGTGGGAAAATGAAAAAGTCCCAATCCTGGTTGAAACTTGTAAAGCCCTCAATGTGGAGAGATTAACGACTGGCTAATCTTCGTCTAATTCATTTAGCCATTTTCACACAATGTTTGCAGTAAATTCCGAACCATTGTCCGAGTAAATAGAATTTAGGATTCCTTTCGTACAAAATAACTCAGTTAAACATTCCAATACGTCTTCCGATTTTAGATTTCTTTTGACTTTAAACGCCAGACTTTCCCAGATAATGAAAAAGAGGCCGTTTTTCACCTGGAAGATTATGGATTCCCGGCTGATTGGCGATCATATCTAACAT
>CAZENM010000249.1:0-2007 GCA_964513575.1 uncultured bacterium | reverse complement strand
TTCCCCCAAGAATAATCACAGGTAAAATTATTTCCAAAAATCCAATTCTTCATGGGAAATCTTTACCGGATGATTGATCATATCGAACGCATCCCAATCTGTGGATAAACCTAGAAACCCATGAAGGGCATACAGATTACACAAGGTATTTTTGCATGAGTTCATCGTAAGCTTTCCAAAAGCGATCTGTTGCTGCAGGATCTGGACAAATTTCCACAAAGGCCTGTTCAGGAAGCGCTTCTCCCTGAACTGTCCCATTTAAACAGTAGTAGGGGATCCTCCAACTTTTGGCAAAATGTTCGAAATCAAAGTTGTGAATGTGTTGAAAAACAGGATCTTTATAAATCCTGGCAAACAGCTTGCCTCCACCATTATTCATGACGATCACCTTTATCGGCATTTTAGGAAGCGCGTGTAATATCCAAAGGGCAGGAAAATCGTAAAGCATCGTTAAGTCACCCAAAATAACCCAGTTGTCCCTTCCTTCTTTACAAAGCCCTAAAAATGTAGAAAGTTGACCATCAATTCCGTTCAATCCTCTGCTCATTTCAACTTCAAGTCCCCGCGATTCGAATGAAGCCCCTAAGTCCCATTCTCGAACGGGTAAGCTATTTCCCAAGTAAACCATTCCATGATCCGGAATTTCTTTTGATAACGCCTCATAGAGCGCAGGTTCCGAGGTGGGCAGCTCCTTAAACAACAGACGAATCTTTTGCATCAGCTCGTGGTCGTCACGCAACCAACTCGCATATCCTTCACATTTCCAATTGCTAGGAATCTTATAGGCAGATAAAAAGCGGCCAATATTGGATTGGATATGATGCCCCCAGCTTAATCCGCTAAAAGGAACATCACTTAATGAGCACTCCGCAAGCTGATGAGGGCGATCTTCCAAGTCCCTCCAAAGACGAGTCACGGGAACTCCGCCAATACGCAAAACACCGCCAATCTCATAGCCATTTCCCTTAGAGCGATTCCAAACCGCTGCTTCAACCCGAACCTGAAGCTTTTCAAGCCGAGGTTCTTCCCTCAGACCAGATCCTCCTTCACAGTAAATTGGAGCATTAAGCTGAAGTAAAAATTGAAGAACAGATTCCCGATCCTCTTTTGGCAGTGCGCTCACAATCACAAAAGGATTTTTAACTTCCTGAAAAAACTGATCTAACGGCGCTGTATCTTCTAATTCCGTAAGATGCCTGGTGATTTTTGAGGGAATAAAGGGAGAGAGATCTTCATAATGGGGAGGATATGATTTAGGTTCTTCAATACACACATTCAAATGCGCCGGTCCGGCTAAATCCCACTGATGAATACGACAAGTTTCATCCCCTTCAATATCTTGGGAAAAATGGGTATACACTCCGAATATCCCGTCTTGTTCCGCAGACTGAGGGGCTCCGGTTCCTCGAAAACGACGGGGACGATCTGCCGTAATCAGCAATATGGGCGTCCCTGTATAATAAGCTTCCATCGCAGCCGGTAACAACTCCCCAGCCGCTGTCCCCGATGTTGTAATGACAGCAACAGGATTGCGAGTTAAACGAGTGCGCCCTAACGCAAAAAAAGCCGCAGAGCGCTCTTCATACCAAAAGTGTTTTATGATAGAGGGGGATTTCATAAGATAATTAATAAAAGGGCTATTGCGAGATCCGGGACAAAGGCAAAATTCCGTGACTCCCAGCTTTATCGCTTCTTCTAAAACATGTTGAAATATAGCTTTGTTCACAGATTTAAATACCTAATAATAGATTTTGTTTTAAGAAGTACCTCTTGCCACTCTTTTTCAAATTCACTTTCCGCAACAATCCCACAGCCCACCGCAATGACCGACCCATTTGCATCCCAGGTGACGTTGCGTATTCCTACATAACAAACACTCTGACGCAAACGGTGATCCCAAAAGCCGGCGGGCGCTCCAAAACGCCCTCTAGGGATAACATTGTTGTACTCGGAAAGCCATTTTAATGCAAATTCTCTAGGAAATCCCCCTAAAGCAGGAGTGGGATG
>CAZENM010000248.1:0-2008 GCA_964513575.1 uncultured bacterium | reverse complement strand
TTTTTCGCTTTTCTTAACATAAACCAACAAGGTTAAGTCTTGGGGGATGATGAGGGCAAGCATATGAACCATCAGCAATCCCATAAAGCATTAAAACCTGAAACCAATCTCTCATCCAGTGAAATTGACTACGATATATTCAAACGTATCGTTGATAATGCCCATGACCTCATTTATCGGTTTGAAGTCCTTCCAAAATATAAATATATATACGTAAATCCAGCCTCAGTTGACATTACCGGATATACCCCGGAAGAGTATTATGCTGATCCCGAACGGGGGATTAAAAACGTTCATCCGGATGACCAACATTTACTCCAGGCTTTAACAACCGATGCAAATATTTTTAACCGTCCACTGGAATTACGCCTGATAAACAAAAGCGGCGCGGTAATTTGGATTGAACAATGGAATCATCCATTCTTTAATGACGAAGGAAAGCTGTGTGCCGTCGAAAGTATTTCCAGAAACATTACGGAAAGAAAGAGAATTGAAGAGTCATTACGTGAAAGTGAAGAAAGATTCCGCGCACTTTTTAGTAACAACCAGGAAATAATGATTTTGCTTTCTCCCGAAACCGGTCAGATTATGGATGCCAATCATGCCGCTGTTACATTCTATGGTTGGAGTCATACGGAATTCACAAAAAAGAATATCGCTGATATCAATACGTTGAGCAAAACGGAAATAAAAATCGAAATGGAGAAAGCTCTACGAGAACAAAGGAATCATTTTCTTTTTAAACACTGCCGTGCTGATGGAACAATCCGGGATGTGGAGGTCTTTACAGGGCCAATCCAGGTTGGGGGTGAAACGCTGCTTTATTCCATTATTCACGATATCACAGCCCGCAAAATAAATGATGAAAGATTGAAAAACCGTTTATTGGAAAATGAGACATTGAAATGGGTTTCAACAGCATTAAGAAGTGCTCAAACTGAAGAGGAATTAACGAATAAACTTTTGGATGAGATTCTCCAAAACATTAATGTTCCAGCCAGCGCGATCGTTCTATATGACAAATTCCTGGGCAGGTTTAGACCCGCAAATAAAAAAGGATTTTTTAAAGATTTGGGATCGATTGATTTCCAAAAATGTGAAAGCCTTTTTAATACGGTCATGGAAACCCGCACAGAAATCTTTTTAACTAATGATCCCGCCGAATCTGCTTCAAAATGTCTGGTTCTACAGGGGATACCGGCAGATTGGCACGGAGTCTGTTTTCCGTTTCAATCTACCCAGTTTGTTATTGGGGTAATTCTCATTTCTGCGCCCAAAACCCGTGAATTCACCGATGTTGATTTGAAACTTCTGGGAATTATCGGTGATATTGGCACGAACGCCATTCAACGTATGCGCATGCATGTCACGTTAAACGATTCATACCTGAGTCTTCAAAGTGAGATGAAGGTTCGTAAAGAAATTGAAGAAATGCTCGCAAAAGAAAAGGAGCTGCTATCAATTTCTTTATTAAGCATCGGCGAGGGGATCATCCCTACAGAGACAGATGGAACAATCACTAGTCTTAATTCTGCCGCAGAATTAATCAGCGGGTCCACTTCGGCCGACTCAATCGGCAACCCGTGCAGCAGCATATTTCAGATTATCGACGATGCATCTCAGAAGATTTGTCAAAATCCAATTGAATATTTAGTTAAATTTGAGAAAACCAACTCCCAGAATCCGGATTACCGTTTACCAGTTCTGCTTACAAAAAATAATGAAAAGAAATTGATCTCTGGAAAGATAACCCCCATCATAATAAAGAACGAGGAATCGGGCTTTATTATTGTTTTTGATGACCAGACCGAAATTGAACGCAACAAATCACATTCCTCCCTTTCCCAAAAAATGGAAGCCATTGGTCAACTGGCTGCCGGGATTGCCCACGAAATAAATACCCCTATACAATATGTTGGTGACAATGTAAATTTTCTTAATCGCGCCTTCTTACGGTTAAAAGAAACCAATGAACTATCCTTGAATTTCATTCATGAGCATCAAAATA
>CAZENM010000247.1:0-2016 GCA_964513575.1 uncultured bacterium | reverse complement strand
GCTCAATAGCCAATTTGGCAGCATACCTGGCCAGCTCAATATTCCAGGTTTCAACGGATATTTTTAACCTATTTAATATCTCCTCCTTCCTACTCATACTGCGCGATCCTCCCGGTCTTTTTTTAATAATATATGTCAATCCGATCGAAATTTGGAGAAAATTTTCCTCCGTATACTATTGTGAATCCATTTTTGAATATTAAAAGTAATAAACCGATTAATTGAAAAAATAAGTAATAATCATAGTTTTAACAACGTTTAATAAATTTTAATGCTTAGCAATTTTGATAATCGAAATGGTTTGGACAAAATTTAAGCATCGGAGCCCTCGCGATTATTGGCCATTTTCTTGGCGTCGGCCAAACATTTTTCCAAAACCCTTAGATCGCAACCACGGCACTCATGACGTAATTCCAGCTGTTCTGCGAATTCTCGAGACAACATCTCCCATTTTTCCCGTTCTCCCACTCCAGTATCGATGAACAAACAACGTTCATATCCATCAAACATCATCTTCAGAAAATACAAGGGATCATAACCTTGTTCTTTTAGACAATCCAAGTGCATTTCCTTATTTGCTCCTTCCACGCCAAGTTCCGCCCATCTCGGGGAATTGAACCATGTCCCAGGACATTTTTCCTTCTCCAACGCATATTCTGATGGGGTCAGGAATGCTCCAATACAATCATCAGCATCCATCATTACTGTCGGAATTGGCATTTCATTAGCGATTCCCTTTAATGATTGGCACACGGCATATCCTAGAAAAACGGAATCAACTTTTCCAACTAATGAATTGACCTTTTCAATTATCGTAGCTTTTAGCTCTTCCGGGTGGTCATGTAAGGCGAACTCTAGGTATTCTTTATGGACAATCTTATCATCGCCATCTATCAACATCTCGATTTCCTTTTTAAAAATGTCACATGCTATAATTCCGATTCTCAGATGACCCACCTCTCGTCGGATTGGAAAATCGTTCATGGGATATTTTAAATTACATTTATTTGTTAGAAAAAGGTATTTCAATTCCCTATCATTATTAGATCAAATCGATTTCGTTCATATAAACTCAATATCATTTAATAAAATTTCTCAAATCAAATGCTTATAGGTTCTCTCTCAATCAATTAGTGAGGCCAATAATTAAGATGTTAAAAATGCAAGTAGCAATGTAATTGGTCGAAAATCCAGACCGAGGTGGAATTTGCGAAATGTGGGAAAGGCTAACACCATCGGGAGTTGTCGTAATCGTTATCCTACTCCTTTTTATTCCGATGTTATTTCATTCTCATTTGATCTCAGTCATGGGAGAAACCCCTGGCGATTTTCAATATGAGCTCATCAACGATGGGACAGAGGTCGAAATCACTGAATACGAAGGGGGCGGGGGAAATGTGAAAATTCCTGCCACTATCGAAGGGAGACCGGTCACCTCTATCAGAGATTATTCATTCAACACGGTCAAATCGATCATCTCTATTGCGATTCCAGGCAGCGTAACGAACATCGGACTTTGGGCGTTCCGAGATTGCACTTCATTGATGTCAATCAACGTCGACGCCTCCAATCCGTTTTTTTCCAGTATCGATGGTCTGCTGTACAGCAAGGATGGTTCTACCTTGGTCAAATGTCCACCAGCTGTCGTGGGAAAAATAACGATTCCCTCTGGAACATCAACGCTCGCTCAATTCGCCTTCACATTTTGCTTATCGCTCAACGAGGTCTCTCTTCCCAATACATTGAAAGTTATCGAGATGGGGGCATTGTCATCATGCCCGCTGCTCACGAACATCGATATTCCGAACGGGGTTGAAAAGATCGGCTTTGGGGCATTCTGGTCCGATTCAGCTCTTGTATCCATCACATTCCCAAGCAGCTTAATGACGATCGATGACAGGCCCTTCACTGGTTGTTTTCACCTGAAGAAAATTGTTTTCGAAGGCAATGCCCCCGAGGGTGTTACGTTATGGGATTTCCCATGGGGGACATAGGTTGATTCTGTCGCTGGTTCAA
>CAZENM010000246.1:0-2026 GCA_964513575.1 uncultured bacterium | reverse complement strand
GCCTTGGCATTGCCTACCCTGAATTAAAAACCGATCCATCCGGCAATGAAGAATCGCAAGTGGGCTTATGGAAATTCATGGTGTATCTGAATAAAGTTTTACCTACATGGTTTAAATATACTACATAAAGTGCTCTAAGGCGCACTTGAAACAACGTCTCCACAATAATTCTTTCTTAAAGACGCATTGAAAGGGGAATTTTGGCCTAGGCTGTCAAAAATTATAAGAAAACAACGTCTGATTTTGAATCAACATATCTTCCAATAAGTAGATTGCCCTGAGTCCGGAGGACGTCCGATTTTAGAGCCCATTGCGACGAGCGGCAGCGAGGAGCTAGAATGAAACCCCAGAGCCCGGAGGGCGATTGATTTGGTTTATGGACCTATAAAAGGCGATGTTTTGGCACGGATTAAAATAAATTGATTATTGAATTTTTTGTTCTGCTATTTGAAAAGAAACCCATGTCATGGTCGAAAATTATCTACATATTAGAACCACATCAGTCGCCCTCCGGGCTCTAGGGTTTCATTCTATCAGACGTCCTCCGGACTTAGGGCAATCTAGTTACTGGAAGATATGTTGATTCTAAATCAAACTTTGTTTTCATGGGATTTTGGACATCTCCGTCATAGACCATTCAATAAAATAATCCGTTAATGCATAAGTTTTACAAAAATTAACACCCTCTTAACAACAAAAAAACAGTAACGTCTCATAATTAGTATAAACTGCGGAGGTTTCATGTCAGCTATTTCAAAATTATCAGATGTCCTTTTACCCGGTGATCATTATCAGGATTTTGCCTCATTAGTTGCAGGTACAGAAAAAAATTCTATCTCAGAATTAGTGCAAGATTTTTTTAAAGAACTTAACGGGGATTCCCAAACCGCAACAAAATTGTTGGGGATTACAGCAAAGTATTATAATGACGCCGCTCGGAGTCCTGGTTCAGAAGATGTTGCAAAAAAAATTGATATGATCAATCGGATGGTTACAGGAAATGTGATGGAAATTTACCAGACTAATAGTGAAAAAAATACATTTAAGGGCACGTTATTTGAGATTGTTAATGCTGTAACTGAAAAGCCGGAGACGCTTGCACGTCCTCATAGAACAGGACGTTACGGATTACATACTGGGGAAAATTTCGGTAAATTAATTAAGTTATTTTCAGATAAAGACGCCGGAAAATTTATGGGTGAATTATTGAATGAATCAACCATCAAAGATCTAGGGAAAATTAATAATGTGTTAAAATCATTTATAGATGTCTACAATGTAGTGTCAGATAACTGTTGGACTGTTGAATTCTACGAAAAAAGATTAGAAAAAAAATATGGATTAAATTCAGAACTACGCGACAACTTTGTGAATTTTTTTAACAATCTAAACATCGATAATTATGTTAAAGCTGAGAAAGAGTTGAAAACACGAATTGAGAGTCGGGCCTGGCTGATGACTTTTACATTTCAATCAATGGTTAGATATGATGATGTTAATGAAGCAATCGATATTGATTCAAAAAAGTTGAATGTTTTTAAAGAAAAAATGCCATTTTTTGTGAAAAAGAAAACCGACTGCAACCACTATAAAAAATTTGGATTTGCATTTAATTCAAGACACTTTCAATTATTTGTAAAGCTATGTGAAATGTTTGAATTAAATGAAGAAAAAGTCTTTTTGGCTTTTGAAAATATTCATATAGGCAACATGGCTTACAGTGCCGGACGTGATCTGGCAAGTAACTGTAAGAATTACCCATCAATGACTCGGTTAAGGGATCAGTTCGCCAGTGAGATTATTAAGTATATTCTAAATAAGTACGGCGAGGAAGCGGCAATCTTAAAGGATTACAAATTCAGCTAAAAATCTTAGGTAAAATAGTTGGAAAGGGGAGAGCTTCATTCATGGAGCTCTCCCTTTCATTTAGGTTGATATGATCATAATTCTGCGTTGTTCAAAGCGCTTGTTTTTTTCTAAAGCTGTTTCATCAACGAAGCCATCTCCACTGCCGCAGCGGCAGCGT
>CAZENM010000245.1:0-2033 GCA_964513575.1 uncultured bacterium | reverse complement strand
AAGATGAAAAAAAGAATAGTAGTCACAGGAATGGGAGTGGTTTCCAGCCTCGGAAATGATCTGGAAAATTTTTACAATCGTTTATTGAACGGAGATTGTGCCATCAGGCCCATAGACTCTTTCCCTGTGGACGAGTACTCGACAAAATTCGCTGCCGCTGTCCCAGATTTTGATCCCGAAAACTATTTAGATAAAAAATTAGCTAGAAGAGTCGATCCATTTCTGAAGTTCGCAATCGTTGCAGGGAAAAAAGCGATAGAAAGCGCTAAGTTGGATATTCAAAATTTGGATTCTTTGAACCGCACTCGCTGCGGAATTGTCGTCGGCTCCGGAATGGGGGGAATGCAGTTCTTCCTGGATAATGTCCGTCAATTAATCGAAAAAGGACACCGTCGGGTTTCTCCGTTTTTTATTCCTTATATTATTACAAATATGGCCAGCGGCCTGTTAGCGATAGATACCGGATTTATGGGGCCTAACTACTCCATTTCTACAGCCTGTGCAACCGGTAACAACTCCATCATCGCCGCAGCCCAACATATTCGTAATAATGAAGCCGACTTAATGATCTGCGGTGGAGTCGAAGCGGCCGTTAATCCGATCGGACTCGCTGGTTTTTGCTCCTGCAAAGCCCTATCTACCCGAAATGATGAACCCGCAAAAGCATCTCGCCCCTGGGATGCCGGTCGAGATGGATTCGTAATGGGTGAAGGTGCCGGCGTTCTGATATTGGAGTCGTTAGAGCACGCCCTAAAAAGAGGCGCTCCTATTTATGCTGAATACCTGGGTGGGGGTCTTTCCTGTGATGCCCATCATATTACCGAACCCCGTCCAGACGGTGAAGGTGTCGCTTTGTGCATAAAAAATGCCTTAGCAGATGCCGGAGTCACTCCCGAACAGGTGAATTATATAAACGCCCATGCAACCTCCACACCCGCCGGGGATATGGCAGAGGTAAACGCGCTGAAAAAAGTATTCCATAATCCTAAAAGTATTGTTATGAATGGAACAAAGTCGCTGCTAGGACACTGCTTGGGTGCCGCTGGGGGAATCGAAGCTATCGTGACCATCGAAGCTATTCGTAGAGGAAAAGTTCATCCCACGATCAATTTGGAAAATCCGGAACCGGGACTAGAGTTTGATTGTCCTACCGTTGCCCGTGACCACACTGTGAATGTGGCGATATCCAATTCATTTGGATTCGGGGGACACAATGCAACAATCGTGATGGCACCATACCGTCCATGAAGTTTGATCATTCCTACGGAGTCATTCCATTAAAAAAAATAGGGGGGGAGTGGATCACTCTTCTGATAAAACACCGCCGAAGCGCTTTTTGGGGTTTTCCAAAAGGGCATTCTGACGAGGGAGAGACTCCCTATCAAGCGGCAGTTCGCGAGCTTTCTGAAGAAACAGGATTAAGCGTTAAGAAGATTATCATTCAGGAACCTCTTTTAGAACGATATCACTTTCGTTCTCAGGGGAAGATGATCTCAAAAACCGTTACCTATTTCATTGCGGAAGTGAACGAAGGGGAGGTCACGCTCCAAACAGAAGAAGTAGAAGATTTTCGTTGGGTTCCTTTGGTCTCCGCAGAAAATGAAGTGACCTATGACCAAGCAAAATCACTCTGTCGAAAAACATGCCAACAAATATTAATGTCCCACAACGGTTGAGTTTTTTAGAAGAAAAGCTCGCTAGCCACCTAAAACTGCACGAACGCCGGGAGCTTTCCCCTTTCGAAGCATGCGGCCGAATTAATTTTGGTTCTAATGATTACTTAGGGCTGAAAGATCACCCTTTTATCAAATCCGCAACTATCGAAGCGAGCCAAAAGTTTGGAACTGGCGCAGGCGCTTCCCGCTATGGTTCGGGGAATCATCCGTTATATGAAAAGATTGAATGAAACTTAGCCTCACTCACAGGTTATGAATCGGCCCTCTTATTCAATTCTTGCTACCAACTCAACCAGTCGATTTTTCGCTTGCTAGTCTCAAAACAAACAACTGTTTTTGCTGATAAGTGGATCCACA
>CAZENM010000244.1:0-2036 GCA_964513575.1 uncultured bacterium | reverse complement strand
GCTGTGGGTCAGATAGAATGAAACCCCAGAGCCCGGAGGGCGATTGATGTGGTTTATGGACCTATAAAAGGCGATGTTTTGGCACGGATTAAAATAAATTGATTATTGAATTTTTTGTTCTGCTATTTGAAAAGAAACCCATGTCATGGTCGAAAATTATCTACATATTAGAACCACATCAGTCGCCCTCCGGGCTCTAGGGTTTCATTCTATCAGACCCACAGCTCCTCGCTGCCGCTCGTCGCAATGGGCTCTAAAATCAGACGTCCTCCGGACTTAGGGCAATTCATTTCTCGGAAGACTTTTAGGCTCAAATATAGATCGTGTTTTTACACAATTTTTGACAGCCCAAGCCAGAGTCCTACAACTAACAAAAAAAACTCACAATTTTAAAATAAAGTTGCTTACATACAATTTTTAGATTACTTTTGCCGTTACGTTTCTCAAATTCTAAAAACTATGGGGTGTGCAATGAAACTTATGAATAACCTTTTAGGTCTTACCCGTACCCTTCAGATAAATTCGAATCGACCGAAACTCAAATACACTTCCTTAAGTCATCACATCCCCGCATTTCGGAGTTATGCCACCACATTCCCCATTATAAAAGATCCCAAAGCCCTAAAATTAAGCTTTAAACAAAAAATTGATGCGACAGCTTGGCGGCTAGATACCCCTTTCGATCCAGAAGAAAAAAAAGAAATCGTCAATGAAGTTCTGGATCTCAATCCAAGAGGATCGTTGTCAGAGCACTTCTGTAAAAAACCATGGTCTATTGACAGCTTCAATGATAAGCACGTTCCAACTGTTTTAGGATCCTTAAAAGAAAAAGAACCTTTTAGCGCTAGAGAAGCAGATCGCTATCTCCTTTTCATGGATATGCCCATAAAACTTGCCGGAAAAGGTTGGCAGATTCCCATCGAGCTTGCACAATATCGTGAAGTCATCGAAAAAAGCGCAAGATTTGAACGTTTAATCAATCCAAATTATCCTGATTATAATGTATACCTGACGATAGATCAGCGCCCAGTAATGCCTGGAGAATCCCAAAGACGCACAGGGTGGCACGGAGACTCATACATCAATATTGAAACAAGAATTGAAGCTCTTCACAATAAAATAATGATCGAAACGGACAGTATCTATCTTGTCTCCGATTGCATCCCCACTCAATTTTGTGCAGGTCCATTTCCTTTCAAGTCTCTTGATCCTAATGAGACAGAACAAGTGTTACACCATTTTGAAACCACTGCCAAAGATAAGGAGGTTATCACATACCCTCCTTATACTTTAGTGAGAATGGGACCTGAGTGTATTCATCGGGTAGGATTAAACTTACTAAACACCATCACCCTCCGAACATTCCTTAAGATCACATTTAGTCGACAAATTCTAAATCGAGAGGGCAACGGTCTTAATCCCCTTTTTGATGTGAATTGGCCGATGTATCCCCGTAGCGCTGAAAAACGTAATCACTCGAATGTGATCACAGGTTATCACACGGATGCTGAGAAATACCGCTTGGTGAATCACGTGGAACTGTCAGAAGCATTTGAGGGCATTCGTTCTCAAGCTGTAAAAACCGCTCACGTCACTGGCTATCTAGCAACCCCTGGAGAACTTCTTCAAACAGTCTACGATAATTTTGTCACTACCGTCAACATAGCTAAACCCGGTGATTGGAAGATCACTTCACCATGCGGCGACCAATACTTTCTACCTACGGAAAAATTAGAAAAGCTTTATGATCCTCTTTCAAATGGAATGTTTGCCCCAAAACCAAACCGGGTTTCTTTTATTATGGTAAGAGAACCGATTAAAACTATGGCACCATGGGGATCTTTGCAATATCTGCGACCCGGTGATTATCTCGTAAAACGGAACGAAGAAATTTACGGGATCCTTGAAAATGACTTCCAAAATAATTATACAAAACTGGTCGGTTAGGTCTGTAGTACACACACAGAAAGCAATTTTACCACAGAGAGGCTGTGAAAAAATTAGAATCCGTTTGATTTCGATCGAGATTTTTTAGG
>CAZENM010000243.1:0-2039 GCA_964513575.1 uncultured bacterium | reverse complement strand
CCTGCTGACTGTGGGCGGGTTGACCAAGGGACTCTTGGATTACCAGGATCGGCGTCACAAGATTCTCCGGGAGCATCCGTCATCATGGCCGATTGCAGCAGGTGGCCCAAGAATCCCAGTCTTTTGAGATCGAACAAGTCGTTCCACCGGATCGCCGATAAATCCGGCTCCCGGTGAACTTCGCGTTCGGTAGAAGAATGCGATACCAGTTCATCTCATTTTGTTTGTTAGCTCGCCTAAGGTAAACTATCATGGGGAAAAAAGCTCGGAGAAAGAATCAAAACAACAATAGACAAAAGAAATCAACAAAACCAGATGATTATTTTCGCTTTGGTCCAATAGAAATGGCCCGTTTCGGGGAAAAAATAGTTACCCGGAACAATATGTCGGATGAACAATTCAAGGCGATGCAAGAGAGGCTGGCTGGGCAATTCCCCGAGATTTGCCAGGAGATTGATGAAGTAATCGCCAAAATTTCGGAGTTAGTGAAGAGACTACCACCAGATAGACTCCTGTGTCGTGCAGCCTGGGAAAAAGCAGCGCACCATCTGAATATAAAATCCGAAATAGAAATCGACCGCGAAGCAGCTATGTCTTTGCGGATGATTGACTATGTTCAAAGCATTATAATTTCAGTTTCACCAGCATCACCTCAAGAGGAAGATGTTTCAGAAGAAAGGTGGCAGGAATTAAAGGGATTAGTTACCAAACTGTTCAATGTATTAAATTCACAATTTATGATCTGTCAAACGGCTGCCAATCGTAAAACTACAGATCACAGTGCGGATTTAGATGAATTCTATTTCAAAGCTCAAATGTTTTGGTGCAACATTAGAGGGAAACGATATTTACTTCATGATATCCCTTATTACAGAGATGTATTATCCCCTCACGATGAGATACTAAAAAAAATATATGGCATAGGTATTGACGACCTACTTGAAGGGCTTCAAAAGATACAAGATACGATGACACGGGGAATAATACGGGCAGTTGAGGATTTAAGAGCATTCCAACAGTTGACTGCACCTAAGATTCTTGAAAAGCTAGAGGGCTTGAAATCAACGGGAAATATTGATCCTCCTGTGTTGATGGAGCAAGTAGTTAAAGAAAATGGATGGGAAGCCATACAGGATGATGTATTAGGCAGATTCTTCGGATTAGATATTTTTGACCTAGAGAAGGTCACCAAGTTGCCAAAGTCATTATTGAATGACCTTTCACTGGCGCCTGGGCAGGACACAAGTTTTTTTGCTGATGGAGAATATAAGGGCTGGCCGTTACGTATATGGCCAGTTTTTAGATATCCATTTATCAGGATCGGTGGGCGCTACTTCTGCTTCGATATTTACAGCCTTTTTGATAACTTGTACCGCGTGATCCAGCGAATCATCATAGGTAAAAGGCCGGAATATGCCCAAACTTGGAATAATAAACAACAGACTCTATCTGAACAGCTTCCTCTCGATTTATTTTTAAAATTACTACGAGGCGCACAGGTGTATCATTCTGTTTATTATCGTTGGAATAAATCCAAAGATGCCTCTAAGGAATGGTGTGAAGTCGATGCTTTGGTTATTTATGAAGATCATCTATTCATCATCGAAGTTAAAGCTGGTGCTTTTACTTATACTCCTCCAACAACAGATTTTCCTGCATATGTTGATTCATTGAAAAACCTTATCCACAAGCCAGCTGAGCAAGGGAAACGCTTCTTGGAGTATTTGCGAAGCGAGGACCAAGTGTGTCTCTATGACAAAGAGCATAAAGAGATTGGCAAACTTTCAAACAAGGGATTTGAGCATACTACAATCTGTGCGGTGACCCTCGACCCTTTCACAGAAATCGCAGCGCAAGTGCAACACCTTAAAACGCTTGGCATTGACGTAGGCACAGACCCGGTGTGGTCAATATCCGTAGATGACTTGCGTGTTTATACTGAAATATTTGAAAATTCTCTAACTTTTCTACACTTCGTTGAACAAAGAATGCGAGCGTTTCGCTCTGAGCGTATACGAACTTACGATGAGTTGGACCAT
>CAZENM010000242.1:0-2067 GCA_964513575.1 uncultured bacterium | reverse complement strand
AATACATATTTGAAAATTCGGACTTCGTTGAAAAAGCAAGCACCTGGTACATAAGCTTGCTCGCGAAGGCAGGGGGAACTCGAAGATTTCAGAGCCAAGACTCTGACTCCAAGATATGGAAAGCGTTTGTAACAATTACGAATAAGCGATTGCCCCAGATAGTCTATTTTCCCACTTTCCTTTTTGCACAACCATCGAAAGTCATTCTAAATCCTTCGATTCCGGAAGACGCAATTAATAGACAATATCGGGAAATCATCGAAAACGTGGCTCGTTCACTAGCGAAGCCGCTCGATGTTAAGAAACACATTGTGGAGAGAATTGTAAATCCAGAAACTTTGGGGGAAAAAGTTTTTAACTACTTTACCTTGGCAGCGAGTAAGCGAGAGCAGGTCGAAGCAGCAATCAGCGAACTATCTGCACATCTTTCAAAAACCGTTTTTGAAAGTTGGTCAAAAATCTTTGGTGGGACATTTACAGGTCGAGAAATTGTGTTGCGGCTTGGCGTAGACACGTCACCTGAGGGACCTAATGTGTATCTTCAGTTTCTTCTCAAAGACGGCACGTCATTCTATGACATCTCTGAAAGGTCTCTTGGTTTCAGGTGGTTTTTTTCGTTTTTATTGTTTACGCTCTATAGAGTTTCCGCAAAGAATGAACGGCCAATTCTTTTTTTGCTTGATGAGCCCGCTTCCAATCTCCATTCGCGCGCCCAAATGCAACTTATTGATAGTCTTCCCAAAATTGCAACTGGAAGCAATCAGATAGTTTATTCTACGCATAGTCATTATATGATAAACCCTGAATGGCTTGATCAAGCATTTATTGTTTCGAATAGTGCTGTTGATTACGAGGACGTCAATGAACCAAATGCTGTGACGCGTAATCGACCGACAAATGTTCATGTCGCAAGATATCGAACTTTTGTAGGGAGTAACCCTGATAAAGTTACCTACTTTCAGCCAGTCTTGGATAAGTTAGACGTTTTACCGAGTAAGATCGAGCTAGGTAGACCCTCAGTTATTGTTGAAGGGAAGGGAGATTATCTTATTTTAGAGTATGGTCGTCGTGTGCTGTTGGAAATTGAAAATTCTTTTTCCATCGTTCCGACCAGAGGTGCCACCGGAATGGACGAAATAATTGGGCTACTTCGTGGTTGGGCAATGCGGTTTGTAATTTGTCTTGACGCCGATGCTGAAGGAAAAAAGGCTGTTAAAAACTATAAAGATTCTTGGGGTATGAGCGCTGAGACTGTTTTTGACTTGAGTGAGATAGCGGCAGAACTGGACGGAAAATCTATCGAAGGTTTTTTGGAAGACGAAGATTATGTTATTGTGGGAAAATACTTCGATCTAGAGGGTGCCCCGTCGAAAAGCCAAGTACGATTGTTCTTTAGTGAAAATCTTGCTCGCAAACAGAAGCATCAACTTTCGCAAAAATACCAGGACCGGATAGCGGCATTTCAAAAGAGAATTAGTCATTCATTGGGGTTGTTGTAGTCATTCGGGTTGGTGATCGGTTCATGGCCGACTGAGGCAAAGGCGGGAATCTAATAATCCAGCCCTAGCCTGAGCTAAATATCTAGCAGCAGTCATTGGTCGTTGCTGCTAGAACATTGATTTTAAGCACTGTTTAACCCTTTGGGCGTGGACTAGCTCTCATGTCTCCGCCCATGATTCGGAGACGCTCATGACAGTGGAGAGCCAGCATGGGGTGCAGCGATTTTGAAGGTCAGTTGCGGGGAATGCGTCTTACGACGGCGGAAATCACCTACCGCATGCCGGACTTCCGCGACATCATGCAGGTCTATATCTGGCAGGACTACGACCTGGCGCCGCGGTTTCCGAAGCTGATCAAGTTCCTGGATTTCTGGTCGCATAATCTGGAGGGGCCGCTGGCCACCATCCGGGTGGCGCAGGCCGGGCTCGTGGCGCCGGCGCGGCTGCGCTATGTCGGAACCGAGTGGCGCCTGCACTGATCCCCGGATCAAGTCCGGGGACGGAAGGCCCAAGATTTATTTTCCTAGACCTCTTGACACGTTCCTAACGTAGGACTATAAGCATTTTC
>CAZENM010000241.1:0-2071 GCA_964513575.1 uncultured bacterium | reverse complement strand
TAGCTGGTCTGCTTCCACCGCCCATCAGCATCGCAGTCTTGGGGATGATTGGGAGTTTACTTTGTGGTGCCAGTGCAGAACGCATGACAGGAACGCGCCTGGGCAGCAATCAAGAGCTTGTGGCACAGGGACTCGGGAATATTTTACTGCCGTTTTTAGGTGGCATTCCCGCCACTGCGGCGATTGCGCGTACTAGCGTGGCCATAAAATCAGGCGCTCAAACCAGATTGACCGGCGTTTTTCATGCCGTGGGCCTGTTGATCTCTATGTTCCTCTTGGCGCCGGTGATGTCTCAAATCCCCCTAGCCGCCCTGGCTGGCGTGCTGATGGTAACTGCTTTTAAAATGAATGAATGGGAGTCTATCCAATATATTTTTTCCCACAAGTTCAAAGGGGCATGCCTTGAATTTGTCGCCACCATGCTCGCCACGATTGTCTTTGACTTAACCATCGCCATTTTCATTGGTGTTTTAATCGGCCTAGTCTTCTTAGTCGCACGACTTGCGTTTATTGAAATCAATTATGAAGATGTGGATATGAATCGCATGGACGTGGATGACCCGATCCTTTGTGAGAGATACAGCAACGCAAAAGTTGCATACATTACAGGGCCTATGATTTTTGCGAATACACACGCTGTTTCCAACATTGCGAATCACGTGGATGGTTGTGATACCTTACTGCTTTCCATGCGGGGTGTTTCTAACATCGATATTTCCTGTGCTCAAACACTGCGTAAATTGATCGAAGATCTGCGTGCCGATGGGCTGGATGTGGCTGTTTGCGGCTTGCCCCAACATGCCATGGAGATGATGCGTCGGCCTGATCTGGACAAAGTGATTGGCGACGAAAAGTTTTACTGGAGCGCAGAACGTATCTTAATGACCAATCGACCAAGGCTAAGCTTGGTTCAATAAATTAGATTTCGCTTCCGGCTCACTTAGTTCAGGTTATCAATATACTGTTTTGCTCGCAATAAATCAAATCCGGTTTCCTCTCTCAAGCATTTAACAGCCTGGATCTGCTCCCCTTTGTTTTTTAGTTCTAACAATTGTTTTCTCAGATCATCGGAGATGTAATCGTTAGAAAGCGTATCATTCCCCGTTGCCTTCGCCAATTCATCTAGTCTGTTTTCTAAGGCAAGGTTTTTCTTTTTCAAGTTTGAGATTTCATTCCAAGCAAGCAATCCTGATAGGAGGATGAATCCTAAGCTTACATAATCCATGGTCGGTCTCCTTCTTCTGTCCGTTTGTTTCATGCGTAGGTTTTCAGCAAAGCGAGGCAGCAGGCCACCCTTTTCGGGTAAACTGGTACCTCGCTTTTTTGTGCTTTTCGTGATTTCTGTTTTTATGATACCTTACTGTTGGACACTAATCAACCTCTATGTTGTCTTTATGCAAACAGCATTTTCCATAAATTTTCCCTCCACGATACCTAAAGTACCTGTTGTGAAAATAGACGGATGCCTTCCCCTATGATATAATGATTCGAAAGAGGTAGCGCTTTACGATAAAATCAGCGTTCAACCGCTTCCGTTGTTGACCTAAAAAGGAGGGCATTTTTATGATTGCAGAAATACTGGAGCACAATAAAAACTTTGTAGAAAATCAAGAGTTCGAACAGTTTATTACCAGCAAATACCCAAATAAAAAAGTAGCCATTGTATCCTGTATGGACACAAGATTAACCGAACTTTTACCCGCAGCCTTGGGACTTAAAAATGGGGATGCTAAAATCATCAAAAATGCAGGAGGCATTATTTCGCATCCCTTCGGAAGTGCCATGCGAAGCCTGCTCATCGGCATTTATGAATTAGATGTCCAGGAAATTTTAGTCATTGGTCACACCGATTGTGGTGCTAGGTATACAGACAGTCAGAAAATGATCGAAAAAATGAATGCACATGGCATCGTGCAAAAGGAAATTGACCTTGTAAAATACTGCGGTATTGACTTCGATTCATGGCTGGGTGGATTTGAAGATCTCAACGTATCCATAAAGGCATCGGTAGAGCGGATCCGCAAACCACCTTTGGTTCCGGCGGGTGTCATGGTCTATGGACTGGTAATCG
>CAZENM010000240.1:0-2122 GCA_964513575.1 uncultured bacterium | reverse complement strand
TTTATGGGTGTTGCATGATTGCACTTTGGAATTTGCGAGGCAGCGCGCAGAAGAATTACGAAAAAAAATTACTCAAATCATAATTTTACATAAAGCCCAGCCAATGGAACCAATAACCGCTTCATTGGGCATTGCTATTTTCCCAGAAGATGGCAAAACCTTTATTGAATTAATCAATGCCGCCGATAATGCGCTTTATAGAGCTAAAGAGCTTGGGCGCAATAAGGTGGTTGTTTATTCTGAGGAATGAAGTGTACTACTTCGCTAAGTTAGCCATGTAGGGTGGGCAAAGCATGTCCCGCACTTGTTGCTGAGGTATCGACGCATAATTTTACTTCATTAGGCGTCTCTTATCCCTCTCTTGATAGCTATTTCTAACTCATCAAGTGTAATTGTTATGCCTCTTCTAATCATCTGACAACCCAAGAAAAATAAGGATAATACTCTTCGATCTCGGGTCGAATTGGACTGAAATTTAACCTGTAATTTTCGCTGTTCTCCTATCCATCCCGTTAACCAGGCGATCACACTGGCGAGTTGCGCAATCAACAATAAAATCGCTATCCGCTCTCGCTTTTTCGAGTGTGCCTGCTCAAAGCTCAATCCATAACGCGTGCTTTTAAGATCGCGTATTCCTTCTTCAATTTGCATTCTCGTTTGATATTTCTTTATCACTCTTTTTGCCATCAAATAACTTTTTCCTGATAAAGATGTCGCTAATAACCAAGGCTCATACGCCCATTCACGATAATCCCTCTCATTACCACCCTGGCGTTTCTTACCCCAGCGATTCAACGATGTCCGTCCTTTTAAAGCTCCTTTGTACAGATATAAATCCGTTTCAAGTGGATTCGTTTTTCCCACCACATACTTTCCTACCCAGCGAGGCGTACCCGTCGCCTTTTGACATAATTCCCCACAACGTGTCCAGATCCTTTCCCCTTGTACCTGCACTTTCTTACCACTGCCTACACGGATTCGGCCTATATAATCCCACCCACACCTTAAAACATCTTTAAACCATTCATTATGAAAACCTCCGTCTGTGATAAGTGTTGGTTTACAATGTGGCGGAAGCACTTCTTTTAAAGCCTTTAAAAAATCGCGATGAACATGGCGATTCTCTAACTGCTCTTGAGCATGCACTTCTTCGTATAACGTCAGGGCTCGTCCTTGTGTAACCAAAGAAGCTCTTAATACATGATGAAAGGTATTCGGTACGCCCGTCCAATCAACAATCACATCACAGCATTTTTTTCCACCGATCAAAAGCGCAATCAGTTCTTGAGTGATCTCTCTTTTTTCTTCATACAGTTTGGCATTGCTTAAAAAACGATCGGCTCTTCTTATACCGCTGCGTTCTTGAATCGGTAAATCCATTCCTCTGCCTAACGCTGTTACCGATAACGTTTTAGTAACAATCGCTGTTTGCACCAGTAGCGTTAACGTGTCTAATCGCTTTTTAGACATGACAAACGCGAGGGTTTTGTGTAAAAATGGTTCGACGTGCATGGGTACTCCTTTTTTCGTCGCTGAAATCTTGGAATTTTATCCATGCACGTCTTCCGTGACCATCCCTTCTTTATTCATTTTGATTTTCTCTTTTCTCCTTTGCGTTAACATTTATGCGTCGATACCTCAGCACTGGTTGCGGGACGTAGCGTGTTCAAAACAAATTGGAATCGTGGGCACGTCGCTATGCTCCTTGCCCACCCTACGAAGAACTTAGATTGACACGTTCTGCAGCTTTATTTTGATTTTTCACTTCTTCACTCGCTTCCTCCTTCTTATAATAAAAAAAGCTGCTTTTAGTAAATATAGACCTGTTGCGCCCATGAGCAGCAGGATCTTTGGCTTGTTTTTTTTCAGGTTGAGACTGCGTTCCGTTAACAATTTCTTTTAATTTTATATTACCCGCACCAGTAGCTTTAATTTCTCTATTAACCTGCTGACTAATTTCTTTATTAGATTGACCATATAGATTCTGTGATCGTTCGAGTTGTTCCTGTTGTTGCGGATTTATTGTCGCAACGGGAGCAGTATCGATAACGGGCGGACTTGCTAATGTAACAGCGGCATCAGCGATAGTGGGTTTAGCGTCAATGATAACCGTGGGAGAAGG
>CAZENM010000239.1:0-2130 GCA_964513575.1 uncultured bacterium | reverse complement strand
CTAAAGGAGGGTGTTATGATAGCACTGCCGAGGGCGTGCGCGTCACAGAAAAAATATACCTACCACCCGATCATTGCGACCAATTCACCGGTTTCCGGGTTTATGCACAGTCAAATTAGTTCAGCTTCCACGAATATTAGGATAAGTACATCTCTATTTTTTCACAGCCTCAAAGGGAATGCAGACTGTTAGATAGCCTCAAAACAATAAGTTGATTGTTAGATTGAGGTTTGCTGAAAGCCCCTCCCATCCTTTGCGTCTTCGCGCCTTTGCGTTTCAAAAAAATAAGCAACTCCATGACCCAGCAAAAACTGTTATTTCCCAATAGGGGGGGGAGCCGAAGGAACTGTCACGCTTCGCGTTTTTTCTATTTTTTCACAGTCTCTCACTATTCGGTGTTAATCTTTAATAATTATTAATATGTGATTTACGTTTTCTTAATGTAACTATCGTACAATTAATATTTAATAAATAGAGGTTAATATGACTCAAGCAATTAATAGTAATGTAAGCAGAAGATTCGAAGCTCAGGGAGATGTTCAATCTCTAAATAATGAGATATCAATAGTGAATCCTCAGTTAGATCGATCACTCTTAGAAAAAAAAATCGAAACTCCTCGAGACCAGGTAAAATCCAGTCACACACGAAAAAAAGTCGTAGGTGTTGCTGTATCGGCTATGCTAGCGCTAGCGATTAAGGGAGTTTCTAATGCTTATAAAGTCATCAGGCTGCCGATAATGATGGTGATCTGTCCTATCGCGGGACCTGTTCTAGAATTAGTTGCTGAGGGCTGCGATTTGGGGGAGGCTATATCAGATTATCGAGCCCTTAAAAGAACTATAAAAAATTACGAAGGACACAAAAACAACTCTAATACTGATTTTAGTGAAAATCTAGCCAAATTGATGAATGAAAAAATCTCACAAACCAAAAAGGCCGCACGGGTAAATATTACAGAAAAAGTGGTCGGCGTTCTTTTGGCTCTTGGGACTGTTGTCGCAGTAGCTACATTAGTCGGGCTAGCCGTATCAATGCCGCAGTTTACATTACCGGTAATTGCAGTTGCAGGGACAGTTTCGGCAGTAGCATTTTTCGTGATCAAGTACTCGATAGCCCTATATTACAGAAGAGAATCTACCCTAGAGCAATTAAAGCTTACCCCTATCAGACTGAGCTACCATAAAGCGATTTGCGGTGCCAGAAATTGGTTCTTAGGTCGTCGTAAAGCACGTCTCTTGAAAAAATTGGATCGGATGAGCGCGGCTAAACAAATTTCTGAAGCGGAAAAACTGGAACGAAAAAAACTTAGAATGGAATGCAGTCAACAGAAAGTAAAAGCGCTGAAAAATAGAATCCGCGAGTCGGGTGTAAGCGATTTCGATAGGGCAAACAAGGGAACAGTCCCATTAAAACCCTTTATCGAACAATTTTCGGTTCTGGATTTAACGCCTATAGACAAGGACATCTTTATCAGAACCTTTAAAGCAAATCCTGCAAGATTGGAAGACGACGCAGAGGCTGCTAACACATACGGCCAGAAAAAGATTGCAGCCTTGTTCAGCTTGGATGTAGATGGCTTATTAGAAAGATTGCAACATTCTGAAGATTTAGCAGAGGTCGAAATCGCAAGTGCATAGAGCACTAGCTAAAGGTACGACGCTGGATGGTGCTTCCGATCCCCAGCGCTGTACGGTACTTCGCGACCGTCCTTCGCGCGCATGGAATCCCCTGCTCCTTTAAGAGCCGTGATAAATGCTCGTCCGATAGTGGAGCTCGGGAATCTTCTTCTCCAATCAATTTTTTTAACTTGTCTTGAACAGTTTTTGATGAAATATCCTCGCCCCGGTCTGTGGCATATCCCACATTAAAGAAACTTCTAAGGGGAACAGCGCCCCGGTCGCACGACATGTATTTCCCTGAGACTGCTCTAGCAATTGTCGATTCATGCAACTCTAATGTATCCGCTAGCTCTTTCATCGTAAGGGGGGTAATCACACCTCCAGGTTCTGAAAAGTAGGAGAGATTTAATTTTATCAGCTCGTTAGCGATCCGTTGCAGCGTGGAGTTTCGTTGAGTGATATTTTTCATTAACCATTTTGCAGATTGCAGCTTTTCACGAATAAAATCTT
>CAZENM010000238.1:0-2189 GCA_964513575.1 uncultured bacterium | reverse complement strand
TTCAAGTAGAAGATTTAGATAAAGAAATTAAAGGATGTAAAGTGCTTTTTGGACCTTATAGTTGAATAGAAGGGTATAGAGTTGCCATGATTGAAGAGCTGGGCGTACCAATTGAGTTCGTAGAGACATCCTTAAGCGACGAGAAATTAGCGCTGCTAGAAAAAGAAAAACTTGGAAAATTTTAGTACCTAAGAAAGTAAATATCTTTACGAATATATTTGCCTGATGAGTCGTTATCGTTTGTTAGTTATTTATTTAATGTTTTATTAGCTTGTTGATTTAAAATTTATTATTTGATACAATGATTTATGTTATATGGATTTTTTATCAATTTATTAATAGGTATCGCATGTTTTCATCTGTGTTACATAACTTTAAAAATAACAGTAGATCATTATTTATTACAGCTGAACCAAAACGCTCGCATTTGTTTTTTTCCAATCGGTGCTCAAAAGATCCCTGTGATAAAAATTCACTCCGTGTTAATCATCAAATAGGCAAAATTCCGACTACTCTTGCGGGTGGAATTCCATTATCAAATTCTGAAAAAGTTAACGCTACATTATATTCTTTGATATCAGCGGGTGTTTTAACAACAGCTTTATTATTGCTTTATCAATCAAATAAAGTTGATGATGATTTAACGTCAAAAGCTATTCTTACAGCTGCCAAAGTAGATTATACTGACAAGCCTTGGGCTGATGAACAGCTTCTTCAAATAGATCCTGAAGTTCTATCGGAAAAGGATCAGGGGTTTGCAGGG
Organism: uncultured bacterium; assembly: GCA_964513575.1. Lineage (GTDB taxonomy): Bacteria > Chlamydiota > Chlamydiia > Chlamydiales > Parachlamydiaceae > CAMFKA01. Next base: position 1,426 of record CAZENM010000238.1, on the reverse strand, counting down.
TTGTTAGTAAAGCGCTATTCCGCGGAAGAACTGGAGCAAAAAAAATTGATTGTTAGAGATGGAATTCTTTATCTGAAAAATTCTGAAACTCCCATGCAATCAGTTTATTTTATGACGGACCGCTATGACGGGCCTGAAATTTTTAATTATGTGATGTTTGGAGATGGCACTATAGTTATCGATAGACCAGAACATCAGAGCCCTTTTTTTAGGAGTTATCATAGTTCTTTGACTACGATGGAAAAACCTATTGCTGCCGGAGAAATCATATTTTCAAATGGACAAGTCGAGTCGTTAAATGAAAAATCTGGGCATTTTAAACCTAAAAATAGAGTTCAATATGTTGAGCAACAGTTTCGATCTTTGGGGGTTCAATTTGCTTCTAATTACAGCCTCTCCACGTATACAGAATTAGATATTGACAACTGGGGTGCGCATCATGTGTGAAATTCGTTGGCGTACAGGTATGATCGGGGCAGTTCCAACTGTTATTGCTCTTTTCCCTGTTCAAAATTGAAATTTCTATCCATGAAAGGTTCCTGTGATAGAGCAATATCAAAAATCAAGCGCTTACTGAGCGCAAAAAAGTTTGGACGACAGCCGAAAAACGCTCGGGCTGGTTGTATGGAATCCCATGACCAGCTTCCTCGATTTGTATGACCTCCAAACCTTGATTGAGCCCTGCGAGTTCTGCGGCTATCTCAGGAGAAACTACTGATCCAATATCACCGATGACGAGCAAGCATGGAACATCAAGAGAGTTGATCAGCTGCCTGTAGTCGGGGTTCGGCGGCGTCAAAACTTCGAAGGCACGAATGCTAGTTTGAAATCTTGCCTGCGCGAATAGGTCGATGACCTCGCGTGAGCGGCGGCTGTGTCGGCCCCTCATCTCAGCCAAAAGATCCTGTCTTGGTCCGTGGAGAATTCGGCGATGCTGATCTGCGATATCACTTCCATGAACTTCACGCTGACGTTGCGGCGTTAAGAAGGTTGGATCGGCCAAGACAAGCCCTCTCAGTAGCTTGGGGTTCCGACTGGCGACCACAGCCGCCGTCATGCCTCCCATAGAATGGCCAAGCAGCACCGGGGTAGCGAGTCCGAGCGTGTCGATAAGGCTCACGACATCGGTGGCGAGGTTATCGTAGCAATAGCCGTGGTCCGGAGCGCTTGAGTTTCCGTGGCCCCGAGCATCCGGCATGATAACGTCGTAATCCTCCTCCAGTGCCCGTGCCAAAGGAGTCCAGCACGCTCCATTCAATGTTAGCCCATGCAGAAGTACAACAGGGGGTTTGTTGCCGCCCGTTCGGAGGTAGTGCACACAACATCCATTTGCTTCCCAGGTCCCTGTTTTTCCCGCACAAAATCCGGGAACCGCAGCGCGGCGTCCCGTTCGGCCTGCTCAGGGTTGAAGCAGATCACGAACCGC
>CAZENM010000237.1:0-2227 GCA_964513575.1 uncultured bacterium | reverse complement strand
GAGCAGAGAGGGCGCAAGCGGCAAGAGTTATTGAGGGCGACCGAAAAGGAGTTGGAACGAATTGCCAAGCAAGTCGCTGGCCGGACCCGAACCCCTTTGGGCAAAGACGAGATAGGTAAAAAAGTGGGCAAGGTGATCGGCCGTTTTAAAGTAGGAAAGCACTTTGTGGTAACCATCGGAGAGGGGAGCTTTTCATTCGTTCGTAATGAAGCACAGATTCAACGTGAAGAAGCATTGGATGGGATTTATGTGATTCGCACCAGCGAATCGGCCGAGCGTCTATCTGCCGAAGACACCGTACGGAGCTATAAGAATCTTGCACAAGTGGAGCGTGCTTTCATAAGTTTTAAGGGGATCGATCTGTTGATCCGTCCGATCTGGCATCATACGGCGGAACTTGTGAGGGCGCACATCCTTATCTGCCTGCTGGCCTATTATGTGCAGTTGCATATGCGAAAGGCACTCTCCCCGCTTTTGTTTGACGATGAAGAGTTGGATGAGAATCGCAAGAAGCGAGACCCGGTGAAACCCGCCCAAGTATCTGCATCGGCCAAAAAGAAGAAGACACAACGTCTTACTCCAGAAGGTTTGGTCGTCCAGAGCTTCGATACCCTCTTAAAAGAATTTGGAACACGATGTCGAAACCGTTGCCAAATCAAATCTGGTCCCAAGGGGTCCACTTTTTATCAAGTGACGGAAATGAGCCCGCTACAGAATAGGGCTTTTCAACTCCTTGGACTGTAGCCATGTTAATATGAATTCAATTTCTTAGAAACAGCTTTCGTATCAAGAAGTTATTCTATTAGCAAGAAAGGAACTTCGGGTTAAGGGTGTTTGAGCGTTGTTGCAAAAACCGCCCACAAGCGGTCACACCCTTATCCAACGTGCTATGTTAACCAAGTCCCTGAAAAAGTTTAATGACTGACTGGCGATAATATGCGTAAATGGGAAGATCCAGTAACAATATCTCGACAGTCTAAAGGGAAGTATGGATACTGGGATGATAACCAAAAATAGGAAGATGAGCATCAAAAACAGGTCTCTCTTCCTGAAAATATGATAGATTCCGAGAACAAACATAATAAGTTCAAGAGGAATCCTGGCGAATTTATAAAATAGGGAATTTTGGAAAAAAATGATTTGGGCAGCCGCGACAAATCTTTCGCTTACCGAGGGTAGAGCAGCATGTTTAAATGTTTCCTGGTAATTCCGAAATGCCGAAAACCTTGCATCGGCCATCTTCGATATCGCTTTGATGCCGGAGTTTAGGAAAACGGGGTTCAAAGTTACTGTAATCAGTATAAAGCATATCATTCCTGCAATTAGAGTTTTAAGATTTCGCCCAGAGAAGGAAAATTTATTCTCAATAAGAAAGAAGATAATTAACATAGGGAGTAATAGGATTCCGTTCAGTTTCGTGGAATAGGCTAACGAAGATACGATGAAGGCAAATACAATGTAAATATTTTTTTTAGATTTTGAATACAAGGTGCATAAAAGAATGAATAAAGAAAATAAGAATAAAAGGATTGGATCTGCGAGAATTCGTGTCGAAACCATTCCAAAAATGGGATTACTAATGATCAATACCGTACTAGTAACAGCAGTTAGAAAGCCATACGAGATCCTGATAGAAGCATAAATTAGAAGTAAAGATGAAAGGGCAAATAGAAAGATGGCAGACCTCAATAGGGGTATAACGACTGGCGGATTGGGGACTAATGGTATCACCAAATCGAAATACTTTTGGGGATTAATAAGAGCAATACTGTTCAAAAACCGTTTCGGCTCAAGAGAGTCGATGGTATATCCTTTAAGGTAAAGGGTTCCACCTACAATGTATTTCCCAAGAGGGGGTTGGTCAAACGCTTCATCATCATTCCAGGCCGGATGGAAGAGATCGAAACGAAGAAAGTAAAGATTAAAATAATAAGCGGTAAAGATCCAGGAAACCTCGTCAGAATCATATACGGGCAAATTAATTTTTTTATCAAGTACTTTAACCCCGCCAATGATAAGGGTAAGGATAAATATCAACTCTAAACCTAATTTGAGATATTTGCTTTTCAGCATGAATAGGTTCCCTTCTTTGCAACCATTTTAGCTTCTCAGTTTAGAAGCCACGATAGTTCTTTTTACAGTAATAAACCCTTATCTTGGTTCCCATTCCTCGATTTTAAACTCAGTCATTTTTTGTATCCGCCTCAGCACTTTGAATCTACATCCC
>CAZENM010000236.1:0-2273 GCA_964513575.1 uncultured bacterium | reverse complement strand
AGAACTGACCGGCGCCGAACTGTCGGCCAGCAACAACGCTCCATTCGGCGGAACGCCCGCGACCGCACTCGCGCTCCCGATTGGCTTCCAGGGAGAAACCCTGGCCGTCGCATACCTCGAGTCAGACCACGACGCCTCCGAACATGGACGCGCCGACCACTCCGCCAGCGCGGGATTCGCCCGGCTGCTGGTCCGGCACACCGCCGTCCTGGTGACCCGGCTGTCGCAGGAACTGAAGATGCTGTTCTCATGATTGAAGGATTCTGCGACTTCCTGACAGAAGATCAAGTGCTCGAAGCGATAGAAACCGGACACGCGGCAATTAGAGTAATTTGCAAAGCCCTTCATGATTGGCAGAAAAAAATTGGTAAAGAGAAAAACCGTTCTTCACTCCGTAAAGAATCAGAACCACTCTTTAAGCAAGTCAGCGACATAGCTAATCCCCTGCTCATCAACGCTCTTAAGATCAAACAAAAACAACTTCGTGAAGAAGCTCTTTCCAAAGTCAATGAAGCTGTCTACTCAGCTTTACTTCCTGCCGGAAAAGAAAATGAGTTCTCAAAAGTTGCTGTCGACACTACTCTAAAACAAATTTCATCTAACGCAATGCGTAAAATGATTTTGGAAGAGAAGATTCGTTCCGACGGCCGTCAAACAAACGAAATTCGCCCTATCTACATCGAACAAGGAATCTTACCGCGCGTTCACGGATCCTCTTTATTCACACGCGGCGAAACTCAAGCGATGGTTGTTTGTACGCTGGGTGGTGAAAGCATGGGCCAGCGCTACGAAGATTTAGACAGCGATGGCGTCCAAAGATTCTACCTCCACTACTTCTTTCCTCCCTTCTCTGTCGGTGAAGTTGGTCGCGTAGGCGCTGCTGGTCGTCGCGAAATAGGTCACGGAAAACTTGCGGAACGCGCTCTACGTGCAATTCTTCCTAAAAAGGAAAAGTTCCCGTACGCCATCCGCCTAGAGTCTAACATTACTGAATCGAATGGTTCCTCCTCGATGGCATCGGTATGCGGCGGATGCTTAGCTTTGATGGAAAGCGGAGTGCCTATCGAGCGACCTGTATCCGGAATCGCAATGGGATTGATTCTTGAAGGGGATAAATTCGTGATTCTTTCCGATATTCTAGGTGTTGAAGATGCATTAGGAGACATGGACTTTAAAATTACCGGTGACAAAGAGGGAATTACAGCCTTCCAAATGGACATTAAAGTAGAAGGTATCACTATCGACATCATGCGCGCGGCTCTTAGCCAAGCAAAAGACGGTCGAATCCATATTCTGCAAAAAATGTTGGAAGTCTGCCCAAAATACAAAGAAAAAATGTCCGAGTATGCTCCAAGAATCGAAACACTGCAAATCAAACCAAGTAAGATCGCAACAGTTATCGGACCTGGTGGAAAACAAATCAGAGCGATTATCGAAGAAACCGGCGTTCAAATCGACATCGATGACAACGGTACCGTCAGCATCGCGGCGACTAATCTTCCTGCCATCGAACGGGCAAAAGAAATCATCATGGGACTTACTTCCGATGTTGAAATTGGCCGTGTTTACCAAGGGACTGTCGTTTCAATCGCCGCATTTGGAGCGTTCATCGAAATCTTACCTGGAAAAGAAGGACTTTGCCACAACTCGGAATTCGAGCAAGGCGGGCAAGTTAATATTGGTGACTTCGTTAAGCAGGGAGACAAAATCCCCGTGAAAGTCCTGGATATTAACGAAAGAGGCCAGATTAAACTTAGCCGTAAAGCCGCGCTTACAAAATAATTCTTTTGCATCAGTGTTCTATTGGTCTTAAAATTAGGGATTATGTTATGCATAATCCTTAATTTTAACCCGATAGAGCACTAAATTCCTAGCCACCTCTTTTTCCTTACACGAAATAAATATACTCTTAATAAAAACCTAGTGCTTTATATAGTAAAATTAGGTATCTAAAAAAAATAGATACGTAATGTTAAAACACTTTTAAGAGAGAAAACTCATGACCGGTCCAGCCAAAAAAATAGAGAGTACTTACTCCCCAAACTCTTATTATTTTGATGAGTTGCCAAAAAAAAATCCAAAAACCGAAAAGCTCTCCCTCTCGATTCTTTCCTCCAGCCCCATGGCGATTACTCCACCGTCACCACACACCATGAAAAAGTTTTTTGGTCTTAACGATCCCTATAAATCACCGGAATATTCCTCGGCATGCAGCAGTAGCAGTACAGATGAAATGTCGCTAACTTCCCCATTAAGCTATTCCTATGAAGAAC
>CAZENM010000235.1:0-2298 GCA_964513575.1 uncultured bacterium | reverse complement strand
GGCCTGCGTAAGTTGCGTAACTTGTGTTTGGTTTCCAACGCCGCTTACACCTTACCAACAGCGGTAGATCTTTTAAAAAATCACTTAGTCATCTATGTTCTCAAAAAAAAATGATCGGGGCTGATCATTTTTTGTTGCTTTGAGCTTAAGATACGCCCTGAATGGTATAAGTGATCTATCCAATATCTTGCATAGAGATTCGACTTCAATTCTCGGGCTTGGGCAACGAGAGCTACTGTCTCCCAAGCTGCGCAAGCTCGCTGAATAGATGTTATGAAATTTTTGTGCTGAACGGGATTGATTTTTTGAAAATATTTTTAGATTGTGCAAGATGCGAAGACCAACTTACGCAACTTATGCAGGCCCGGCCCCGATCACCTTGCTAAGTGATCAAAATTCTAGTAGCTTAACGAGATCGGGGATCAAATCATATTTATCGAATGCCCAATCATATCCAAAAAATAAAATTATATCCGACTTGGAATCCATAGGGTTGAAAATTAAAGGACAAAGCCCAGATGGAAGATTCATGGAATTTGTTGATAAATATGGAAATGTTAGGGCAAAAATACATCCGTCCGATAAACTTACCAAGTTCGATCATCTCCATCTTTATAACAAATCAGGCAATTCTCTGAATTCGAATTTAAATGTAGTTGAAAGATCATGCGAAAGTGCTCACATTAGAATAGGAGAACATTTATGAAAAAAACATTTAATGAAAAAACAATAAATAAATTATCTTTTCCGGATTTTAATATAGAGACAATGGAATTTCTTCCTGCCCAGAAAAAAGTGTTAATTAAAATTGAAGGAGCTTTGTCTGACGATGAAGAGAATATATTAGGACGTGGTTTTCTTCTTTTTCATTCGTGGAAAGATATTAGTATCAGATCTTTTAACTATGAGTTAAATGAATGGATCGATTTAAATCAATCTTCAGCAGACAATTTAAAAGATTTGTGCGAAGTTAAAACAAGCGATTCGACAATTACGCTATGCGGATTTGGAAAGATGAATGGTTGGTGGACTGAATGGACTTTTATAGATTCAAAATTAATAGCTGAATTCGAATTGTAAAAGGGGACAGGTTTAGGCTAGTAAAGGGGTCAGGCCTAGGCTGTCAAAAACGTCACAAAAACACACTGATTTTTTGAATGATCGGGGCCGGGCCTGCGTAAATCTTTCGGTAATTCAGGGACAACAATAATTAGAAGGGCGGCGGAAAGTCCGAATGTTGGACAGGGAAGTGGATATGCTTGTAGTTCTACCCAAGCTTTACGATTGAAAAACTCCTTAATTTCTAGAGAAATTGCAAGTGGACATGCATTTGAAAAGCATGTTATGAATCAAGGGGAGTTTCCAGGATGGATTCGTACGAGGAATCAGCTTGCTGGCCACGTTGAAAGTATTATTAACAATCCAACAGCAACCAAGATGTTAAGCAAAAATAGAACTGGCTATTGGTACGAACCTAGCGGAACCGTAGTTATCTATAATCCGAGTGCCGTAGATGGCGGCACAGCCTTTCAACCGACCAAAGGAATTCAATACTTTCTTAAGGAACTAAGATAATATGGATGTATTAAACACAAATAAATCATTAACAACTATATCGTTTTCCTTGGATGAATTGCTAATCTTAGCTAATTCGTTTAATGAAGTGTGTAATGGGATTAAAATAAATAATTTCGAAGAAAAAATAAGCGTACCTTTGAATGAAGCTGATTTAATGCTGGAATTCTTGGGCGAGCTGTACGAAAAAGTTAATTCTTTTGTAGAGGAAAATAAAAATGAAAATACTTAGTTATAATAATAAAAATGCTGTTGTAACATTTAACTCGATCGAATTAAAAGTTATTTCTAATGTTCTTAATGAAGTTATTTACCATATCGATGATTGGGAATTTCAAACTCGTCTTGGATTATCAAAAAAAATTGTTATGGATATAAAATCGACTATTGATGATTTAATTGAAAAAAAAAATATCGACTAATCGCTATAAAAATTGTGATATTTGGGGTAGACCTAGCAGAAAGCCCTCTTTCCCCATGGAGATTTTGCGGAAAACGGTATGAAACTGCAGTGCTTGGACTCGTCAATTTTGTGATTGGGGCCAGGCCTGCGTAAGTTGCGTAACTTGCGTAACTTGTGTTTGGTTTCCAACGCCACTCACACCTTACCAGCAGCAGTAGATCTTTTAAAAAGTCACTTAGTCATCTATGTTGTCGAAAAAAATAATCGGGGCCGATCATTTTTTGTTGCTTTGAGCTTAAGATACGCCCTGAATAGTATAA
>CAZENM010000234.1:0-2313 GCA_964513575.1 uncultured bacterium | reverse complement strand
CATTCATGGAGAGAGATTTGTAAAGGCTTTCGCGCCTTAATCCAGTGAGTTGTGCTATTTCAGTCATCCCCCTCGTTCTTGCTATATCTCCAAGCATTTTTAATATTGAAGACAAATCGTTTCCTGCAAACGCCGCATTCAAAGATGCCACCATTTCTTCTTCTGTTGCAATAGGTTCGGACGGATTCCCTGAACTTTTTCGGTTTTTCATTCTGATTCTCTTTGTTCTAATCCAGTTGTATTTAGCCCTGTTGAAGATAAGTGTTAAAAGGGACTAAACTCTCATTAGATAGTTGTCGGTGGCGAAAATATTGCGCTTTTTCAGTGGTTCTGGTGAGTTTTGGAAACACCATTCATGAAACCATTTCGATGTCATCGCCATTGGCTGAATAAAGTAAGGTTCTTCAAGCGCACCAATTTCTGATGTCCAATAAGGCGGCTTCTGATCATATCTGATTGCAAATAATTCAAGAAAACTAGCGCAAACGGCTAATGTTCGAAAGTTTTGTGTTTCTGGTCTTTGTACATCTGCTAGAACAGGATTGGAACGTAAAAACGCATCAAGTAGGAGATCAAGTTTGATGTCGTCCGAATATTGTGCATATTGAGCGAGCTTGATTATGGTTACCATGGAAGACTTATCACTTGCGAATCCTTACTTTCCTTGAATGACCTTGAATATTTGAGTTGATGTTTATTCGATCTCCACATCATCGTCCTCATCAAGGTCGTGATGAGGGAAACCGGCTTTCTTCAATACATCTTCAAATGGGATGGTTTCTCCATTTTCTGATATTTTTAGTCGTTCTTCGGCTTTTATCAAATCAATATGATCCGCAATCATTTCCATCAAGGCTTCATGGAGTTTCGGGGCCAAGAGAATACAAATTGGAATATTTCGTTTTACGACGATCTTTTTCCCAGCTTCCTTTACTTCATCGAATATCTTTCTTGTTTCACCGTGATGAAATCGACTAACTGGAATGGAAGAGTTGGGTTCATTTTTTGTTGAAATATTGACCGTCATTTTCATCTCCTTCAGAGCCGGATCTCTTTTGATTCCCCTTGCCACATTGTTCAAATTGCTTCAGGGTTAAAATTTCGGCTTGTTCGTCAATTAGGTTTCCCGCCCTAATACTTCGAGTGGCTTCACTTTGCATCTCCCAAAGAATGATATTTCCACAGTGAAACGAAATTAGAGCCAGCAAAAGTCAGGTCGCTTATCCCACAAATCCCGTTCTTACCAATAACGCAAACCAATAATCCTAATCTTTGAGTTTTATGAATTGGCTCGAATCTTATTAACCGTAGATTCCGTACTTGATCCTCTTTAATATATCTTCGACCATGCCTGCTCCAATCTCTGTATTCAACAGTTTGCAGGGGGTCTTCCCCCCCAATTCTATATTTGGGCTTTTAAACCATCTACATGCCTTTCCAATATCACCGAATACGGCCACGGTCGAGAATAACACTCTGACAACTCGGCAAAGACGGTTTGTTTGACCAGGCATAGGTAAGTTTTCTCTGTATCGCTGGGAATTGTTCAAACAGAAATCACGAGGTTATCCTGAAACTTTTTTCCGTGGGGGCGAATTTATTTCCTCATCTTCGAATAGGAAAAAGGATACCTTATTGATTATTTCGGTTTCCTCTGATCAACCAAGCTTCATGGTTCGTAGAGTTGCATCCACTTGATAAATATCAGATTCACTCATCCCAACTCCATGAGCAATTTCAGGCCATTGGCTCAAGGAGGATTCAACTCGATCCAGCATATCTTTTACTCGACTGATTGAAATTCCTCCCTCCTTTGCTAATGAGATGAAATCTTCCTTTATGAAATTCTCTCGTTTTCGATTAATGCTCATTTGGTGTTGGCTTATCCAATCATTTTTCGGATCATATGCATAGGTGATATCAAAGGCCGGCGAAAGCCGCCAATCGCCCTGCTTATTCATTAAAAATGCGATGTTTTTTACATGATCGTCGTTATTACAGCCCAACACATTGAAGATAGCTCGTAGAATAAATTGGTCAAAATCATCTTGCGGAAGTTTTAGTTTCTTCATGACTTTTATTGCCTGTTCATATGAGTAAGTTGATGGGCAATTGAAATCTAAATGGGCGATGGCACAAAGAGATTGCATGTGGATTTTTGTCCCGTCAATCTCCCGGTCAAATCGTTTTGTCATGAAATGGCTTCGTCCATTCTCTTGATGCAGACGACATTGGGTCATTTCAATCCCAGCATCTACCGCCATTTGATAATAGGCATACTCAATTTTCCCAAAATCAGATAAACCTGCGTCT
>CAZENM010000233.1:0-2326 GCA_964513575.1 uncultured bacterium | reverse complement strand
CGGAGTTGTTTCTAATGCGTTGAATATTAGGTGTTTTGGAGGATACACACCACCCATCCGATATTCCTGAATGACAAACTCATGCAACTCTTTCATATAAGGAAGCTTGAACTCATCCCCGATAACGCGTTCCCACGATTCGCTTAATTTCCACACCATCTTCTCTTCCTAGCAAAATCAACATCCTATATTCTAATATAGATAAAACAAAAAGTAACCTCTAAAGGAGACGCACCCATGTCTTTACCAGGAAAAACCTCTAAAGAAGCCCACTCAACCCATCTAGACGCAGAAAAGAAAAAAGCTTTAGATCTCGCTGTCGGGCACATAAAAAAACAATTTGGCGATGGCGCCATCATGACCTTAGGACGACATTCTGTTGAAAACGAAATCAGCGTGATCAAAACAGGAGCTCCCTCATTAGACCTAGCGCTTGGAATTGGTGGAGTGCCCCGAGGACGTGTTGTCGAACTATTTGGTCCAGAATCATCCGGTAAATCGACACTAGCTCTCCACATCGTCGCAAGCGCTCAAAAAAATGGCGGTATCGCTGCTTATATTGATGCGGAGCACGCTCTAGACCCAGCTTATGCCGCAAAAATCGGAGTCAACATCAACGACCTCTTGATTTCGCAGCCTGATAGTGGAGAAGAAGCGTTAAACATCGCTGAAATGCTAGCACGCTCTAACGCTATTGACGTCATCGTCATCGACTCTGTAGCAGCGTTGGTTCCTAAATCAGAATTGGAAGGGGAAATTGGGGATCAATTCATAGGACTTCAAGCTAGAATGATGTCTCAAGCTCTACGAAAACTCACAGCCGCGTTATCAAAAAGCAACACCTGCGCAATCTTCATTAACCAAATTCGTGAAAAGATTGGAGTGATGTACGGCAATCCGGAAACAACAACAGGAGGACGAGCGTTAAAATTTTACTCTTCCCTTCGTTTGGACATCCGTAGAATGGCTGGGATTAAAGGTCCAGAAAACAACGAGATCGGTAACCGAGTAAAAGTTAAAGTTGTAAAAAACAAGATGGCTCCTCCGTTTATCACAGCCGAATTCGACATCCTATTCAACGAAGGGATCTCACGTTCAGGATCAGTGATCGACATGGCAACTGAATATCAAATTATCGATAAAAAAGGTGCTTGGTTTAGCTATAATGGACAACGTCTAGGACAAGGACGTGAAGCTGTGCGTCAAGAACTGCTTAACAACTCAAAACTCTTAGATGAGCTAGAGGGGTTAATTATTCAAGCCGCTAAAGACAAGAAGCCTATCCTTAAAAAAGGTGCTGCTGAAGTCGAATCTGGCGACCTGGTCGAGGCTTAATCCAAAGCGGCTGTGAAAAAATTAGAATCCGTTTGATTTCGATCGAGTTTTTGTAGGATTTTCATTTGAATGAAAAGACAAAAAAGATCAGCGAAAGCAAACTGGATCTCTATTTTTTCACAGCCTCAAAGCTGGACCCAATTCAAGATCATCAAAATAAAGAACGTTTGATGACCATGGATTGGGTCCCGCTAAAAAAAACCAATCTAAAAATGATTATCGTCTTTGTCTTTTTGCTCCACTATCTGAGCGACCCACACCAAAAATTGATAACTCTTGATGAACTTCTAAAGGGTGATAGTTTTTAAGACTCTGATAATCACCTAAAGACTCTTGGTTGTGTCTTTTCAATTCAGTTTGGATCATATCGCGACTCTCTAAGAACCTCGTAAGGAGCGCCAGTCCGTTGTCTTTGTATAACTTAATGATCATCGTATTGAACAAAGCAATGGAATCGTGGTTGTAATTATCCGCTTCCAATTGCGAAAAAGAGCGCGAGATTATTCCTGAATCTGTAAATTGCTCACCTAGAACACCGCACCAAATCCCCTGTTTATCTTCTAGCAACAGCTTCATTTGTTCAATCACCAGCCTGGGATCTCCTTTTCCGTTTTCTAATTGAGCACAATAGAATTCGATATCCAAATCGATACCAACCGCTCTTAAATCCCTTCCCTCGAATAATCCCACATTGGAAAACACTCGATTGACGTCCGCAAACGAGTTGATGTCCGTGAACAATTGTAAATTAAGTTCGTTAAGGTAACTTTCAAGGGGGGTTATTTTGATTATGGGTTGTTGAGAGTCCTCTGAATTTTCCGAAAAGTAGTCATCATCGCCCAAAAAATAATCCTGGCCCACACCTAATTTCCAGGCGGAGAGAAGGATAAACAACTCCTCACTGTCAAACTTTTGTTGATAGGCGGTTAATTTTGCGACCGACAATGAAGCAGCCTTGCTTGAAGCTCGTTGTACAATATTTCTAAATTGC
>CAZENM010000232.1:0-2344 GCA_964513575.1 uncultured bacterium | reverse complement strand
CCTTATACACAGCGCCGCTCTTATCTATGTTTTTTGAATTAAGCGTGCGGAGAGTGGATAGCGCCATCGATGTTGTGAGATCGGAAGTTGTTGCAGCGCGTGCGGACCTACGTGAAAGTGTCTTTCGTTCCGATTTCGTAATAAGCCCTTTTTGAAGCCATTCGCGAGCCTGGTTGGCCTCTTCGTGTCTCAGGCTTTTTAAGTCGTCCCCGCCCGACCAATCATCTGCTCCCAACATTGGACCGGCACTTAAAATAAGTGCCGTACTTAATAAAAGTTTCTTCATTATCTTTGTTCCTTGTAAAATGACTGTTAGTCGCGCACCATATATTATTATGTTACTATGGCGCGGAATGAGAAAACAAGGGTTTTATGCCGAAAAACAGGGCCTATGCATTAAAACACCTTTAGATAAAGGCTTTTTAAAACAAGATTTTGTATAAAGCGGATTTGAATTTAAAATATTGTATTATGGGTTAGCTGTTTTTAGCAGAGGTTTGTCTTTCGGTTGTAGCACTTAAAAATAGGTGTCCGTTAACAGAATTTAGTCTTAGATCGGATTGTGTTTTGAAAATTTGGCATGGAAAATTGGCCGATGTATAAGTGGGTCGTGTGACAAATCGACCTGCAGATGAGCTAAATGAGAGCGAGGTATATGTCGCGAACCGAGGTTATTAGATAATCAATACCTCGTTTGAGCGAGCGAATCACTTTTTGTGTAGGAGTTCTGAGGTCAATTTTTTCACCCAAAACAACCTCCATCAGGAACTCAAAGTCATTTGCTGCGCGCGCTCGTTTATTGTTAATGCTAAGATTTGCAGGGTGCCTTTGCAAAAATGATAAAGCTACACATCGAAAAATTGATTTATTGCCTGCGCCTCGTCCGCGTGTCGTAGCGATATGCTCATCAAATGATGTGTTTAAGCCCCAATGCAATTTGTTTTCGATACTCCAATGATTACGAACCAACGCTAAAATTATAACGGCTTTAACCGATAGGCTGCTGATGTAGTAACGCCTGTTGATCGTAGTTGTTCCGCGCTTTATAATGGAAGTTTCTATAACGCTTATGGTGGTTAGGTCTTTCCACAAATGCTTTTGATCGAACCAATCGATGGCATGAGTTGTCCAACATTTTCTAATTTCTATTCGACCGTGCTTTTTATCTCGCGTTTCATGAAAAGTGTGAACAATCTCAGGCATTTTGCCGTCTGCAACGTCATTAAGGAACAGGCTTACATCGGCATGTAATTGATATTGATTTCCCTTTATCGGAAGAAGGTAGTCGGCTCCATATTCGCGGATAATAGTGACAATGTTTTTCTGAGTCCCGATTGCATCAAGGCTAACGATAGTATTGGAAAGTTTGTCTTTAATGTTTTCCAAATCTATCGGGCTCCCCGTGATTTCATTTGTTTTTTCACCGACTCTTGTTTGATAGAGCACTTTTTGTTGGGTCGGGTCATAAGCACGCACCAGCGTGCAAGGTTCTTTTTGCGCAATCGCTCGCAATACTTTTCCGTCAAGACACCTATGTCTTTTCAAATAACTTTGAATCTCCACCGCTTCAGGGGAATCGGCTAATTCTTGCTCACCGGATCGCTTCCATTCATCAGGCACTATATCAAAGAGTCGCTGCATATCTATTACGCTAATATGGCTTATTACTCGATTAAATGTGCTATAGCTTGGTATTCCACAAGGCAACGGAATGATTTTTTTAAAATCACCAACTCGACTTTGTCCAAACTCTGCGATTGCAATATCATTGTTAGCTCCTCCCGTCACAGCACACAATGTTATTATCATAAGAGATTCAAAAGGATGCTTCCCTTTTCTTTTTCTGGGATCGGGAATTGTATTTATTTGTTCAATAAGCCTTGCTAACCGATCTTTTTTTTGTAACACTAACTTTAGTATGTTGCTCACATTGCGCCTTTTTTAAGGTGTTTTGGGTCATGAGCAACATACTTTTTTTTTCGCCTTTTCTCAAATTTTTTCTGATTTAATCCCGGAACGCACTTTTTTACTTAAAAGCGTATTTCAAAAAAACCCTATATAGTGGGGATATTTAATGCATAGGCCCTGTGGTGGGGTGGTAGGAGGGAGTTGTAATTCAAGACGATAGGGCATCGGATGGGCCATGTTGAATTATTTTCAGATTGACTTTGTTTGCGTTTGTGGTATTATTGAAAATAATAGCTGCAGAGCCCTTTTTGTAGGTGTTTTGCAGAGGTAAAGGTATAATTCATATAAAAACAGGTGGACGGTTATGAAACTTATTAAAGCTTTTCTATTTGTATCGCTTGCTTTGGCGGTTCAGCCGCCGACAGCCGCTATGGAT
>CAZENM010000231.1:0-2348 GCA_964513575.1 uncultured bacterium | reverse complement strand
CTCCCAAGAACGAGAGCTTTAGCGCCTTCCAAATATCGATTCTTGAGAGGGTCTGTGTATACATTAGCAGAGGAGACACTCATCACACAAGAAGGAATCATGGTGAAATCGCGCGCGCGGCCGATAAAAACCCTAATGAGTCATGAGGCCGAGGGAGATTTTTTTGTAGCAATCGGGACGCATTTTATTCCAAAGTTGCCTCGCTCTCTCCAACCAAAGTAAAAATCCGTCGATTTATTTCGCGTCCACCGAAGTCTAAATGAGAGGAAAGGTTTCCCTCCGTGAAGTCCAAAGTAAAAGCAGCTGTTTTTTGTGGGAAACACCGTTTTGGCTACTGGGCTATAGCGACCAACCTTTAAATGGCAGGGTGTAACCTCCAAAAGTGTGTATTCGCTATTTGTTCTATGAGCGCTGCCGATTAAATAAAAGCAGAAATTATGCAGAGGGTTTCTTCCTTCCCACTTTAAAGCTTTGGCAACGGAAGCCGGTTCTTCGGGTTTGTAATTTGCGTGGGGACCTTCGCCAAAGATTCCGTCATCATCATTACCAAGTAAACTCCAAGCGATCCAGTGTCCCGCATCGTACCAAGCTATCTGCGAGCGGTGTCGGGGGATCACGTCATACAGCCAATGTTCGGACGTCGTTTCGCAAAGCTCCGATGGTGGAATTTTGTAGGAAGCGCAGCCCGAGAAGAGTATAATGATTGAGGTGAGGACTAGCCTAAAAAGAAGTGATTTGGCACATTTAAGTTTCATAGTATCATTTATCATAGAGAAGACATTAAAATGAGTGCAAGCGACAAAAAAAGGATGTGTTGGAGTTGTGAAGGAAATGTACCTCTTTCAGCGGAGTCTTGTCCTTTTTGTGGAGTCACATTAGACAATGTGATGCCGAGTGCTGTTGGTGGATACAAGTCCCCGTACCGCCTCGCCAAAGCCGAAGAAGCAGAGGTGATTCCTGTAGCCCCATTGCTGAAAGGTGATGATTCTCTGATTTCCGAAGAAGATGCGCAGGCCGATCAAACCAAGCAAGTGATGTTAACCCTAGGATGCTTGAGTATCGGGATTGTGTTTTTACTATTCGGGATTATTTTATTTTTATTTTCAGGAGCCGATGGTTCCTTGGTGCTTCGTTGGGATGCCCATTACTGGTATCTCTATCTGATTATTGGGTTTCCATTGTTGATTGTGGGGTGGCGTACCCTGAGCAATATTGTTGAACGCGAAGAGTAATCATTTTCAAAAACCTTAAGTTTCGGCATCGTGATTTAAAAGTTGGTTGATCGAGAAGGATTTCTCATCTCGCTCTCGTTTTCTAGGGGGGAGGTGCGTTCAAAATCACTCTTAGCCTATCTTGAACCCCTTCTGTGGCTGTCTTCCTAATGGGAGTCTCTGAGGCTGTGAAAAAATAGAGATCCAGTTTGATTTGTTATTTTTTTGAAGAGGTTTCGCTGAGATCAGCTTCTAAATCTTCCACTCTTTCTCGCTTTCTTGCTAGGGGAGTGTTTAAAATTTCTGTTAAACTATCGTGAATCGCTTCCGCAGTGGGTCTTTGGTCTGGATTAAAGAACCTCATCGCACAGGCTAGCTCAGATAATTTACGCAGCATTTGATACTCATGGGGAGTGATGGTTTCTTGAATCAATTCACAAGCAGCCAACAGGTGATGCTCAATCTGTTCAATCGGCGGGTATTGAAATATCAATTGTTGAATATGGCTTCCAGTTCCTTCTACATGAATTTTTTCAATACCTTGAGAGATCCATCCATGTTCCTTTGTCAGCGCGATCAGCTGATCTTTCATAAATTTTCCACAGCCTATTGTTTTATAGTTAATATTTTTTTCTATTAACGTCGAAACCGTTGCTTGGTTCTGTGTGCCAAGCGCTTGGGTTGTGATGAAACCGGTAAGTAATTCTGTGAAAGTGATTCCTAAAGCATAGATGTCAGATTGTTTTGTTTGAATTCCTTTGTGACGGCATTGGTTCCAAATACTGATTTCAGGTGTTTCCCCAAACATTGAAGGATCCATATACTTATATGTGAGAACGACTGGTGTTTCAACCTTATGTTCCTTACATAAAAAGTCAAAATCTGTTAACGCGCCCTTGATTTTCTTCGGGTCCGAATCATCCTCATCGGAAAATTTCACTAAAATATTTGCAGGTTTGATATCTCGGTGGATATATCCATTTTTATGGAGGCAATCAAGCGCTTTAGACGGTAAAATCAGAGTTTTGATTAAAGCCGTAATAGGATTTTTTAAGTGAGGAAAGTTAATACTGTCCAGCGCTGACGTAAAGAGTTTATGCATACTGTAGTGGTTGCTGTATTGGCCATAAAATGTTG
>CAZENM010000230.1:0-2392 GCA_964513575.1 uncultured bacterium | reverse complement strand
TTTTTTGTATGTGGGGGGGGCAGTGTACTACATATTTTATCCTTTTGGGGGAAGTATATATTAATAGAGGGAGGTGTAACGGCTTTGAATGAACAACTATCTTTTTTGCGAGATACATTTAAATCATGTGATGATGTGACCTTTAAGATATTTCTGATTGGCAACATGAATAGTTATCTTATTTATTCATCTAACTTGGTAAATAAACAAAGGATTTTTGAAATTGAACAAGGTCTTGCAACGTTTTTAATAGGTAATACTGAGTGGAATGGCACCTCTAGGATGAATTTACAGGCAAAGAATTCTTTCATCACACAGATATGCCAGCACTTTATTTTTAGTGAAAAAATTAAACTCAATGATACAACGCTTATGGTCAATCAAATTTTGTCAGGACAAACGGTTTTGATAGTGGAGGAAATCAACGTCGCATTCTTGTTGCGCTCACACTATTCAGCAGGGAGATCAATAGAAGAATCGGAAACTGAGCAAGTGATTCGGGGACCGAGAGAGGGATTTGTTGAATCGATCGATACCAATGTTATGTTGATTCGTAGAAAAATAAAGAATCCGTCTTTAAAAATTGAATACTTAACTCTAGGAAAGCAGACACAGACAAAGTTAGCGGTTGTTTATCTTAAGGGAGTTGCGGATGATACATTGGTTAGTGAAGTTCATAACCGATTGTCTCGTATAGAGATTGACGGTATTTTGGAAAGCAGTTATATAGAATCGATGATTGAAGATACTCCTCTATCTCCATTTTCGACGATTTTCAATACAGAACGTCCAGATCGGTTGTGCGCAGGTTTATTGGAAGGGAAAGTCGCTATACTGACAGACGGCACACCTTTTGCTTTGACTATGCCTGCTGTATTTGTCGAGTTCCTTCAATCGAATGATGATTATTATAGTGGGTCGTTCCCTGTTTCCATTGTACGCTGGATTCGCGCTCTAGGGCTTCTGGTTGCCTTGATGTTGCCTGCATTTTTTGTTGCGACTTTAACGATACATCAAGAGTTATTACAGCCGCCTTTTCTAATACGTATAGCAAGTAATCGGGCTGACTTGCCTTATCCAGTGTTGATTGAATCTATATTTGCAATTATTGCTTTTGAGTTGCTGCGGGAAGCAGGACAAAGAATGCCCAGACGATTTCACGGTTCGTTGATTACTCTTTTAGGAATTCTAATTATTGGTCAAATGGCCATACAAGCCGGTTTAGTCGCACCGTTAACGGTAATCGTCATTGCAGTTGCTAACTTAACTGCTTTTATTTTGCCGAATTATGCTTTTCAACAGGTGATAAGGTATTTAAGCTTACCTATGTTATTATTTGCAGCCCTTTTTGGCTATATGGGCATCCTGGTTGGTTTGATGGTGATTTTAACCCATTTAATTAATTTGCGATCGTTTGGTGTGCCTTATTTATCGCCTATCTCCCCTGCCCGTAAAGAAGGCTGGAAGGATGTGTTTTTACGGGCTCCAAGGTGGGCAATGGAGATACGTGCAGGGGTAGGAGTTTCTAATGTAAGGCGGAGCGGGGATGACAATTTCCCTAAACCTCCGATCCATCCGCCGAAGGAGAATCGAGATGAAAACGAATAAATATATAACTATTCGAATCTTTTTTTCAGTGGTTCTTCTTGTGCTGCTCTCTGTTTCCCTAACCGGTTGTTGGAGCAGTTATGAAATAGATAATCTGGCTCTTATCGACATTATGGGGATTGATCAAGATGATTCTGGTCAGTTTGAATTGACAGTCTCCATAATTAGCCCTGCTCCTAAGGCAACTGGAACAGGAAAAATACAATTAACAACTGTTGTCGAAACAGCTACTGGGAAAACTCTTTATGAAGCCATCGGGAAATTATCGAGTACTCTTTCGAAAGAAATTTATTTGGGAAATCTAGGGGTTGTTGTGGTGGGTGAGAAAGCAGCACGGGATAAAATGGAGTCTGTTTTAGATTTCTTAAAAAGAGATAATCATATTCGTTCCTATGTACAGTTACTTATCACGAGGGAAAAGATCATAGATATCATAAAGGCCGAGCCTCAGTTGAGAAGCGATTTAGGATCAGAAATCCAAAGCATGGTAACGAATAGGCGCTATAGGCATATGGCGATCGTTAAAGATTTGAGCCAGTTTTTAAAGGATTTCTCCAGTGATACGAAAGATTCTTTCACAGGTGAAATTCGGTTGGCAGCGAAGAACGGCATAAACATAGCCGAAAAGACGAAAATGTCAGAAATAGATGTCACTCAAAAAGCTACAAAAGGAATTGAGCAAAATGCGGGAACACTGAGCCTTCAAGGTTCGGCCGTATTTAAGGATAAAAAATATATTGGTCGCCTTAACGACCAAGAAACTCGAGGACTTCTTTTGCTAAGA
>CAZENM010000229.1:0-2411 GCA_964513575.1 uncultured bacterium | reverse complement strand
CTTCTCCAAGACAGGTAGAGCCGGAATTTTCCTATTCTAAACCCGGTCCTCTTTATGCCGATTTAAGAACTAAAAATCTACTCGGATGGAAAATAATCCCTGACACTGATTTAGAGGTGCTTATTCTTCAGAAGCCCAAACCCCAACCTATTTATCCCAAAATATCATTATGAAAAAGAAAATTTTAATTACCTCCGCTCTGCCCTACGCTAATGGTCCACTCCACTTTGGACATATCGCCGGAGCCTATTTGCCCGCAGACTGTTTTGCTAGGTTTCAGCGCCTGCAAACCAATGATGTGCTATTCATCTGCGGTTCGGACGAATATGGGATCGCGATTACCCTAAGCGCTGAATTAGCTAAAAGATCACCACAAGAACATGTGGATATTTTTCACACGGCTAATAAGGGGCTTTTTCAACAGCTGGGGATCTCATTCGATCACTATTCCCGCACCACCTGGCCTGGGCATGTAGAGACCACACAACAGTATTTTCAAGACCTTTATAAAAATGGATTGATCGAAGAAAAGGTGACTGATGAATTGTATTCGGAAAGAGATCACCGGTTTTTAGCGGACCGCTATGTTGTGGGAACTTGCCCTAAATGTGCCTATAAAGAAGCACGCGGAGACGAATGTCCTTCTTGCGGAGCTAGCTATGATGCGGTAGATCTCATTAACCCAAGATCGAAATTAACAAACGCATTCCTGATACGTAAACCTACCAAACACTGGTTTCTGTTGTTGGATAAGATGAAAGAACGATTAGAAGAATGGGTCGAGACTAAACAATGGAAGGGGAACGTCGTTAATTTTGTTAAATCGTATATTAAGGAACTGAGACCCCGGGCCATCACCCGAGATTCCGATTGGGGGATTCCGATTCCGCTTCCGGATACGGAAGGAAAGGTTCTGTATGTGTGGTTTGACGCTCCTATTGGTTACATTTCGGCGACGAAAGAGTGGGCTGAAATTTCCGGAGATCGCAACAAGTGGAAAGACTACTGGTGCGACCCCGCAACAACCTTGGTGAACTTTATTGGAAAAGACAACATTCCGTTTCATGGAGTGATCTTCCCCGCAATGACCATGGGACAAGACCAGCCCTATAAACTTGTCGACGAACTTCCTGCAAACGAGTTTTATAATTTAGAGGGACGTCAATTCAGCAAATCGGAAGGATGGTTTATTGACCTTGAAGAGTTTTTTAAACACTATTCCGTGGATCAGATCAGATACGCCATCGCATCAAACGCTCCCGAGACTTCTGATGCGGAATTTACCTGGAAAGATTTTCAAAACCGTTGTAATGCAGAGCTGTTGGGGAAATACGGCAACCTCGTTAACCGAGTGATGGTGTTTGCCCACAATCGTTGTGAAGGGGTTGTTCCGTCCGCTAAGCAGGAAACTGAAGAAGACAAACAGTTTTTTCAACAACTCGATCTGTTCCAAAAAGAGATTGTCGAAGCTTTTTCACACTTTAAGGTAAGGCGTGCGAGTCAGATCGTTATGGAGATCGCTCACTTAGGGAATGTTTATTTTGATCATTCCAAGCCTTGGGTGCTCGCAAAAGACGATGCAACCAAGCAGCGGATGCGTACGGTGATCGGCAATTGCCTGGAATGCCTAAAGGTGATAGCTCTTGTGTCGTTCCCTATTATTCCTCATACAGCCGAAAAAGTGTGGAAGATGTTGGGTTACAGCACCGAGCTAGCAAACCTATCCTGGGATGATGTCATTGCAAATCCTATCCCCGGGGGGCAAAAGCTCGGAACTGCGGAAATATTATTTAAAAGAATTGAAGATGAACAAATTGATTCTGAAATCACTAAGCTTCATGAACTCTCCAAGAAAAGTAGGAAAAAAGTGTACCCACCCTTAAAACCATTAATCGACTTTGATGACTTCCAAAAAATAGATCTTCGTGTGGCAACCATCGCCTCAGCTGAACCTGTCCCCAAAAGCAAAAAATTACTAAAACTTAAAGTGGATTTAGGCTTCGAGGAAAGAACAGTGATTTCAGGAATCAGCCAATACTATACGCCGGAACAACTTGTGGGTAAAAAAATTGTCCTGGTTGCTAATCTAAAACCCGCTGTATTAATGGGGATCGAAAGCCAGGGAATGGTGCTTGCAGCTTCGAATGACGAGGCTACTGAAGTGCTGTCGATTGTACAGATTGATCCCGGTCAGTCGATTCATTAAAAAACCTGGGAATATTTGGAGTGATTGCAACTTGTTGCATGCACTCCGAATTCATCCAGCGTTTAGTATTAAATTATAGCCAGTAGACTATAACTATTTCTTTAATCGTGATGATATTTTTTCGATAATGAACCCTAAATGGGAAAGAGTGAGAGGCTGTGAAAAAATTAGAATCCGTTTGATTTCGATCGAGATTTTTTAGGAT
>CAZENM010000228.1:0-2417 GCA_964513575.1 uncultured bacterium | reverse complement strand
GGTTCGAAGAAGCGGCTGATGGTGAAAAGCGTTATACTGAAATCAGCAATAAGGAATTTTATTTCATTGTTTCGGCTGCCGACGACAACAAGCAAGCTATGGAACGAACCTTGGAAGAATTCAAGGGATTTACCTATTGCCTTGACGGAGCCAGGGAGAATGGGATTGTTTATGGAACCGGAGCCTGGAATATGGGTGATATCCAAAAAAGCGACGCAATGGACAAGGCTTTTGAAATGGGTAAAACAGTATAAAACAGAAGGTCTAAATGCCATTAGTCGTATAAATGAAATTGTCAATAACTATCCAACAATTCCACCGCGTTACAGTGCTCGTGAAAATAAGTTTGTAAAATAATTAAATGATGGGAGAATACATCTGATTAACTGCGTACGGGTTTAAAACAAAACGATTTAGCTGACTGTTTACTAATTAATGTAGTCCTTGTGACGAATAATAATTACAAATATGAAAGTCAGATTAATCTTACTCTTCGGCTGTTTGCTTTATTCTTTTTCTTTTTTCGGACAGGAGTCAGTAAAAAAGAGTGGAGCGAAAGTTTTGACAACCCCGCGTCAGACTCAGGGGGCCACTTTTGGTGAAAAAGTTCAGCAGGGTAGTGCTGCTGTTCGCGAGTCAGACATATCGCAGCAATCTAAAATCAAAATTAATGACGGGATGCCTAACCGCATTTCGATGAACGTGACCGTGGCCTCCTCAAATAAGAGGAGTATTAACGACGGAAAAAAAGGTATTCTTAATATAATCCGTATTGAAATGAATTCGGAAGGATGCCAGGTAATTTTCCCTGATATAGTTTTTCATGTGAATACGGTTGACAAATTAATCACTCCGCATCCTGTCCAAGGATCGGCACGCGTGAACGCCGGCCTTCATCAGGCAGGAGGTGCCATTGCTTCCGGAGCCCAGCTTTTGGGTGGAGCATTGCCTGGAGGTTCAATCATTTCCGCTGCAGTCAGCAGTGTGAGTAATCTTTCAGGTGGAGCTGGCGGTGGAGCCGCGTCGGCATCCTATGCTGCTACTGGCCGGCAGAGTGGTGAACAGGAATTAGTTTGTCCAATAGCAGACAGTGACATTGACGCTACGCTTGATTTACCGGACGGAGATTATCTGCTTAGCTTCGTTTTGGTTGAGAAAGCTACCTCGGGGTTGAAGGATACGTTGAAAACACAAGTGAAAATTTATTTTTCCAAAGTTGGAAATGTATTAAAAACTAAACACGATACAGCGAAGAATAGCATTAACAACGTTCGTTAATAAGTAAAGAGGAGGATATCTATCGGATAACCTCCTCTTTTTGGTAATCAAATTAATAGTAAGAGTATTACTGCAAAAACGATTCCGGCTAATGCAGTATACATACCCTTTCGAAATTGTTTTGAACGGGTCGTGAACATCCAGAATGAGGATACTGCCATAAAAAACAGAAGAATCCCAATAGCAAGTGAAAACCAATGAAGCGGATTCTTGCTGGGAATTTTATGTAAGCTGACTAACTTGTTGATTGGAAAAATCAACTCTTTGGTTGTATACTCAGCTTCTCCTGTAGATGTATTGAACGAACCATCCTTAAAATAAATAACATCCCCTTGTGTTTCCAATATTTTGAAGTCTCTTATTTTAAGAGAGCTGCCTATATCGGACGACTTTGTATCGGTTGGTAATGTTACCTTGATCTTTTTTTCGTATTTCAGAAAATCGGAATCCCTGAATATTAAAGCAATTCCGCTGATCGCGTAAATAACAATAAACCCGAGGATAAAGAAGCCAATGTGTCGATGGAGCACACGCATAAGGTGATTAAAAGACTTTTTTGTTTCCATATAAAATGATAGATTGATTTTGTAGCTATTTTTATATTTACTTTTCAAATCTACTAAAAAGATAAGAATAATTGATTTAAAATAGAATGTAACTTCTAAATTGGGCGATGAACTGACTGAATGAGGTTGTAGAAAGTAAATATTCTGATTTCACGGGAAAGAAAAAGCACCTGCGAAATGAATCGCAAGTGCTTTCTGGTTTGTGGTCCCACTTGGGCTTGAACCAAGGACTCCCTGATTATGAGTCAGGTGCTCTAACCAACTGAGCTATAGGACCTGTTCAGACACTGGGTCTGAAATCGGGTGCAATATTACGGGTTTTTATCGGAATACGCAAGCATTTTTGTAAAAACTTGTTTTATTCTTCCTTCTGTTCTCCTGCAAATTCCATCAAATAGGCCTTGATGAAGCCATCTATATCTCCATCCATTACAGCTCCAACATTGCTGGTCTGGTAATTGGTCCGGTGATCTTTTACACGGCGGTCGTCAAATACGTAACTGCGTATCTGCGATCCCCATTCAATTTTTTTCTTGGCACCTTCGATTTTGGCTTGTTGGGCACGACGTTTTT
>CAZENM010000227.1:0-2456 GCA_964513575.1 uncultured bacterium | reverse complement strand
CTCGCACCCCCGAAGGGGTGTGCCGGAAAGAAAAACATCACAAAAAACGAACATTAAAAGAAGCATTTATTCAATTTTATGGGAAGTATTTGAGGTTTAAAATTGTGAATTCCGGCACACCCCTTCGGGGGTGCGGTCGTTGGGTTGGTGTGTTACCCCTCCGGGGTATAGCACAGATTGTAGCTAAGCCCCGGAGGGGCCTAAACATTTAAGCCCAGGCTGTGGCGTGCCCCGGAGGGGTGAGCGAAGCCTGGGTAAGAGCAAAATAAATCTCAGTCCCGGAGGGGCGACACAATTGGTTCCAGAAATGACCCGATTTTAAGAGTGAACAATACGGCTCTAACAAGTCACATGTGACGCTCTAGGTCTGACCTCTATTTCATGAAAGCAACCTGTCTTCTAACTATAGATTTTCAAAATCTCTGGGATAATCCCTTTAAACGTTTTCATCTGAGAAACTTGTATTCCTACTGACTGTAATTTTGCCTTGATGCTTGAAATTTCAGGGGTGATTAAAGAGTTTTCCACAGGCTTGTCGGGATTTTCCAGACAGAACTGTTCTAAAATCTTAAATTGCTCCTCAGTAAGCCTGCCGACTTCTTTTTTCAGAGGAATTAATATCGCCGCAAATCCCTGATGTGAAGCTGGGCAATTTTCCATCGACAACCTTTTGTTGCCACAAAGCTGTACAACATCTACGAGCTCTTTAGACAACCACATGACTCTTAATAATGTGATGGATGGTAGCGCGATAAAGACAAAGCTCTCTTGAGCGGCTAGATCCTCTATATCAAACAATTCAGGCTCAGACGAGACATCGAGCATTACATTATAGAATGTTTCCCTAATGTTCTCGACTGTTATCACCTCTTCCTTTGTGTTCACAAGGTGATTTGCATTTTCCATTAGCAATTTAAATTTAGGAAGGTGTTTAAGCCTCTCGATAAGATCCGAAAGAGCATTTCCATAGGCTTGGATATTCCTTCTCTGAAAATGGAATAGAGTGATATCGAAAAGCTCCATAGCCTCGGGAAAATCTGATGAAAATGACTGATGTACAATATGATCAGCTTCTAGGATTAGTTTAAGGGATTTTTGGATGATCGGATAATTATTGTCACCCAGGGGCTCACCGCTAAGAATCATCTCTCCCATAATATCAGCAAAGTTAAAAGAACTGTAAGCTTCTAGCATAGTAGTTGACGATGATGATGTTGATGAAGCACATGATGAGCTGGATTCCGAAACAGTGGATTTCTTGATTTGCTCATGAACATACTCTAAATCCAACATAAATCGCGGGTGGACCATTAAACATTCTGTAAATTCACTTAGGATACCCATTCCTTGATCAAAATTTTGATGCACTAAATTGCTAGATAAAAATTCGAATCTTTCTCGCAACTCAGGATACTCTCTCACAAAAGAATGTTGATTATATGACGAATTGCCCATTCGTTGGTTATCAATTATTTTAATAACCACATCACTAAACAAATGAAATACTTTATTATGATCCTGCAGACAAGCCACATTATTCCTTTTAGAAACCTGTTTCAAAAGAAATTCACGGAAAGTACTTTCATAATACTTAGGAGCACTGCTAGAGGAAGAACAAGATGTGTAAGAGGATGAAGAGGCCATGATTTGACTCCGATGTTTTAGGGATCTGATTAAACTCACAAATTTTCAGGCTCGAATATAATTCTGAACCAATTACCGCGCAATCACATTCGCACACATACGACATTATCTAAGTAAGCCTCTCTATTTGAGAGTTCAAATAATTAAGAGCTTTAAGGGGATAGAGCGCTATTTCATGTTGCAAAAAGAGCTAAAGCGCTGCCTATAGAGGTGATTCCGTAATTAAAATGAATAACAAAATACATCCGTGGATATGCAATTAAATAATTGAGTCCAAAAAACTGAAATTTTCTACTTTTGGAGTGTCGATCGTTTTGTGTTCATTTGTACTTTCATTTATAGCTTGAAGGTGGTAACATTTTTTCTTAAATCGAAAAAACATTAAACTTACACTCTCTTTATACTCACTAAACAAATACCCCTTAAAATACATTACACAACAAACAAAATGGAGTTCATAAATGAGCGCAATTAACGAAAATAAATCTTATAGCTTTTCATCTCTAGAACCCAAGCATTTGGTAAAGATAGCAGATCAACTCTCTCTAGACGATCTAAAAAATCTAATATCATCAAATGTTTCGACAAGGGATATATTGTTTAAATTTCATCCTCTACACATTAACAAACAAATTCACGAGCTATACGTCAAAAATTTGTATTGTTCTGATTTGTCAGAAATGATTAAAACAAACGATAAATGCTCCAAGTTAATGAACGTTTTGATTTTTTACATGGCAACCAACACAAATCTAGAAGTGAACGATATGTTTCTTATGCAGCAAAGCATGAGTAAGTTAAGTTTTATAACG
>CAZENM010000226.1:0-2460 GCA_964513575.1 uncultured bacterium | reverse complement strand
AAACAGTAATAATCCACACACTACCGAGACCCATACTTACAAGCGGTTGTGTATAAAATGCGCTTCTGGTAAAGTACCGGTAACACTATGAATATTATTGATGGAAAAAAAATAGCCGAAGAGCTTCGCGCACTGATCCGGGATCAGGTTTCTGATATCAGCGGTCGTCCGCCATGCCTCTCTGTCGTGATGATTGGCGACCACCCCGCATCTCGCATCTACGTGAAGGCAAAGCGAAAGGCGTGCGAAGCCGCGGGGATCACTTCAATTCAAATAGATCTCCCCTTCGACGCTCCCGAAACAGAAGTGATCACCCCCATCGAAAAATTAAACCACCGGGATGACGTCGACGCAATCCTTTTGCAACTGCCACTGCCCGCCCATCTTCGACCTGAAAAAATATTAGCCCTAATAGACCCTAAAAAAGACGTGGATGGATTACACCCTATAAATGCCGGTAAACTCCTCCAAGGAGAAACTGACGGTTTTGTCCCCTGCACCCCCCTAGGAATACAGCATTTATTACTCAAAACGCTAGGGTCGATTTCAGGAAAACACGTGCTTATTTTAGGGAGAAGCTCCATCGTTGGAAAGCCCCTTGCCGCATTGCTCATGCAAAACAACCCAAGAGCCAACGCAACCGTTACCGTGGCTCACAGCAAAAGCGTCAATTTAGAACTCCTCTGCAAACAAGCCGATATCGTCATCGCAGCGATGGGAAAACCCGAGCTTATTAAAGGATCCATGATTAAAACCGGCGCTGTCTTAATCGATGTCGGAATTAATCGAGTTGCAGATCCTATCTCCCCTAAAGGCTATAAAATTGTTGGTGATATTGATGCTGCTTCTGTCGAGGGAGTTTGCAGCGCTTTGACACCCGTGCCGGGAGGCGTCGGCCCAATGACCATCGCAATGCTACTTCATAACACTCTGCTAGGTTATCAACGAAGATGCGCCTCCTGGTAATCTTTTTTCTGATCTTTGCAGCCTGTGAAAGGAACCCTCCCACCAAAACTACAGTGTTTTCCGGAAACGTTATGACAATCAACTACAGAATAGTGATTGGTTCCACGCTAACACCCGAACAAACAGTTGAAGTCGAAACGATCATTAGTCAAACCTTCCACGAAATCAACACCACCTACAATAAATGGAATCCCGACTCTGAGCTCTCCACGCTAAATAATTTAGGTGAAAACCAAACAGTTAAACTCTCCCCACCACTTTATCAATTTTTGCAGCTAACCGACAAAGTCGTAAAACTCAGCGGTGGACGCTTTGACCCCACAATAGAAACGGTACAAACCCTTTGGAAAAACAGTCTTCAAAAAGGACAATTTCCTAACGAAAGCGAGATCGCCGCACTCTCAAACGCGGTAGGGTGGAATAAAATTCATTTCGAGGGGGGTATTTTTTCCAAAGATTTTCAAGCCACCCAATTGGACCTCGGAGGGATAGCCAAAGGCTACGCCGTAGATCTACTTGTAGAAAACTTGGCCTCCCAAGGACACTCAAGCATTTATGTCGAATGGGGAGGTGAAATCAGAACACATGGAAAACACCCCCAAAACAGACCATGGAAAGTATTCATCAGTCGCCTAGATGACACGAACCCCAACCATGCCATAGCCTTTGTGGAAATGACCAACGAGTCTTTAGCAACAAGCGGTGATTACCTGCAAAAATGGTCTGTGGCCGGAGACGAGTATTTTCATGTGATTGATGCCACGACGCTAAAGCCCCTAAAAATCACAAAAAATTCCATCAGCAGCGCGAGCGTCTCTACAAAAGAATGTGCAGTTGCAGATGCTTTAGCGACAGCAGCGCTCACGTTTGCAACTGAAGACGAAGCGGCAGAATGGCTTGAATCCATAAAAATAGAATACCCTGAATTACGCTACTGGTTGTTAACTAAAAACTTGTTGCACTAGACACTTACACCATGCACCCTACACATGACACATCACTGGAAACATTTAACTTTATTTTGGCGCCGTTACCCAGCCTTATTCACGGGGCTTGTCGCCTTACTTCTTACAGCGCTCTATAAAATAGAAAACCCGTTATTTTACCTTCCCCTGGCCATCATTATCTTCTCCTATTGCGGGGTGAAAGCAGGAACCGCCATCATAACCTGCGCCTTTGTGGCCATGAATCTTCTTCCCAAGATCCCCTTTTCCGAGTCCACCGTAAAAGGAACTTTTTATCCTACCTCCCTAAAAGAAAAGCGCGCCCCTTTCGGTCCGAAGTGGGAATATACCGGCAACTTAACCCTGGCAAACAACAACAAAATTCCTATTCACATTCAACTCCCGCTAAAACCGTTTTTAAGCAGACCCTGTGCCGACACAGCTTACAACCTCACCGGAACGATCAAACAAGGAGACCAAGGACCGATTTTTATTCCGCAAAAACATTCACGCTGGAAGCCGATTCAACCGATGGGGTTAGGCTTTGCCG
>CAZENM010000225.1:0-2507 GCA_964513575.1 uncultured bacterium | reverse complement strand
AACGGAAAAGGTCTCCACCTGAATGCTTTCGTCACTGGTAGCATCTTCTGTGCTTTGCTTTAAGTCATCCGCTAAAGCATCTGCCTTCTTCATATTCTTGGCGGAAGTGGAGATCACGATGCCCCCCTCCAGTTCGCCATCAAAATACCCCTTTTCTTTGATTTCGTTTATTGTCTGGGTGATCACCTTATCAATTTTTTTGTTATTCATGGATTCCAGCTTTAATTCCTTGACAATCATTTTTCCATCATCGTTGACACCGTTAACTTTGATTACCGCATCAAAACGGTTCAACGTATACTCAATGGCAGGGTTAACATCCAAGCCTACATAGGAGTATGGAGTATAGTAAGCATATGCACTCACGCCGACCATTCCAAACATAAACACTGCAACAGCAGCGACAACAACAGCCGACGAAAAGTGCATTTTGCCCTTAATACTTTCTTTCATTTCGATCACCTGTCCAACCACATAGTTTTGGTTTTTTACCTTGGCAATGTGCCCATCATCAGACAGAACTGCAGCTTGCTTGCCTCGGATTTCTACAACAACCGATTTCATTAATCCAGCTCCTTTCTGATGAACCACATGTACTCTGCGAGACCTGGATACTCTCCGGAAAGTATCTCCGCCACCGCTATAATATACTTTCGATGGCGATCTAGGATTTTTCGGGGTATCTGCGTATTTTTTTCAATCACTTTGATGGGAAGCTGTTTCGATGTACGCAATTCAGATAGAAGAATTGGATGTTTCAATAGGAAGGCAACTGCTTTTGCACAGCATCCTCTGGTCTTTGCAGCTTTAGGAGAACAGTTGGATAGATCAAAAAAGGAAAATCCATACTGTGCGAATACTTGGCCAGTAGCTTCAATCTCAAGGCGCAAATCATCTGGCTCACATACCAAAAGCTTAGCAGAGACAGCCGCTTGGAGCGATGGTTGCGGTGAATCCTCCAAAGAACCAGAAGAAAACACTTCCGGGGAGGCTAAAATCTCAGCCCGAAAACGTTCCTGACTTCTGAAGTAGTCTACCAAACGACGGCGTATGATAATCTCTGCAAAGGAATAAAAACTGCCTCGCTCAGGATCGTACTCCATAACTGCTTGAGAAAATGCAATCAAGGCCACCGACCACTCGTCATCACTTTTTGTGATATAGCGCCGTGAGACAACAGATGTGCATTTAAGAATATACGACAAACTTTGCTCAATTAGAGCTTCCAGTTTCTTCTCATCGCATTTTGCCTCTTGCAAAAGTTTCGTTAACTCCTCAATACGCTTTGCCTCCTTTCGCCCTCTCCATTATAACATCATAAATCTTCTATAATATTATAGTTTTCGAAGGCTTGGCTCCAAATTTTGGGGTAGTAAATGAAAAACCGATATGTTTTCATGCTTCACCTCGGCTTATTCTGATCAGCTCACTCGTTTTGAGACCAATCTATTCAATAGCTACAGGATGTAAATAGAACTTTCCCTTTTTGTTCCGGATTGGTTTTCGAGGGCAGTTCTATCTAAATGGTAATGTATGAAAAATAACTTCAAGAGATATGGTTCTTATACTAAAGTTGAGTCCATAAGTTATTTTATATCAATTAAAATGAAAGAGTAAGATTTTTGATTATTTCGCTCTAATGTTTGCCCCTCGCCAGAGCCTCAAGTCAGGTCTATGCTTAAGGTACTTGAATAGCATAAATGTCTACTTCACAGGGGCAGTTCAAATTCGGTCAAGAGAGGTATTGGTTCCTTTCCCAAATAAATATTTGCGCCCACCCCAATATTTCTCAATCCCCTTACGAATATCTCTAGAGGAAGGAAAATTGCATTCCTTCCTGGTAGCTAGTAATTTGTAAATTCGAAGGAGGAATCACCATGAAACCAAGGACTAAAGCTTTATGTACAACGGTATGCCTTATGAGTCTTATCTTTTCTTTTTCATTCCCCGCAATAGCAGCATCGCCACGGATAACTGAAAAATCTAATCAAAGCATTTCAACTGCAAATCACAAAGTATCTGCAATCATAATGAAAAAAAGAATGAACCTTTCCGTTGGACAGATTATTGCCCTAGCCGTAAAAATTGCTCCGGCGAAAGCTGATCATCATGTAACTTGGGCATCAAGTAACACCGCAATTGCCACAGTGGATTCAACCGGCAAAGTAGTAGGTTTAAGTGTAGGAACAGCCTATGTTACTGTCACAACTGCGGATGGATCAAAATCAGCTATCTGCACCGTAATTGTTGGCGATGCAAATGCAGCAGAAAAAGTCCCGGTGACGGGTGTAACATTAAATCGAACGACCCTTAACTTAACTAGAGGTGGAGACACAGTAAAACTAAAGGCGACTGTAGCTCCTTCAAATGCGACAAATCAAAATCTAGCATGGACCTCCAGTAATCTAAATATAGTTACTGTTGATGCAAATGGCGTGGTAACTCCTGTAGCAGCCGGAACAGCATTTATTACTGTCAAAACTGTCGATGGATTAAACGCAGCAGTT
>CAZENM010000224.1:0-2540 GCA_964513575.1 uncultured bacterium | reverse complement strand
CAGAACGGACGCCACTAATAATGACCCCTGATGTGTCTTTGAGCACATTGTTAAGATTTGGTGCCGATCCGGCCGCGGTTAACAATGACAATTTGAATGCAAACGATGTCTTTGTAACGATATTAAAAAGCAGATATCCCAGAACAGCTAACTTAGAGGATATCATCAAAAATATGGCTGAAGATAGGGCAGTTCGATGGGAAAATATCTTTAGAATCCTTAATCCTAACGCAGCGGTTCCTTCCAGCTCCAATGTAACTATCTAAAAAAGAATGACCGGGATCAGGCCTGGGGTTTCACATTTGACCTGTTAGAGCCGTATTTTTCACCCATAAAATCGCGTCGTTTCTGGAACCAATTGTGTCGCCCCTCCGGGACTGAGATTTATTTATTGCTCTTACCCAGGCTTCGCTAGCCCCTCCGGGGCGCGCCACAGCCTGGGCTTTATATGTGTAACCCCTCCGGGGTATAGCACAGATTGTTGCTAAGCCCCGGAGGGGTGAGCGAAGCCTGGGTAGAGGCAAAAAACACATTTAGTCCCGGAGGGGCGACACAATTGGTTCCAGAAATGACCCGACTTCTTTCTTGCCCCCTCTGTGTTCCTCTGTGCCCTCTGTGGTAAAATTATTCTTTTAGTGTATCCTACAGGCCCATTTTAAGCGCCCCTCTGTGGTGAAGTACTGGAACTTAAAGTTTCTGGAATTTTAGAGAGAAAAGCGGTGTGATTTTTGTCGTTTCGTTTCAGCCTAAGTCAGTCGGGTTTAATCAACGCTTAGCGGCTGACCGAGCTTTCCGACGATTTCTAGCCCTTCGGGAATCTCCAGAAGGTCGTCACTAAATTGAATAGACCCTTTTTGAAATAGAAGCACCATCGCAGAGCCTCCGAAAGAAAAAAATCCCTTTTCCATTCCCTTGTGGATTGTCGTGTTATCCGGAAAAGTTTGGGTGATTTCCCCTACGCATGTTGCGCCAACTTCGACCATTGCTACCGTACCGAATGATTCCGATTCCAGTAATGTCAGCATGCGTCGATTTTCCGAAAGAATCTTCCAATTCTGATGAAGAGCAATCGGGTTCACCGAATAAAGATATCCGTTAATGAATTTTGGCGTGCCGGCAACTCCATCGCACGGGAAGTGAAACCTGTGGTAATCCAGCGGACATAGCCGAGCTATAATCATGGAGCCATCTGAAAATTGTTCCGCCAGCTTTGGGCACCCTAAAAACTCGTTTAGATTAAATGCGCGTCCTTTTACAAGAAATTCCGCTTTCGAGATCAAGGGGATGATTGTGTAGCGGGCATCAGCAGGTAGCACGGCTTTGGTCGCAGCAATCGGTCGGACGCCGGGGCGCAGCTTACGAATGAAAAAGTCATTAAAAGAAGTGAACTGATCCACCGGTTTTTCAAATTCAGAAGCATCCACATGGTATTTATCGATAAAAGGCTTAATTTTTTTTCGTGAACAGGGAAGTTTTTGAAGTTTTCCATATAAAGCCGATAAGATGGGCAGGTGGGAAACTAGATAGCGCAATAGCGCCCCAAAGGTTCTGGAAAAGGGTGAGTTCCCATAGAGGAACGACAGGTAGGATTCCCCATAAACAGGCTCTTCCTCGACGGATTTCGAGCTTCTATCATAAACGTGTAGTGATTCCAAAACCCTCTTAGCTCCCTTTTTTAGAAAATTGTTTTAAAACGGAAAGCTCGTTAATAAAGTCGGGGCTGAAATTGTTTTGAAGTTGGGCCTCTTGAATTAATAGAAGAAGTTCACTGCCTCTATTGACCATCTGAGTAAGGATTTTATTGTCGGAGGGACTTTTTTGGAAAGCGTCTTGAATAGCAATATACTCAACGAGGCGCTGCTGGATCTGTTTCTGTTGCTGCAAGCTTTTTTCGGTAGCTTGAAGAAGTAGATCGATTTGAGGAAGTTCAGATTTGCCCATCAGTAAATATTCAGCACTTAGGGAACTCTGAAGCAAAAAGAGAGCGAGTAGTAGTTTTTTCATAGCCTAAATAAGTGTTGTGTGTTTTTGAGGGTGGTTTTTGAAACTTCTTCCAGGGAAATTCCCTTAACGTGGGCGAGCGTTTTCGCCACTTCGATCACATGAGCCGGCTCATTCCGTTGCCCGCGGAAAGCCTGCGGTGCCAACCAGGGGGAATCGGTTTCAATGACGATCTGATCCATCGGTACGATTTTAGCGACCTCACGCAGTTCTTCACTTTTTTTGAAGGTCAAAATTCCACTGAAGGAAATCATCCAGCCACGTTTGATCACTTCCAACGCTTCTTCCTTCGTTCCTGTAAAACAATGGAGCACTCCAGGCCTCCAAACGCCATCTCGGAAACATTCTCTATCCAGAATCTCGAAAAAGTCGGCAAACGCCGAGCGGCAATGGATCACTAGAGGTAAGTCACAGGCATTGGCCAGCTGGAGATGATCGATGAAAAATTTATGTTGTAGCTCTTTGGAGAATCCTTCGTGGAAGTAATCAAGGCCGGTTTCTCCGATAGCCTTTAAAACACCCTTTTCAGCAGCCTTTTT
>CAZENM010000223.1:0-2559 GCA_964513575.1 uncultured bacterium | reverse complement strand
CGTAAGTAAGCTTTTTCACGGAGTTGAAATTCAGTCGCGGAAGTTTTCAGATCATCTTCAAGCTCAGCATCTAAAACTTTGATGTTAGTGAAGTCAGAGCTTACTTGCTGTTGTTGGTTTGTGAGATCATTTTTCAGGTTTGTATTACCTTGCAGGTACTTTAGGGAGATCAGTTGATGTTTGATAATTGACTCAAGAACTTTTCTAAGGTTAGATTCGTATTTAGTCCCCACAAGTTCGGATTGGGTAAAATGAATTTTTTCATTTTGTTCCCGAATCATGAAATAATTGCTCACAAGGATGGAAAAAGCGAATAAAGCGCTAATGAATAGGAATTTGGTTGGGTAATTGTACTTGCTTAGAAGTCGCAAGATGAAGGAAGGCTCGGAAGGCTGCATGTTTCAATCCTTGTTATGTATCTAGGCTCATTCTCATGATTCAATTAATTTTTAGCAAATAGTGTGAGTCTTATTTGATTGAATATGCCAAAACAATGTATGCTATAAGTTATGAAAAAAATCATCTCAGCTATTCTTATCGTTCTCTGTTTGTATGGGTTAGGACGTGTTTATTACCGCGTGACCGACGGTTTTCTGGTTCAAAACATTTTGATTTCCAAAGAACCAAACCCGAAATTTGACGTGTTAGTTTCTTCGGAAACTCTCCACAAAGTGAAAACTATTCTGGATTCACCATTTTATTACTTGGGTAAGGGGTGTCAATCTTACGTTTTTGAAGATTCCTCTAAGGAATACGTCGTGAAGTTCTTTAAGTACCAAAGGTACAGAGCGAAAACATTTTTGGCTAATTTCGACTTCATTCCTTGGGTTAAAGAGTATCGAATCGAAAGAGACCGGTACAAAAAGAATAAACTGGAAAATGTTTATCTTAGCTGGAAAGCCGCCCTGGAACTTGCTCCGGATGAGACCGGTGTTGTTTATGTTCATTTAAATAAAACACATGACTTTGATAAGCCTATCATTTTATACGACAAGGTGGGATTAAAGTTTGAAGTCGACCCAAATGAAGTAGAATTTTTAATTCAGAAAAAGGCGACTATGATCGGTCCCTATCTAGAGGGATTAATCGCCGAAAACAAAATCGATCAAGCAAAGGCATTTCTGCAAAGAATGATCGCAAGAACCCTAGCTGAATTCAGCCGTGGGATTTCTGATAACGACTACGCTTTATTGCAAAATACCGGAGTTTCAAATGATAATGCCGTTCATATCGATGTAGGTCAAATCATCTACAATCCATCTGTTATGGACCGGTCTGTCTATGGGAAAGAGTTATTTAATAAGACTTATAAATTTAGGACGTGGCTTAGGGGAGTGTCAGCAGAGTTGGCCGACAGTTTCGATCTAATGTTAATAGAGGTGATTGGTCCCGAGTTTTATACAATGCCTCCCTATGTGAACAAGTCCAACATGGGCGACATTCCAAACTTATACGCCCCTTAGACGACGATGAGTTAAACAATCATGCAGCAACAGGATTGCCCTGAGCCAGGAGCTCACAGTTCGCGCATTATTTTGGGCGTTTTTATCGCCTACGAATTTTCAGCAAAATAAGACCTTAAAACTACCCAAGAAGTGCGGTGCCGGACCCTATCCTTTCCAACACACCCTTCTAGGACATGTAAAAAGACGATCTATATTTGAGCCTAAAGTTTTCCGAGAAATGAATTGCCCTAAGTCCGGAGGACGTCTGATTTTAGAGCCCATTGTGACGAGCGTTAGCGAGGAACTATGGGGTAGGGTGGGATTGATGTGATTAACCAGACTATCCAATGCTGTTTGTAGCCATGCGAATGTCCCTGAGCCCGGAGGGCGTCCGATTTTAGAGCCCATAGTGACGAGCGTCAGCGAGGAACTATGGGGGTGAGGTAGATCACAAGCAAAAGAGCCCTTTAGGGCGATTGATGTGGTTAAAGCCATTATTACATAAATTTTTTTAAATAAAAAGCTATCATAAGGTGTCCACGAGTATCCTTTTTAAGGGTAACCAAGTCTAGCAGTTGCGTGGGGTATTATCTCCAATTGATATTTTCAACAAATAATCGTGAGAATTTCAGCTAAAACACTAACCACATCAATCGCCCTAAAGGGCTCTTTTACTTGTGTTCTACCTCACCCCACAGTTCCTCGCTGACGCTCGTCACAATGGGCTTTAAAATCGGACGCCCTACGGGCTCAGGGACATTCGCATGGCTACAAACAGCATTGGATAATCTGGTTAATCACATCAATCCCACCCTACTGAGTTGCAAATGATTTGCGAAAAGAGACTGACAGGAAATAGCCCTAAAGCTAATTCCTGTCGCACAATCAAAGACGTTATCGGGAGCTGCGAAGCATCCACGCAGCTTTTTCGTGGGCGCGTAAACGTTGAATCAGCAAATCAGCCGTTCCTTCATCGCCGCGCTTTTGCAACTGTTGGATCACCGGTTTTAGGCCGGCGGCAATCACTTCATGATCCGCTAACAGAGTATTGATCATGATTTCACCATCCATATCATCGTCACCATTAGACTCTTCTAGTCGAGTCTCACGAAGA
>CAZENM010000222.1:0-2596 GCA_964513575.1 uncultured bacterium | reverse complement strand
ATCCTTTTCATATAATTTTCTAGCGCGATTAATTAAACGCATTGCGAGTTCGTGATAAATTCTCCAATTACGATTATTCAAAGCATCAGCTAGCGTAGAGCGAGCAGGAATATTTTTAATTCCCATGTAGAAAAGTTTTTTGTGATGCGCGGTTAAGCAAGATTCAATGTCGCGCAGTGATTCGCGCCATGTTAATTGCGAGAATGCCATCAAGCGAAAAATATCGGCACAATTTAATGTGCGTACACCGGCATCGCCATCATAGCGATCAATGATTCGACTGAAAATTTCCCACGGAATAAATTCCATGATTTGAGCGAAGAGCGTCTTGCCTAAATTCATGATGAGCGCCAAATAATATGATATCTGGATCATCGCAAATATGGCTGATAAAAGAATTAATTCCGGGACGTTTTGTACTAAAAACGACCTAAATATGGGTGTTTTTGCTGGTGAAAAATTCAAATCGTGGGTACGCTAAAATCTCTTTAACTGCTTGTCAGATATGGGTTTTTCAGGAATTTTTATTAATTAAACCGGACACTAGTGAGATTTTATAAGCTATAATTTTCAATGGCGTTGTTGCATAAATACAACTTAGCACGTCGTTGCGAGGAGCGCTTTTTGCGACGCGGCAATCCAGGCTTTGACTTTATAGGATACCTGCGTGGTGAGTAGGCCCATGGAACCTCCCCATGAGCCCCTCGCAAAACGGTACAGGAACCTCTCAATTCATACCGCTTCAATTAAGCAAACCCTCCAACCATTCCAATTTTCCAATGAGCAAATAAGTGCGGTTGTTTCTTTGCAATATTTGCCAGAAACCTCATCGCATTTGTCTTATGACCTCTAAATTGCTTGAATTTACGCATAGCCCACGCAACTAAAGTCTGATTAAAGTGTCTCACGACCGGATAGAGTGCTGATCGATTGTATTTTCCATAATAATTAATCCAACCTCTTAAAACTGGATTATACCAATCGGCTATATCATCTAAACTTAAATCTGACCTGTTGCGTGCTCCTTCTCTGCGTATTCTTGCCCGCATCGATTTCTGCGCTGCCTTGCTTATTACTGGTGTAAAGCTGACAAACATTTTATTTTGTTTGCTATTCTTCACTGACCTTTGGCAAAAGCTATATCCTAAGAAATCAAAGCTCGTATTAGAATATTTCCCTTTACGCTTTCCATCTTTGCAGTAGACAATCTTTGTTTTATCCGGATGTAATTCCAGTCCACATTCCTTAAAACGTTCTCGCAGCTCAGCGAGTAATCGCTGTGCTTGTTGTTCCGTTTCACAGTGTGCTAAACCATCATCCGCATAGCGACACCACAGAATATTAGGATGTTTCCTTGTCATCCAGATATCAAATACATAATGCAAAAATAAATTACTCAGCACCGGACTTATCACACCACCTTGCATTACACCTTTGGTCTTCTCTTGTAAGCTACCATCAGGTAATTGCATTGGTGTTTTAAGCCATCGCTCTATGTAAAGTATTATCCATTTGCAATCTGTATGTTTCTTTACCGCTTTCATCAGAAGTTCATGATCTAAATTATCGAATAAACCGCGTATGTCATACTCTAACAACCAGTTATACTGCCAGCATCTTTGCCGCGTAATTCCTACTGCATCTAGCGCCGATTTTTTCGGACGATAACCATAGGAGTCTGGAAGAAAACAAGCTTCAACATCGGGTTCAAACATTAATTTTACTACCATTTGTGCAATTCTGTCGGCCACAGTGGGCACGCCTAGAATTCTTTCCCCTCCTGATTTCTTCGGTATAGGAACGGCTTTCACCGGTGGAGGAAAATAACTCCCCGATGACATGCGATTCCACAATTTGTAAAGATTGTCTTTCAAGTTTTCCTCAAAGTCTGCTAGTGATTGCTGATCAACTCCAGCAGCACCTGCATTTGCTTTGATTAATTTAAAAGCTTGCATCACCAAACCTTTGGATATGGTAAATGGTTTTGTCTCCCTCAAAATCGCCTCCTCTTTCGAGTTGAATTTTAATTTAGACCGCCTAACGCAACGTCTTTGCTCCACTGTCATTACAACACTTTCCTCGCTACTACACGTTGCTCCGCCCCAGTTTCTTGCATTGGTACTCTTCTACTTGAAGTTTCTCTTCTTGTAGTTCTCCCTTAGCATCAAGACGACTGGTTCCCGCAGTTCTCTGTGAAAGCCCGGATTGGACTCACGCCACCTATACGCCGGACACCATCTACACAGTAATTAGGTTGTCTTGTAGATTTATCCCAAGATGATTTGTCGCTCTTGGTTTTGATGTCGTTTAGTGGCTTACGACGCGTCAACGATGGTTCACTTTCGTTCGTCTTTCCAATCCTTATCTGCCAGATTTTCTCTGGATTTTCCCCAATGCTCACGACCACCACTCTTAATGGTAGCCGCTTGAGGTGATTTGAAATCTATTCCTAAAAATCGATTTCGAAGGGCCTACCTTCATCTTTCACAAAGCTTTTATAGGGCTTTCCTTATCTACTGCCTCCCTTGCGCTGCGGCGCACACAAATCGAGCCATTTAGGATTCATTGCTTCAATTAATGCAAGTTTCTTTTTTCT
>CAZENM010000221.1:0-2607 GCA_964513575.1 uncultured bacterium | reverse complement strand
TTTGGTATGCATCCACTTAGGTCATCAATGTAGCAATGAATTTCAACAATCTACGTTTCAGGAAGATTATTTATATCCATTTTTGTGATCACTCGATCCACTAAACCTTTGATAGAGCCTGGTCCTGTGTTTTCGAGCGTATCCTGAATAATTTTTTTGAAAATAAGAAGGTTAGCTTCACGATCATTTTTTAAAGTAGAGTAAAGCTTTTCAATGGAAGATCCTTCAACCGGATTCGTTTCGTTGTTAGTGTAGATCGCTAATAATGCCCCCAATCCTTTTTCGAGCTCAGTTTGTGCCAAAGCGATTCTATGTAAATGTATGTTTTCTGCTGCTACACTGGTTCCTTCAGCCTGCTGAGCCACTTGAATTTCGGATACAGCCTTTTCCAACTTTATTTTTTTTGAAGATTTCTCTTTACTCCCCTCGTTGTTTGCAGGGGGTACCCATCCGGGTTGAGCTTTGGTAAGATTGTTGCTTATTTCCTTGGTCATCGGTATTCCTTCTTAGCTTATATCTTCATTATAGCTAGTCTGTGTAAAGGTTGTGCAAAAAAATCGATAAGATATTATAAAGAACGCTTGTATAAAATTGGGTAAATCTGAATAATATGACCCTTCATGGCGATCGTAGCTCAGTTGGTTAGAGCGCGGGTTTGTGGTACCTGAGGTCGCGGGTTCGAGCCCCGTCGATCGCCCATGTTTTTCTCCTTCATTTCCCCTAAATACTTTGAAAATTGCCTAAATTTTATTCCCCCTCTGTCTCCCTGTAGAAAATTATTTTTCTTTTCAGCGTGAAACTGTTGTTTTTTGTCGAGTAACACTGTATTCTGCGGTTCATGAGTAAAAAAAAGAAAATAAAGCCTAAGCCTCCCAAGGGAAAAACAGCAAAACATGATAGCGCGGAACTCCTCGGGGTGGCCTTACTTGTTCTTGGGTCGATGTTGCTGCTCAGCTTAATCAGCTTTGCTCAAGACGGACAGACTAAAAACTCCCTGGGCGCTTTCGGCGCTTCCCTAGGGTATTTCTTCCTTGCCACCTTCGGAATCGGCAGTTATTTCATGATAGCCCTCTTTTTTTGGATCGGCTGGTGTTTATTTTTCAAACTCAATGTTACCAATTTCACCCAGCGGCTCGGTTGTTTTGCGGTAATGGTGGTCTCATTCAACTTAGCGTTAAGCGGCTGGGAAGAGGCGTTTCCACTTTCGGCCCGCTCGATCAACAAAACCCTCTTACAGCATCTGTGGGACAAGGGAATTGCTTTACATATCGGCGGCGCACCTTTTTATTATCTTTATAAAGACCTTCCGGTATTGAATTTCTCTCGCACACTGAATTTTGCGGGTGTTTTCTTAATTTTTGGAACCACATTTTTTTCCAGTTTGCTTTTATTTTTTCAAATTAACCCCCTAAATGTTGTTAGAACTACTCTTTCATTTGCTTGGGAATCCCTTCCATCGTTAAAAATGCCAATCCTAAAATTCCCTACCTTTGAAAACGTTGAAAAGAAAGAAGACCCCTCC
This sequence comes from uncultured bacterium, assembly GCA_964513575.1. Lineage (GTDB taxonomy): Bacteria > Chlamydiota > Chlamydiia > Chlamydiales > Parachlamydiaceae > CAMFKA01. The sequence continues at coordinate 1,085 of CAZENM010000221.1, read as the reverse complement.
AGATTCGTCAAGGTACGTACTTCAGAGAGCGCTGCCCCTACCGCGGACTCTAAAACCAATCGACAAGATCTTTTAGAAATCAAGCCGGAGACACAGCTCAAAGAAAGGCCTTCTATTTCCAAGAAGGAATCTTCACCGCTTATTCCACACATCCCCATGCCGGTAGCGCCGATTGTTCTGTCCTCATCCCCTGCTCCCGCGAAACGAGATGTCGCCCTTAATGCCCAGAGAATTATCAATGGGGACTTCTCCACTTACCAAATCCCCCCGGGCTTGCTACTGACAACCCCAAAGAAAATGGATCAGTCGTCGCTAAAGCAAGACCTAAAAAAACAGGCAGAAGTGCTTGAAGAGACCCTGCAAAGTTTTGGAATCGAAGCCAAGGTAGGCCAAATCAATTGCGGCCCCACGATTACCTCCTTTGAGGTTCACCCCTCGATTGGTGTTAAAGTGCAAAGGATTAAGGCGTTAGAAGACGACATCGCCCTGAATATGGAAGCGAAATCCATCCGAATCATCGCGCCCATTCCCGGAAAAGCAGCGGTGGGGATTGAAGTTCCTAATGCCCAACCCCAAGAAGTCGCCTTTAAGGACATGTTAAACGCTTACCAACAAAGCCCTAAAAAATTCAACATTCCCATTTTACTTGGAAAGGCTGTCAACGGGGACTACGTGATGAGCGACCTGGCCAAAATGCCGCACTGCATTATCGCGGGGGCTACGGGTTCCGGAAAATCCGTTTGCATCAACACTATCGTGATGTCCATTGTGTTGAACGCAAAGCCCGACGAAATTAAACTCCTTATGGTTGACCCGAAAAAAGTTGAGCTCACCCCCTACTCAAAACTCCCCCACATGCTGGCACCTGTCATCACAGAACCCCGCGGAGCTTGCGCTGCCCTGAACTGGATGGTGAAAGAGATGGAATGCCGTTACGAGCTGCTAAAGCTTATTGGTGTGCGAAATATCGACGCCTACAACACTCGAAAAATTGACGTGGAAACCGAAGCGAATTTAGCAAAGCCACTAGACCGTGAAATTCCGTTAAAACTTCCGTTCATTTTGGGAATCTTTGACGAGCTTGC
>CAZENM010000220.1:0-2621 GCA_964513575.1 uncultured bacterium | reverse complement strand
AGCGAACTATTAAATCTTAAAAATCAAATTACAAAGGCTAATCCTGTCGCAGCTGTGGATTTGTTTTCCCAAGTTTTAGACTTGGAAAACAGAAATACATCTGAGCTGAATCAATTGAAATTATATGCAATAACTCGAATAACACTGTTGAACGATCAACTAGATTCCACACAAATTTACAGAATTCAAAACCTCTGCTTAAACAAAATATCCGCAGTGGATACTAAAAAGTCGCCGGAGCTAAAAGTTGGGGTAATGTATTTTCTGATTACAACCGCAACGATCGACCAAAATAACGTGATTGAAATGATTCGTTATGCTCATGAAAATCAATTCATGCCTCTTCTACAAAAATGCTTTTGTTTTATCGAAAAATCAACAAACATTTCCTTGTCATGCGCTAATTTTGGCCCCATTTCTATAAGAATAGACCCACAAAATAACGACTCGGATATCAACGAATTAAACTGCTATATCCCATTTCTAACAACAGCTATTGGTCCAGATAGCGTCCAGATAGTACTTACCCCTGGAGACTCCCTGAGTGTAGAAACTCTGACTTCGTTCGTTAATGAAAATAGCAAATCCATACACACATTAGATCTAGGAATAAAAGAAGTTAACGACAACCAGATAAAAGGATTATTAAAAAATTGCACTAATATTAATCAATTATTTATTACATCGAATACAATTAAGGGTGAGGGCCTGCAAGAAATCAATCACCTCACTCGCTTGCAAACGCTTGACTTTAGCAATTGCACAGCTCTGACATCTTTAAATCTTGCGGGACTTACAAGCTTGCAAACGCTTTTTATTATCTGCAACAAAAATCTCACCGCCCTGAATCTTGCGGGACTCTCGAAATTGCAATACCTTGAACTTTACAGATGTCCAGCTCTTACTTCCCTGCCGGATCTAGCGACACTCACGAACCTACATACGCTTAAACTTACCGGTTGCGTAGCTCTCACCACCCTAACTAATCTTGATCAGTTTGGAGTGGAGATGAAATATTTAAGAATAATTGTTTTACCTGATTTAGATAAACTTACTCCAGAAATTGGGTTTTTATGGTATTTGTGGAAATTTCGCATTATAACTAAAAATAAATTTTTTTCTGATTATGATTTAAACCAAGCTCAAAAAGACCGAATGATTCAATACTGGATGAGTGGCTTTGTCTCAGCACATGGAGCTTCCAGCTCAAGTTCCCCATCACACTCCCTCACGGATAATCTAAGCAAATTCTTCGATACCTATAATGAATTAAAAGTTTCGAATCCTACCAACCCTCCTCCGGCGTTAGATTGGATGCAGTTTGCTTTATTAAGACTTGTCACCCTGGATGAAAGCGCGCGCAATTGGGTGCTTGACAAAGGGGTTTTGGATGTAATTCGCAATTTTCAGAACCCCACGGCAAGATATCCCATTGCCGAAACCATTTTCAGGCTCGCGGAAGATTCAAGTTTAAGGACTATGTTAGACACTAAAGAAAAAAGAATTACTGACCTTATTTCAGGAAGGCATCACGATTTAAAGGGACTATTTCCTTATCTTATCGTCGCTTTAGAGGGGAGGAGAGTTGGTGCACCCTCACTTGAAAAACTATTAAAGAAGCTCCCCAAAAGACTATTAGAAGATAGAAGGAAGCATGGTCTCATTTTCACGTTATTTACAAATTTATACTTTCTAGATGAGTTGGACGGAAAACAGATCGGCACTCTAATAGACGCTATTCACGCCCAATCCTTCTCAAATCACCAGTTTAACCGTGAGACTTTCTTGGGAAGATGTTATGATATTTCAACTTTGATAGGGTTTGCAGCTTTCGATAAGTTAAAACAAGAAAAGCTGGAAATAGAGCAAGCGGTCGAAAAAGTTTTCATTGAAGCCGTACCTGTCAATGTGGAGAATCTAACAGAAAAATTCTACGACACCTATGCGACCTGGAGAAACCCTTTTGCTATCATCGCTTATGCTTCCAAAATTTTATCATTCAATAAGGATCTCAGTCCAGATCTATGCAGTCTAGTGACAGCGACTTTAGAGAATAAATTTTATGAGTTTCGGTATGATTTAGAAAGAGTCCCTGACCTTAAAGCAATTGATCAGATTGATCCCAAGTTTTTAACGGAATGGAAAAAAACATCAGCGCGCCCCCCTCAAGAATGGAGTCCGTCGAATTCGGCCCAAAAAGTGAAGTTCGACTCCAATAAAGGGGAAAATAAAGGGCAGTATGTGATTTATGTCACCGATCACCCGAGCGATTTACTAAATATGGGGGAAATGGGAGGCAGTTGCCAAAATGTTTTTAATGGAAGTGCAGAGATGAATCAGGGGGTTTTAGGAACCTCTTCAACAGGAACATTTCAACTAATTGTGATGAAATCATCTTATGGACCTTCGGAAAAGAGTGTTTCTCGAATACTTATCCATGCGCACCCACATGGTGATGAAATCGCCATCTATGCAGAAGGGTTATACGACGACACAAAGCTGCAGGGAGTCAAAAGGGCAATGATGGATTTTGCCAAAAGCTATGTTGTGTTACTAGGGCCAAAGTGTGTATTAGTGAACGGAAACAAAGATGGAACCCCCTACGGGCCATTAGAGAGTAA
>CAZENM010000219.1:0-2664 GCA_964513575.1 uncultured bacterium | reverse complement strand
AAACACTGCTCAAAGTCCTTTTAAAAAATTGAATGCCTGCGTGTTGTGGGATCCTTCTAATCCTCAAACAGAAGCGCCTGCAGAACTAGGGAAGTTTGATTCTATCATCATGACACATTCTACAGCAGCATTTCCTTGCGAAATGAAAGTCGTTAACGTTTATATCGCTTACGCAAGGCTCATTCGAATGTTAAATCCCAATGGTACTCTTTATGTGGATCGTATATCTCACAGCATTGCTTACCAAAACGACTGGGCGCCAAGTATTGAAAATCAGTTAGGCTCACAGCTTATCTTCCGAACCGTTAAAAAAATCCTTAAGCCTGCTGATGATCATTTACAACGCATCAAGCGCCATCCGGGAAAGTTCACCGAAAGCAATCTTCATGTTTGTTTAAATGGTGTATTGACGCTAAGTCGTTCTGGGCAGCATAATGCATCGGTTATTTTCGCTGTTAGCGAGGAGGTTGTAGCAATCACTCGAGTTCTTCAGATGACAATAGAGGGGAATACTTACGACTTTATTGAAATGTTAGAAAAGCGAGAATTTAAGGCTCCCGGAAATCTAGAATACTGGCACTCCATAGCGAAAACAAAAAATACTGCGCAATTTTATGTTCCACGGGATGCTCTAACGAGTGTAGAGACAAAACTTGGCGCTTTATGGTATCAAAAGGTGACTGACAAAGAGGGATGGAACCCTTTGCATGTGGCTGTTATTGCCAATAATAGGCCCGCTATCGGTTATTTTCTAAATAAGGGCGCTAGCCCACTTGTTCAGGATAAATTTGGTCTGACGCCTCTAGATTACGCAAAACATTTATTTCCTGATTTGACTTCCCTTCTAGACACTCAGGGTGGCCCAAGCTCCTCTGAGGCTATCTAAAAACCTGCATCCCCTTTGCGTCTTTGCACCTTTGCGTTTAAAAAAAATCAGCGACTCCACGCCCCACCAAAAACTGTTATTTCCCGATAGGGGGACCAAAGGAACTGTCACACTTTGCGTTAAAAATGCCCTAAAACACTTGCGCATTTATGGTGTTCGATCGCATTTAATTTATAATTTTCAGGTGTTCATTTGACCGCTGCGCCATAACTATTTGAGGACTTACTGAAAAACTTTATGTTCTCTACCAAATTGATTTAGTAACTATCTGAAAGATTTTCGACTCTTAGAATTTCTTCTTTATTCGCGATAATCCGGTATTTTTTTATTTCTGTTTGCGGAGTGCTGTCGCTGGCCAAATAACTGTTCTTTAGAACAATATTTAGATGGTAGACCTTTGGAAGTAAGGTGTGGCAAAGTTCTCTGGTTTTAGGATCTAGCGTCACATACGACTTAATTGAATCGCTAGCCTTATTTAAGAAGCGGTGAATATCCAGGCGGAAGATTACGTTTAAGCCGGTAAATCTGTCTTGCTTAGCTTCAGAAACATTATTAATGCTCACAGTTTTTTTATAGTAAATCACCTGCTCGTTGCGATGGATGGATTGCAGGGTTTTGTTCTGTTCTACCTCGCGCACTTGTTGGATTTCTTCGGGCACTTCATCTTTGCTTAAAAATGAAAAAGACTCCCTCAATTCTCCTAGGACTGTTTTATTGTCTGGGCTTCGAATTTCTGTTTTGTAATCGGAAAACCATCGAAAGGCTTGTTTAAAGGAAATCGACTTGATTTCATCCTTAATGCGGTCTTTCAGCACATAAATGAAAATGGTGAATAAAATAAACGGCTCTGAATTGATGACAAACAAAGAACCCTGCCAAATAAACAATAAGATATAAATTGACATCGCTAAGGCCGCGGCAATGCTTCCTATGATATTGCGATACCTTTGATCAATAGGGTCGACCGAAATGTTTAAAAGCAGCGCGTCAACAACATATTTGTTTAGGAGTCCGACCTGATAGAGAATTTTTTCATTTTCAGTAATACTGCTATCCAGGTTCCCTGGTTCATCCAACCATTTTTCTCTCCATTCCTTTTCTTCTACAAGAATAGAACAAATTTTTTCATCAATTCCACTGAATTGATGGGCCGGGTGCTTCCTAATTTTATCTAAGAGAGCGGTTAAGTAGTAGTTGATGCTGACACTCATGAAATCAGCGACATACAAATGCGCATTCACCAATTGATCAGGACCTCTTGACTGAATAGGAGCTTTTAGTTGGTTGTATTCGGTGAGGAGCATGTTTAAGTGGATGAGTAAAGTTGTCGCAGGCTGGGAAAATTGCGTCGTCTCGTCATCAAACGAAATATTGTGCAGGATTGAGTTTAGATAAGTCACCTCAGAGCGTAGAGCGCTTCTTACCAAATTCCCCAGGAGTTTGAGCTCTTTTTCAATAATGGTATTGTTGGCGTCATTATTAGGGGAAGTCAAAGTGTTTTTAATCCTAAACAAAGGGGATTTTTTATTGTCCGGATCGATCATTTGCTGAAAGGTAAATTCAGGAGTTTTATAACGAATTAAATTCGTTTGATCTTGGTAAAATTGCGCTTTAGAGTATGTTTGCGCATGAATCTGCAATGGGCTGGGAATGAATAAGAAGAATTCTTGTTTATAAATATTTTTTTTTGTATTTGGGTTAATGAAGAATTCGGATTTTAATTCAAATTGTAGGCTATCGCGGGCGTGGATATCTCCTTCACGTAATTCACTCCAAAA
>CAZENM010000218.1:0-2924 GCA_964513575.1 uncultured bacterium | reverse complement strand
ATCGGAGGGTGCTTAGCGGTTGTATTAGTGGGCTGGGTTTGGGGAATAAAAAATGCTCTAGGTGAGCTTGAATCGGGAACAAACGGTCTATTTCACCGCTTTCCTTGGTTGAAAACGTATTTTTGGTTGTGCTTTAAATACACCGCTCCTATTTTAATGGTATTAGTGTTTCTACAATCTTTAGGAATCTTTAGTTAAACTTGGAAATGTCAAAAAATTATATACAGTCTTCACTACATCCATCCGATCAGGAACTAAAACCTGTTAAAAAAAATTCTCCACCGGTTGATGCTGTATTTGAAATTCCACTCAGACCTCAATCCATGGACGAATTTGCCGGTCAAGATCAAATTCGTGAACGTCTTGACGTTCTAATACAGGCCGCAAAAGGGAGAAATGAACCCCTTTCACATTGTCTTTTCAGCGGTCCTCCGGGGTTGGGAAAAACCACGCTCGCGAATATTTTGGCAAAAGCAATGGGAACAAACCTTACTGTGACTTCCGGTGCCGTGATAGAAAAAGCAGGTGATCTGGCCGGTGTTCTCACGAACCTCCAAGAGGGCGACGTTTTATTCATCGATGAAATCCACAGGCTAAGCAGAAATGTTGAAGAATATCTGTATCCCGCGATGGAAGACTTTATGTTAGACTTGATGATCGATTCCGGACCCAGCGCAAGATCCGTTCAAGTTCCCCTAAAAAGATTTACCCTCGCAGGCGCAACTACACGGTCAGGACTACTATCTGCCCCCCTTCGATCAAGATTTGGGTTTACCTGTAGGCTAGATTATTATACGATAGAAGTGTTGGAAAAAATTCTGTACCGAACCAGTCAAATGCTAAAGATGACTATCGATTCCATAGGCCTGCGTGAAATAGCTAAGCGCTCTAGGGGAACTCCTAGAGTTGCTAACAATTACCTTCGATGGGTCAGAGACTATGGACAAATCAAGGCAAATGGGATTATCGATGGAAACGTCGTTCGCAGCGCTCTGGATATGTTGATGATCGACGAAAAAGGGCTAGATGAAATGGATAAAAGGATTCTAGAGACCATGATCGATCACTATAAAGGCGGCCCGGTTGGAATAAATACCGTCGCCATAGCAGTGGGGGAAGAACCATCCACGATCGAAGAAGTCTATGAGCCATACCTAATTTTGCAAGGGTTTCTAAAGAGAACACCAAGAGGGCGGGAAGTTACCGAGTTGGGATACCGCCATATGAAACGACGACCTGAAAAGGATCAATTTGTGGGAGATCTAATATGATAAATAACAAAATAATGACACTAACCGTATGCTGCATCGCGGCGATGAATCCACTCAACGTAGTTGAAGCAGGATGGATAGACAGCATCACCAGCACGTTTAATCGAACAGCACAGGCCGAATCGCCTACCATCAAAGTTTTACTGACACATGACCAAGACACAGTGATCCTTGAAGTCAAAGGAACCTACAATCTATACGATCCCCGTAATGGTGAACTAATCAGTACACGGTATAAGGGAAAACGTCGTAGCATTCGTGCCACACGCGAAGGTTTGACATGGGGAGAAGAATTTCCTGGAATCCACCAAATTGCCATCATTCCCGATAACTATGACACCAAAACCATTGTGGATGGCATCGAATACATTGGCGGCATCTACATTTATGATGTCGGCGGCTCTATTAGCGTCGTCAATAAAGTTCCCGTTGAAGATTATCTAGATTCTATCATGAGTCCTATGTTCAGAAATGAAATGCCCCAGGAGCTGTTAGCTGCGCTAGCAATCACCGCTCGGACAAATGCCTACTACCAAGCTCAAAATAGCAAAACTCCCTATTGGGATGTCGATGCCAACCAGGTGGGCTATAAGGGTGTTTTTACACTTACAGCCGGTAGCCCAGTGCAGAAATCACTTCAACAAACACAATTCCTGATCCTTAATCGAGCGAATGTGAATGAGTGGGTCACCACCCCCTTTGCCGTACAGTGGGGCGCTTATAATGTCGGAAAAGCCCCGCAAGACCAACCCCTCTACTCTAAGATTTCTATCATGGAAGCGGAAAGTATGGCGAAAAAGGGAGTCCGTGCAGATGTGATTCTGACAAAAGCCTTTCCTGAAACCACGATAGAATTATTTCATCCCACCTCAGAGACCGCGCAAAAATGACCCGAGAATACAGCTTAGAGAGCTATCAATTTCATCTTCCCGATGAGTTGATAGCTCAGTATCCCCTCAATCCAAGGGATTCTTCTAGACTCATGGTCGTCGATAGATCCAAAGGAACTATTACAGAAGTTCCTTTTTCTCATATTCTATCCATTTTAGAAGCTCAGGACCGGCTAGTTTTTAATAACACTCGAGTGATCCCCGCAAGAATGCGAGGGAAGCTGGGAACGGGTGGAAATGCCGAAGTGTTTTTGATAAAGCAAGTCGCGGAGAACACCTGGCAGGTACTTGTTCGCCCCGGAAAAAAACTGAAAGAGGGGAGTCGAGTCCATTTCAAAGATGACGCCTTTTGCGAAGTTTTAGATGTATTGGAGGAAGGGGAGCGAATTGTTAAATTTTCTTATCCCCACAGGACATTCGAAGAATTTTTAAGTGTTGCCGGCGAGATTCCTTTACCGCATTACATACGTGGGGGAACCTCTGATAAAAGTGATGAAGAAAGGTATCAAACAGTTTACGCCAAGCATGCCGGAGCTGTTGCCGCGCCCACCGCAGGATTGCATTTTACGCCGCAATTGATCGATCAGTTGCAGAATAAGGGGGTTGAACGGTCATTCTTGACACTTCATGTAGGACCTGGAACGTTTAAGCCTGTTCAAGTGGAGGATATTCGCGACCATAAAATGCATCACGAAGAATTTTGGATTGAGCCTGACGAAGCAGAGGCGATTAATCAGACAGCGGGCCGTGTGGTCGCGGTGGG
>CAZENM010000217.1:0-2951 GCA_964513575.1 uncultured bacterium | reverse complement strand
GCGTGCGACTCGGAAAGGAGCTGCTTGGGTGATTCATTCCGATGATATCGTAGCTTATCAACAAGAATACTTGATTGAAAAAAAATCTGATGAAAAAACAGGCTAAGGACAATATTTCGCCATGAACGACAACATCAACGGCATCGTAGGTAATGTCGCTTTTGGCGGAGAGGGAGTCCTGCATACTCAGGAAGGGGTGGTATTCGTTCACGATGCTCTCCCTTCCGAGTCCATTTCTGCTGAAGTCACCCTGCGCAAACCTCGTTTTTCTAGAGCTAAACTATTAGAAGTCTTAGAACAGCCCCATCCCCAAAGAATTCCCCCCCCATGTCCCCATTTTTCTATTTGCGGAGGCTGTCATCTGCAGCACGCCGATTATTCCCTACAAATTGAATTAAAAAGACAGTGGTTGAAGGATTCCTTAGAGAGAATCGGAGGGCTCAAAAATATTTCGATCCCCCCCATACAACCCGCGAAAAATATTTGGGAATACCGCCGTCATATTACATTTCACCTGAAAGTCGAAGGCTCTCGCTATATTGCCTTTTTTCACGGGCGGGATCCTAGCGCGACTGTTCAGCCCGCTTATTGCCCTATTTTTTCCAAAAAATCCCTCGCTCCCTTGCATGAAGTGATTGCTCATTTTTATGCTATAAAAGGGGAAGAAGGTAGAGTTCAAATCATGAAAATGGAAGATGGTAAGTGGCTTTATACTTTTCATTTTCGACAGCCACCGGGAGGAGCTTGGGACGCCATCCAAACATTGCTCCATAAAGACCCCCAATGTGCCGGAGTCAAACTCAAAACTGCCGCTAACATATTTTCGTCGGGAGCAGATTTAGGAAAAATTTCTATTTCCGGACTTTCATTCGCTTATTCTCCCGAAGCTTTTGTGCAAACCCATCCTGATCAAAGTGAGGCGATTTATCAAAAAATCGCCGAACATCTTGAAAGTCAACACCCGAAAAACGTCCTCGATTTATATGGTGGAATTGGTGTGACTGCCAGTTTAGCAGCAAGGCAGGGGAGTAAAGTCACAAGTGTGGAGCTTAATCAGACAGCTGTCAAGTTAGCAAAAGCTAATTTTCAGGCAAATGAGCTCCAGCATGGAACTTTCTGGTGCGGAGATGTCTTGAAATATTTGAAAACCAATTCTCTTAAACAATTCGACCTGATCATTACAAACCCTCCGCGAGAAGGGATGGATCGTTCTGTTGTCCAACTGCTTGCCGAGTCAAAAAAACCACTGTTAATCATTTCCTGCATGCCCACAACTTTGGCAAGGGATATCAAGGTTCTTGTCCAGTCAGGGTATTCCCTAGACACCATACAGGGGTATGATATGTTTCCCCAGACCACCCATCTAGAGACCATTGCAACTCTAAAATAATGTTGCATTGTTGTAATGTTGCATTGTTGCAATGTTGCATTGTTGCATTGTTGCATTGTTGCAATTGTATATTGAACAAATTATGCACATATGCTATACTGAAACTAAAGGGTGGTGAGGAGTATGACCAGATTACAGATTGATACGAGAAAGCGTGTAAATCTTAGCAAATTTCTTCCTGAAGGGAATATTCATGCTGTTAATGCTTACAAAGATGGAAGTAAAATTATCTTAGAGCCAATGGTTGAGATTCCTGCCTATGAAACTTGGCTCTATGAAAACCCTAAAGCTTTGAAGGCTGTTAAAAAAGGTATCAAAGAAGCTAAAGAGGGCAAATTGAAAGAGCGCCAATCTTACGCAGAATTCGCTGACGATGAAATTTAAACTTAAATATACCGTTTCGGCAGACCTTCAGATGGACGAACTTGAACAGTCGCCCGACAAATTACCTGAATTAAAGGCTGTGCGGAAGGCTTTGGGGTTAATGGAGGTTAATATTAGGCATAAGTCGCTGTGCACTCATAAATACGACAGTCTTAAAGGCACTAACGGGGAAGAGGTTTTTGAAGCTTATGCCGAAAATAAAACACCTGGAGCCTATCGTATTTTTTGGTATTACGGCCCTTCCAGAGGTTGGATAACAATTCTAGCCATAACACCACATCCTTAATAACAGCAAATGCAGAATTAGTTAAAATAACGAGGGTTCTTCAGCCAATCCTGCATCAATTTCTTAGTTTACAATCACAATCGGAACATGCGCGCTTTGAGAGCCAAAGGAGTCCACCGATGTGATCGTATACAGTCCCGCCTGTCGTTTAGAGGATAAGCATGTCTTGTATACCAATGGACCATTTGCAGGTACTGTTGCAACGAATGTCCCCGCTAAATAAATACGATAGCTAACAATTCCAAGGGACACCGACGGACTCCATGTTGCCCTTAAGGTATATTCAGTTTTTTTCAAAAAAACACATTTCGTAAGAACCCCAACAAAATTTGTTGGACCCAGGTTTTGACCCACCTGTATAGTGACTGTGCCGATTGCCGTATTTCCTGTGCTGTCTTGGGCCGTGTACGTGAAGCTGTCTGTACCAATAAAACCCACAGGGGGAGTGTAAACAAATGTCCCCGTTAAGAGATTCGTGAAATTGACCGTCCCTCCTTGGGCCGATGGATTATCCCAGGAAGCCACAAAGACTCCTGATCCAATAAAAGTGACATTTCCGTTAAAAGAGGTGTTCTCGGGTGTGAATCCAACGCTGTCATGGGCAATAGGAAGGACAGTAATCGTGACTCTAGCGGGATGAAGGGGGTCCGAAGCGATACTATCTTTTCCAATAATGGTATAGGTAAAAAAATCCGAGCCTGAAAAGTTTAAGGGCGGCGTGTAAGTATAGATCCCCGCAGGATTCATTGACACAGTCCCACCGGCGATCGAAGCAGCGGTATAGGTGTCAACAGTAAGGGTCGTGCCAAGGTCGTTAGCCAAAACACTAGTGGGACTGACAAGGACAGTGTTAGCAAAAGTCGTTCCTGTGTCATTAACAGCCACTGGTAT
>CAZENM010000216.1:0-2977 GCA_964513575.1 uncultured bacterium | reverse complement strand
AAAATCTGAGTTGTTTGATTGTTTACCTCAGGAATTTAAAACTGTTCAAAATGTGGTGTGTTTTTTAAACCAAGCCAAACTGATGAATGACTTTGCAACTTTGGACAGAGTTTTTGCCGAATGTAAAAAACTTCAATTCTCCAATGCTATAACCTACAATATTTACATAGATGCTGCCGGAAATGCGGGTGAGTACCAATTAGCGCTCGAAGCGTTTATCGAAGCAAAGCAATTAGGATATGCGGATGTAGTAACCTATGCGACTTTTATTGGGGCTGCAGGTAAAAATGGGTTGTATGAGGCAGCAAGAGAAGCTTTCCTGGAAGCCGAAAAGAAAGAAATGACTAACATTATCCTCTACAACAATTATATCGAAGTTTGTGGAAAATACGACAGATTTGATGAGGCTTTGCTGGTTTTTAATTGCGCAAAAGATAAATTCCTTTCCGATGTGATCCCGTACAACACTTTAATCAACATGTCAGGAAAAGCAGGGAATTTTAAACTCGCTCTAGAATTATTCCAGAAAGCAAAAGAACTAAAAATCGCTGATGTTGTGACGTTTACTTCTTTTATTGATATTGCGGGGAAAAATGGAGAATTTGCACATGCAAAAAATGCTTTTTATGAGTGTCAGTCTTTTGCGAATACACTCACATATAATGCTTTTATCGCTGCAGCGGCCCAAAACAAACAATATCGCAATGTCTATTCGACATTTCATGCAGCTGTGAAAAAGGGATTTGCCGATGTCATCACCTATGCATGTTTTATCGAAGCAATGGGTAAAAATCTTCGATTTGAAGATGCTCACCAAGCCTATATCGATGCGGTAGAACAAGATTTAGTAAATTCAATATTGATTTCTCATTATATGTACGCAGCAAGAAAAAATGATCAGTTTAGATTTGCTAAATCGGCTTTTAACTGTGCTCAGGCGCACGGTCAACTAAATGAATTCGTTATTGCTAACTATATGGACGTAGCTTCTAAATCCGGAGAAATGGAAGAAGTTTCGAAAGTTTTTCTATCGACGAAAGAAAAAGGGTTAGCGGATGTTGTGCATTATACGATTTATATCGACGCACTTGGAAAAAATAAGAAATTTGGCGAAGCGCTGGATGTATTCAATGAAGCCATGAAACTCGGTTTAAAAGATAAAAAGTTAAATAACAGCATCATTTATGCAGCCGGAATTAACGGTCAATTGGATCTTGCTACTCAATTATTTGATGAAGCTAAATCGCAGGGTTATTCAGATGACGTCTTATATAATACGTATATTAAAGCAGCCGGAGTGGGGCAAAAGGCCGATCTAGCGCTCGAGATCTATCAAAGCGCTAAGAATCTGAATATAGCCAATAGGTGTACTCATATGAGCGTTATTGATGTTCTGTTTAATGCGGACAGAATGGATGAAGCCGTAAAAATTTATGAAGAGATGAATTTTAAGGAATGCTGGAAAACTCAAAATGGATTGGAGATGCTCGATCTGCACTCTTATTCGCATGGAGCAGGCTGTATCACTATAGGTCAGATTTTGGGAAATCCACAACTAGAAATACCGAATGTTTTTGCTCTTATTCCGGGAAAAGGATCGCTAAAAGACGGGAATCGCTTTGTGTTTAGAGACAAACTTCGGAAACATATTAAAAATCATTTCCCCACTTGGAAATGTGAAGTTCACGAGTCTAATACTGGAGTCTTGATTTTGCACAAGCAGAGCACCTAATCTCACTTTGTACAATTTTAGGTTTATTTTCTGAGAAAATAAAGGGGTCAAGCCTCACATTTCCTATTTCAAGCAGAATAGGAAGTGTGAGGCTTGACCCCTTTACAGCATAATTAATTTCTATCAACATCTGCTATTACATTAGATTCTAGTAATAATTGCTTAACTCTTGGAATTCTTTGGTCTAGGTTGATTTTCCGTTCACGGATGAGATAAGCAAAGGGAAAAAAGCCCTCACCCTTTTCAATCCATCCCACAAACCATCCATGCTCTAAAGATATTCCATCCTTTGCAATATCTGAACCACTCCAACCTGTTTTTCCAAATAATTTCCACCCTCCCGATAATTCCTCATTAAATAGTAGCGTTTTAGTCATTTGAATAGCGCTAGACGTAATAGGAAGCTTTCCGAGAATCATTTTCTGGACGAAATCTACCTGTTCCTGCGGAGAAATTGTTAAAGAAGAATTGATCCAAGCAACATCTGTTGAGCCTTGTTCTACCAAGCCTCCTAACAGATCTTCATTTCCATATTCCATAGAAGACAGATAGTTTTGAATTCTTTCCACCCCTAATTGCAAGCTCAAAATTTTGGAATACCACACGCAAGAATACAGCATCCAAGACTTCGGGGTCTGTGGTGCTCTCCAGGATGCAAGCCAATCATCATATCCTTCATGAAAATCCCAAGTTGGGGTCTCCCCATCTGTTAAAATTCCTGCATCGTATCCCATTAAACTTAAAGTGATTTTAAAGGTAGAGCATGGACTAATTCGTTCATCAATGCGGGGACCTAATTTTAAGATTACTTCATCAGTTAATCCATTCATGAGAATGAAATTTTCCTCTGCCAAAACAGTGCCAATGCGTGAAAATGTGAATAAAAAGCACATGATAAATCTTGAAAATAGTGGAAAGTTCATTGAAAGTTCTTTTTCATAATCATTTTAATTTAAGGCTGTTTCGATTTAATAAGACCATTCGCCTGCAGCATAAGATCAGTTAATAAAGGGGTCAAACCTCACACTTTCTGTTTGGAATAAACCAGGAAGTGTGAGGCTTGACCCTTTTTGACTTTAAATGTTGTTAAACGTGCCTGTCGATTCCAGCCACTTTACAGCGGTGTCTAAAACAAGATGTCCCTCTTCAGAGACGGTGACATCGGGGACTATTCCATCTTCATAAATTTGACCGAGGCGATCGGCATTGTAGGTTGTGGCCAGCAAAATAACTGCCCCATCTCTG
>CAZENM010000215.1:0-2985 GCA_964513575.1 uncultured bacterium | reverse complement strand
TTTCACTTTTTTATGCTTCTTTTGGGAGTGTCGGTCGACGGAGATGAATCCGCAGCTGATGATTCGATGATCATGCCTCGCCCTTTGATAAATTGGCGTAGTGCATCGTTGATAATGTCGGATCTGTTACGATACTCTCCCATTTCCTCGATATCATCGAGTGCTTTTACAACCCGAGGGGGAGCGAGAAAGGATACTCGAACCAACTTTGTTTGATATTTTTCCTTATCGGGGAATGACATAATACATAGGTAATAGACGTATAGAATAATATTATTTTCCATGAAACGCATGAATACTATAATATATAGATAATATCTATCTATTATTGCCCAAAGGAGGGTATGTATGAAGATGCAGGGACAGGAAATCAAAGTCGAATATGCAACGGGTATGTCAAACTCGATCTATCTCACAATCCAGGTAGAAGAGGAAACTTTTGCGATCAGGCTCATCTTGGATATCCCGAGCGAGCTTCAAGACCCGTTTTACAATGATTGCCAGAAAATATATCTGGGGGCCGTCGAAGCCATGCGAAAGCTCTTTGAAAGCAAGAAGGTGTGCTCGTAATGTACTTGAAAATTGATTGGCAGAGAAAGGAGATATTGAAACGCCTGTCAGAGATAGATAAGCAGCTGGTCGATAGCCAGGTAGCTATTGGAAAGGACTTTGGCAATGTAATTAAGGCAAGGGCGGCGCAAATGAACAACGATGAAAGCGCCACCGCTTTCATGGAAGTTCGGGACCAATTGAATCGGGAAAAGAAGAAGTTGAAAAAGGACCTTACATTTTTGAACGATCCATATTATAAATCACCGGAGCCACGCTGGGTAATCATTGCTGAATGTGATGATGATGGTTCGATGAGAATCCAGCTTACTCTCCGTGATGTGATCGATGATGTGGAACAGAAAAATACCGTTCAAAAGTATCTCAATGATTCATTGAGAGGACTGTTTGAAATGGACAAACTAATCACGATGGAATCCGCTGGATCTACTGAAAAAAATATGACTGAGGGTTGATGATAGATTAATTATCTATAAGCGCTTAAATCACTCCCTCTCTTTTTTTTAAACACGTCTAATATTGAACAGATTAACAGATTATGAACAGATTATTTAGAAATCTGTTCAATGATACTGGCCATTTACATTTTCACAGATGAACAGATATTTCCTATTATTTTGAAAGAAGAAAAAGAAAGAGAATAGAAAGGGTTTCAACAATTTTTCAAACTCCCCCTGCCAAAATTATCGAGAAATGTTTTCCGAAAAAGTTTTCCACTTTAGGAAATTTTCATACTCTTGCCAGTCAATTTGAAGGTCAGCAATCCCACGCTGTCCACTTTTTTCCTGGCCAACCTCGAAAATTTCCTTTTTAGGAAAAAATGTAACACATCAATCTTCTAGAAATTTTTGATTTCAAGATTGTTTACATAATGTTATATCACCAGGTCATCAATATTCCGATATGGGGGAAAATATCGTTCGTGGAAATTTGGGGGAAAATGCTTTCATTGCGATTTGCAACAATTTTGGTTGTGAGCATCTCCATATAAGGCAAGAGAGGGGAGAAGAATTTTCTGATAAAATGAGGCAGACAGGCCAGAAACGTCCTGATTTCTTGATTAATATACCAGATCTTACTTCTTTGTTTGTCGATGTTAAGGTAAGGCCAGCAATATCAGCAGGAGTTAATGGCGTTCTATCCGGAGAAGAGGCTTTCTCAGTGGACTTTTATGATTTTTTAAAGATGAAGGCCTTGGAAAGTCGAATGCGAATGAGCACATGGATTGCATTCATCAAGAAGAAAAATGAAAATGAAATCTATGGATCAACAGCATATCTCGTTCCACTTTCACGAGTGGAGAAAAATCTTCCAAAGCATGTTAGAGATAAGCTGTTAAGTAACGAGGAAGTGAAATGGGATTATATTAGAATCCCAATCAAATGTATGAATGAATGGGATTCCATAATAGATCTACGTGATAAATGTCAGGGATGCATCAAAGGATTTTGCTTGATCGATTCGAAATAATTGGAGCTATTAAAATCTGGGGGAAGGAAAAGAATGAAACGTTTTTTAATTTTTTTAATAATATTTTCATTGTTGGCAATATCAACGCCTGTGGATGCGATACATCTTCCCTATACTCAGACACGAACAATAGCCCCCGGACAGTATTGGGTCAATTACTTTGACCTCAATTACGATTGTACTCTGAGCTATTCAATCACATCAAGCGATTACATCAATGTAATTCTCACCGACCTGGCCGGATCAGAAAATTTTGGAACTTTAAAGCCATTCTCATATAGTTCCGAAGCATCGATGATGAATACAAAATCATTCTCGATTTCAAAGGATGTTCCAAAGGACGCATATTGCATAATCGTGGATAACACTGGAAGATTAGATACAAGTTCATCAAATGGTGATTCAACTGTTACGGTTACAATAACCATTGATGCGAAAATGATTGGTAATCTAAACAACTTTGGTAATATGTTTAATTCCCCCAATGGAATAATATTTATTCTTATGATTCTGGCAGTGGTTGGGATCATCATCATTGTGATCATAGTAATGATCAACAGAAAACCAAGGATAGGACATCAATTGCCTCCCACGAATTATTACGTTCAATATCCACCTCAAAATTATACTCCGAACAATCCACAGCTTCAATATCAACCGCCTATCATGGAAGTTCATAAAGTGAAAAGAGTCAGGGCCATGGGGCAATGTCGCCAATGTGGAACTTATTTAAAAGAAGGAGATGAGTATTGTATTCGGTGTGGTGAAAAAAAGTTTGATAAAATTGAGTGTTGGTAGGATAAATGAATATTGCCGATTTGTTCGAAACCATAATATTGGGATTTATTGCAGGCATTTTTCCAGCAGTAGGGGTGATTGTGGTAACCTCCTTGGCGGTTTCTTTCGGAGGCAGTGTATTTGCGGCGGTTCTTTTCGGAATCGTCT
>CAZENM010000214.1:0-3017 GCA_964513575.1 uncultured bacterium | reverse complement strand
TCCGTTCCCCATCGGGAGTCACAATCAATAGCACGTGCGAGGTGTTGTGCTCCGATTGGAAAAATAAAGGGGTGAAGGGGAGTGTGGAAAAGCTTTCCAAAAAGATGGCTCCTTCTTCATCATTACCGATCGCTCCGATCATGCTGCAGGAATGTCCAAGCTGGCAGAGGCCTCGAAGAGTGTTTCCACAGCTTCCACCAGCAACATACAGAGGTGTCTGATTGCTTTTGGCAATCAGCTGGTGTATGTCGTCATGTTCTATAGCAACTGCGCCGCCATGCTCGCCGGGGACTTCTTTTAAAAATTGAGGGGAGACATAGAGGATAATATCCAAAATAGGTGTGCCGATTCCGAGGATTTTTGGGAAAGGTGCATCCATTTAATCTTATCCGGTGCTGTTGTTTGTTTGAAGCATTCTAAAAATATAATTTCTGTTCGAGTAGATGTAATCAAGCCCCGAAAAGACGGTATAAATGGCAGCGGCCAACGCGCAATAAAAACTATAGGATTGCAGCGCTTCTAAAGAGATTTTCTGCGCTGTGTAGAGGGCTAGCAAAATCAAGATTGTCAGCGAGACCAACCCTTGGATAATCGCCTTAATTTTACCACTGGATCTTGCGGCCAGCGCAAAACCCTTAAGAGCGCAAACGGTTCGTAGAGCGCTAATAATAGATTCTCGGTAGAACATTAGAAAAATGATCCATATAGGAAGATTGACCGGTGGAAGGGTGAACGTTAAAAATACCGAAATCCGATAAACGCTATCTGCCATAGGATCCAGAATTTTTCCCAAGTCCGTGACCTGTTGGTACCTGCGCGCTAAAAAGCCGTCGATAAGATCTGTCAGCTCTGAAAAGAAGAGTAACCCCAAAAGAATATAAGGGACTGTTGCAAAAGAGATGTGAAGGCTTTCATAACCCCAATAAAACATGAGAAATAATGGGCCTAAAATAAGTCGTGAGAGAGTAATATAATTCGCAATAAACAATGTCAACCTCGAAGTTTTATGTAGACTTCAATATATTTCTCAGCCGGGATGGTCCAACTAAAATCGATATTCATTCCGTTAATCATTAATTGCCTCCATTTCGCGGGATTGTGAAACCAACAATCAAAAGCGCGATTTAGGGCCGAATCAATCCCTGATTTGTCAGGGTGTTCGAAGATATAGCCATTGGTTTCTTCCAAAGGCTTTAGCGAGTAATCCACATCCACAATTGTGTCCGCTAGTCCTCCTGTCTTACGTACGATGGGAATCGAGCCGTATTTTAGGGAAATCATCTGCGTCAAGCCGCACGGCTCAAATAGGGAGGGAACAATAAACATATCAGAGGCCGCAAAAATAGTATGAGCTTGCTTTTCATCACTATGAAGTGTGAAATGCACTTTTCCATTTTCAGCATACTTTTTTTGCAAAGCGTGAAACTCCGCGTTAATGCTGGCAATTGGCGTAGAGCCAAGCAAAACAAACTGCCCATTATTTTCAAGGGTGTATTCGATCGTATGTTTGATCAAATCCAATCCCTTTTGAGGAACAAGCCGAGTCACACAACCCACGATTGGACTGTGAGTTTCGTCCAAACCGAGCTCTTCCCGAAGAAGCTTTTTGATAAAGGATTTTTTGTCTAGCGTGTTGCGATCCTTTTTATTCGCCGGAATTTCTCTGCTCGAAAAATGAGCCGGAAGGTAGTGGTCAGTTTCGGGATTCCAATAAGAATAGTCGATCCCATTCAAAATTCCGCAAAATTTATCTTGATATTTTTGAAGGATCGGATCCAAACCCCTGCCGCCGATCGGTGTTAAAACCTCTTTCGCGTAGTTAGGGGAGACGGTGGTTACATAATCCGAATAAACAATAGCACCTTTCATGAGATTGATGGTGTCAGGGGAGTAACTATCCTGCATTTTTGCGGGATTCAACATGTCAGTTCCGTTCAGGCCGATTCTATCAAGGTTAAATGGCGCGCACTTTCCCTGATATTCAATGTTGTGAATAGTGAAGACGATCTTTGCGTTGCTAAACCCTTCTTTGGAAAAGATTTCTTTATATAAGGGCGCTACAACAGCAGTTTGCCAGTCGTGTAAGTGGATAATGTCGGGTTGAAGCTGCTTTTGCTTAAGAAATTCTAGAGCCACACGGGAGAAGTAAGCATAGCGGTCGATATCGTCATCGCAACCATAAAAACAGCCTCGATTAAAGAAATAACCGGGATGGTGCGGTTCGATAAAATACACTTTCATGTTCTCAACCCATCCAATCCAGACGGTATTTGAGTACCAATTTCCTTCATAATAAGACATCAGATCCGGTGTATCTACTGCTAAATCACGGATGAGATCGCTATCCATACAGTCATACTTGGGGATAATTAAGTCGACGTCGTGTTTTTTCCAGGCGAGCTCTCTGCAGAGACCTAGGGTAACATCCCCTAATCCTCCAACCTTCGCTACCGGCGCTAATTCAGATGCAATGTGAACAATGTACATAGTAATGATATCCTTCTAATGGGGATGTCCACTCCCATCTAGAAGTATACATTTTCAGATTATTCGGTCTACTAGCAAAATAGACACTTCATGAATGGATAATCAATTTTTATTTTCTCGGCCGCAACCCTTTGACCTTGGCCTAGAGAGATGATTCCGTAATTAAAATACCCTGGATTTTAATTACGGAATCACCTCTAGAAAGAGGCTGTGAAAAAAAATTAACATTCGTTTGCTATCGATCAAAATCAAACGGATGTTAATTTTTTCACTGCCCCATAGTGCTTAAGAGGTGGACACAAGCGGAGACGAAAACTCTATATCCCATTCGCTAGTTGTCTTTTGTGGGCGGCTGAGATAAAAAGTTGGAGGAATTTTAAAAAATGCTTGCGGAAAAAAAGGGAAAAAAGTTAGATTTACTGCTTAACTTACGGTGCGTATCCAAAGCTAACACTAAGGAAAGCATCAAGATTAATGGGGTGTCGCCAAGCGGTAAGGCAGCGGTTTTTGGTACCGCCATGCGGAGGTTC
>CAZENM010000213.1:0-3036 GCA_964513575.1 uncultured bacterium | reverse complement strand
AACCAAACTACTAAATCGATTCGCTGGATTGCCATTTATTCCTATGGAAGCCCAACGGGATATTCATCATGATTTGCGGGATAGATCCTCATTTATGGGAAGAATACTTTCAAGTGTTGAATATGACAAGAGTGATATCATTGAAATCGAAAAATCAATAAAAGAAATAAATGATGAGGCTGTGGGGAAAAGTAAAGAACTAAAAAGTTTAAAACTACATTTAGATAAAATGAATAAATCCATCGGCGCTCCTGGTGGTACAGAGGTTACCCCATTTCCCAAAAAACTAAGAGATTTGTCAAAAAATTTCTCAATCAATTTCGGAGAAACTGACGAAAATTCGTTTTCTATGGAATACCATGGTATGGGAACTAGAAGTTGGGCTTCAATGTTAACAGTGAAGGCGTTTATTGATATTTTGAGAGAGCGGCATGCTGCAGAATCCAAGCCTCTATTCCCGATTTTGGCGGCTGAGGAGCCAGAAGCTCATCTCCATCCAAACGCACAGAAGACACTCTTTGGACAATTATCGGACATCAACGGCCAGTTGATTATGAGCACTCATTCTCCATTCTTGGCTGCTATGGCGGATCTCTATCAAATCAGATCTTTGGTAAAGACGCACTCTGGTGTCAGCGTGTATAACATTGTTAGCTTGATGACTCCAGAAGACAAAAAAGTCATTGCCCGCGAAGTAATTGCAAAGAGAGGTGAATTGCTGTTCGCAAAATGTCTATTGTTATGCGAAGGCATCACAGAAGAGCAGGTATTGCCTGCTATGTTTGGGATATACATGAAGGAAACGATTTGGAATCTGGGTGTTTCATGCATTAGTGTCGGCGGTAAAAACTACAGCCCCTTTGTCCAAGTTTCAAATAGCTTCGGAATTCCAACCTGTATTTTAAGCGATAATGATCGTCAAACAAAAATTGAAGTAGAGGCACAGATGCGAAGGCTTTCAAAGAGCTCCGGGCTTCCGCTTGGCTCCGACATGTACCGCATTCACTTTCTTGATTTTGGGAATGATTTTGAGGCGGAACTTATCGCGCATGGCCTACGTGAAGAGGTGATAGATGCTCTGGTTCTGTATGAAACAAACGGATCAACAAATATCCGCTGGAGACAGGCTAAGTATAAAAAAATACAAGCATTAAGCAATACAAATCTTGTAGATATGATGCGAAACGAGAAAGCATCGTATTCTGGGTTTTTAGCAGAAGTAATAGCTGAAAACAAACGGGGCAAGACGGTTAATGAGTTGGTACCGCCAAATATTCGTGCCAGTTTTGATTGCATTAAGGGGTGGGTGTAATATGTTCACGCTATCACCAAATCAAGCCAATATTGTTCATGCTGAAATTGGAATTCCTATGCAGGTTCTGGCTTCAGCCGGATCTGGGAAAACAAGAGTTTTGACCGAACGCGTACGGCACATAATTGAAAGCACCCGTAAAGATGGTGTTATCGCTTTGACATTTACAAACAAAGCTGCCGAAGAGATGCAAACGCGCCTTGAAGATCTTGACGAACTCGGGGAGCGATGCTGGATCGCAACAATTCACGGTGTTGCTCAACGAATTCTAAACCAATATGGCCATACTATAGGTCTGCCATCTGAATTGCATATTTATGAGAGAGATCAAGACCGCAAAACCGTATTTCTACAATCCCTTAGAGATAGTGGTTTTGATCTGGACGACTATTTAAATATTGGCACTGAAAAAGCCAGAAAAGATCGTGAAAAAATTGTACAGAATTATCTCGAACAATTTGCAATCATTAAAAGAGAGCTCCTAACTGAAGATGAGATCAAAGAACGGTATCATTCCAACGAATCATTCTGGAACCTGTTTCAAGAATATCAGGATGCATTGCTTAGGAGTGGCGGTATAGATTTTGACGATATTCTTGTTTATGCGTACAAAATCCTCATAGAACAACCATGGTGTGGACAAATATATAGGGCTAAATATAAGCATATTTGCGTTGATGAGGCACAAGACTTAAACAAAGCTCAGTATGAGTTTGTTAGGGCCTTATGTGGCGATGAAATAAAAAGTGTAATGATGGTGGGTGATCCAAATCAGATGATTTACGGATTCAATGGATCGTCGTCGGATTATCTTTGTATTAATTTTTTGCATGATTTCTCGGCTGACAAATTTATACTTCGCGAAAATTACCGCAGTTCAAAATCGGTTATCCGACTTGCGAATAGACTAAGGCCTGGTTCCCAAGTTGAAACAGATTACGTATTGGAAGGTAAATCCGAGATCACCCAATGTGTGGATGAAGAAAATGAAGCGCACTACATATGCGAAAAAATAAAAGAGCTTATGGCGAGAAAAACAGATACTGAAATCGAGGGCGAAATATCACTTGCCAAAATGGTGGTGATTGCTCGAAACCGTTTTGTTTTTCAAAAATTAGAAAACATTCTGACTGAATCCAAAATCCCGTTCTCGCTCAAGAAGGGGGAACGTCAAGCAGAGCCCGCATCGCTATTTGGTAAAGGACTAGACCTTTCAATACGGATTCGCTTAAACCCTAAAGATTGGGTGGATGGGAAGAAGCTCTGCTCAGCGTTGAAGATCGATGTCCCTGCTCAGTGGGGGCAGGACGATTTATTGTCTGAATTAGCCTCTAGGGCAATAAATTCATCAATCCCCTTCCCCAGCTTGCAAGCAAATCTTCTTGAGGCCGTCCAGGCATTGGACTTAGAAGTTCCGAACATTCCGAAGCTTTGCGACCAATTAACCAAAGCCATTCTTGACCTAAATGGAACCATTCCAGAAGAGGATGTGGAGCTTGAACGCTCTCTTCAAGAATTGCAAGATTTCAGAAGGTACTGGACTACCTTCCGACGGAAGGGATTAGGGGACACTCTATCTTCATTTCGTAATGCGATAGCATTGGGGCAAGTGGCAGATGATTATGATCCATCGGGACTCACCTTGAGCACTGTTCATACTATGAAAGGACTTGAAAAAGATATCGTTTTCCTAATGGGAATGTGTGAAGGGGTATTTCCCGATT
>CAZENM010000212.1:0-3049 GCA_964513575.1 uncultured bacterium | reverse complement strand
ACATTGCGACGTAAGGGGCTTGGGGTTAGATGGAATGAACCCCAGAGCCCGGAGGGCGATTGATGTGGTTTGTGGGCGAATAAAAGGTGATATTTTCGCATTTATGCAGTCATGACTATTTTTACTTAAGCTCTATACCGGTTGTTTTGCAATTTTATGAATGGGGGAGCGCTCTACTTACATAAAATTTATTCCATCTCGTCTGCTGGGTAGGGCAATTGTTTGGTTTCGTGGATCAGTGTATGGAAAAAATGATTCATTTTAAGGGCAATAGCCGCGTCTCGCTTAACAATTGATAGAAGAAAAGGTGTTGCCCTCTCGGGTATACCGACGGGTGGAGTGCCATTGGAATATTGCTGTAGAATATCATCTAGGTTGTCTTTCCCAAATATATGGGACACGATCCAATTAACTAACTTCATTTTTACGTAGCATCGATCATAATTTTGATGGGCTTTGAAAAAAAGTTTTTCTTCATCTGATAATGTGAATTGTGAACTTGTTGCAAGGCCAAAATCGGAAAAATAAAGATCTCTCCCATCCGTTAAAATATTTCTGAAATGGGCATCAAAATGGAGCATTTCTTCACCGTTTATGAAATCAACAGTTTCTTTAAGGTTCCGTTCGACCATTTCAATGGCGGCGTCAAGGATATCTCCACCAACTTCCCACTGTTGGTTAAGCCAGCTATTAAGGGTCTGTGGAATATATTCGATAAATAACGTGACATAGGCCGAGGAGTGATAATTCGCCCTAAGTCTTTCTCCTACCGCCGAAGAACCACCCCAATAGTTTATCACCTCGGCAAGTTCCGATTCATCCATGGGAATTTTTCTATAAGATTTTTCAACGATACGCCAGTGATAGAGTAAAGGAAAGTTTTCGTTTTTACCGGAAAGAACCCAAGAGGCGCTCATTAAGTGGGCCGAAAGCTCCCTCCACACGCTGAAACCGGCAGAACCTACACCATATTGATAGTAGGTAGGTAAGCCGTATAAATTCTTGGTCGACAGGATATTTTCAGGTTTGCCCTCAAGCTCATTCAAAGGAATCTGCTTAACGAATAGTGGGATGCCGTTAATTTCCACTTTAAATGTCGTCCCGGATATTCCGGACTTTAAAAAAGTACCTTGCTCAAGAATTGTTGTCAGTTCGGGATCGCTCAAAGTATTTAGATATTCAGAAATACGGTGATATTGAGAATGGCGTGTTGTTCGGTCGGCAAAAAGACCTTCACCGGCGAAAATACTCAATAAAAAAGGAAGTAGATAGAGGTAACGCATAACTATAGTCCCCTGAAATGTATATCTGTTTATCAACTCGAAGGAGCCCCGCAGCTTCAGCAAAATTGGAACGGGAATTTGCTTAATGGCTGTGTAAAAATTAGAATCCGTTTGATTTTTGTTCAAAATCAAACGGATTCTCTTTCAAAGTTTCTCCCAAACTAATCGATTTGAGCGTTGGCTGGGATAAAAGTGTAGCCATTAACCTCTTGACCACTTACCAAGGTATGGATTCTGGTTAAGTTGTTTTCAAAACTTTCGTGAGCATTAAAAACTACCTCTTGAAGGGGTGTAGAGAGAAAAGCTGTAGTGCGGTCACCGTTAGTTGTATCAGAACAGTTATACCATCGGCGGGCTAAAAAGGAATGATAAAGTGTCTCTACGTGCCGGGTTCCACCATTAGTTTGAAGGCAAAAGGAAACAAAAGGACGATTAAGGGTATCGAAACCTTTTGTAATAGGTTGATTCTCTAGATTAGTTGGTGACAACCATTCCAGAGAAACATTATCATTATCAAGGTAGAGCTGGGCTGTTGGTAGCTGATCAAAAACTTGTTTTCCACCTAAGGCTTGAATAAGTTTTTTTTCTTGTTTCCTATCGTGATATTCGTCCCTAAAAGGTTCATAAACCAGTTCTGAAGAAACCCAAGTTCCAACCATTGTTAATAGTCCAGAACAAGCAATAGCAGATATTTCTACAGCCAGAGGAAGGGTGTTAAGCGCAACTAGTTTGATTAAAAAATAAGATGTTCCAAGACTCAATGCAAGTGGTGCTGTTATTAAAGCTGTTAGTGCAATGGCGGTCAGAGCAACTGCGCAGATTTTTTTCATGCGATTATCTCTATCCATACAACAAAATTGTGATAATTTACCGAAACCAGTGGATAATCGAACTCCGAAATCAGTCCTGTCATATCCACGTTCTAAATTACCATTAATAAATGTAACAGTTCCACTCCCACCGGTATATTCTGGAATACTCATGTTTAAATAACCTTTTTATGATTTTTTGTTTATTAAATTTCGCTGGTTAATTTACATAAAGTGACGAAATTCTCATTGTGTAGTGAAATAAGTAATGAGATTAGCATAAGTTTGAATTTAATACAATGAAAAATAGACGCATTACAAATTGATTACCTATTCTCGAAAGGTAGCTGTATGCGTTAATAGCGATCTGTTTAGTTTAAAAGAAGGGGGGAGTCATTTCTACTTCTCTCTCCAAAAAATGTGAAAAAATACGATCTATATTTGAGCCTAAAAGTCTTCTGGGAAATGGATTGCCCTGAGTCCGGAGGACGTCCGATTTTATAGCCCATTGCGACGTAAGGAGCTGTGGGTTAGAATGAACAAAACCCTAGAGCCCGGAGGGCGATTGATGTGGTTTATGGGCGAATAAAAGGCGATGTTTTCGCTGTAGAAAAATAAATTTTTTATTGTGTTATTTGAAAAAGAACTTCATTGAGTCATCGAGAACCACATCAGTCGCCCTCCGGGCTCTTGGGTTTCTTCAATCTGACCCACAGCTCCTCGCTGCCGCTCGTCGCAATGGGCTCTAAAATCGGACGTCCTCCGGACTCAGGGCAATTTACTTATTGGAAGATTTATAGATTCAAAATCAGGCTTTATTTTCGTGCGATTTTTGACAGCCCAGTTCAGGCGTGGGCTAACTTTATTATGGAATATGGACTGTTTATGGAAAATCTGTAACAGGAATTTGCTTAATGGCTGTGTAAAAATTAGAATCCGTTTGATTTTTGTTCAAAA
>CAZENM010000211.1:0-3107 GCA_964513575.1 uncultured bacterium | reverse complement strand
TCCTATATTCGCAATCAATCGGTATAAGTCCAAATAAAAGCATTAAGCTTCAATAAAGGTAATTCTTGATTATTGATGCCGGTCATTTCCTCATTACGAAAAACAAGACCGATTTTAAATAACGCACCCCTCCCACCAACAATAAGTTTTTTTAAGGGGATTTCTAAGGAAATGCGCATGAACATTTCTTGGTCCAGGGCGTTGAGTTTTGTTACGAACGGTTTTGCTTCGGCTCCGCCATAGGTTCTTTCCATGACAGGATTTTCAACTTCATCAAAATGGTGTTCATAAAAGTATTGGCGAATTTCCCTGACTAGGCGAGAACGTATTTTAAAAGTGTCGTAAACTTCTTTATTGGAAATTAGATCAAGCCATCGTTTGCGGTAGCGGGTTTCTTTGTCAGCTAATCCAGCGTGTTTATCAGCGAGAGGAAGAAGGGTTTTGCAGAGGATCGTGCATTTTTTAACATAAACAGTCAGCTCACCTTTTTGAGTGCGGAACAGGTTTCCTTCAAGCCCGATGATATCGCCTAGATCTATCTTTTTTTCAATAAGTTTAAGCGCCGTTAATGGGTCTTCACCGGTTGGAATGTATCCGTCAACAAGAGTAAGTTCGCGGTTAAACATTACCTGAATTCTGCCTGTCGAGTCTTGAATCTGTCCAAAGGCATTTTTTCCCATTGCGCGGAATAATACTAGGCGTCCTGCAACAGTAACGGATTGAGTGATCCCTTCAGCGGCGTCATCGCTGCTACCGACTGGTAGTTCATGATAGGTTTTTTCCAGTTCTGTCGCTTTAGCGTCGGGAGTAAATTTATGGGGATAAGGATCAACGCCTAGATCGCGAAGCTCTTGCAACTTTTGCGAACGGATTTGGAATTCATCATTTTTGTAATATTCTGGATGGAGAACTGTCATAATTATTTTGTGGGGTTTCGGCGGCCTTTTCGGGTTTGTAGCTTCTTTCAAAGTCGATTCTAGCGTATACGTAAATCGTCGTTAATAAAAGAGCTAGCCCGTAGGCCACTAGGGTTAAGATAAAATATTTTGTTTGCGCCGTAGCTTTATTATAGGAATTAAGCCATTTAAACATGCGAAACCTCTTACGTTCACCTTACTATTTGGGATCCGATTTTTTAAGTCAAGACCGATCCGATAAGGTCGTATTCCGCTGTTTGGGTGATTTTCACCTTATAGACTTTTCCAAAGGCATTGACACCGCGAGTGTCATTGATGATCACTTGGCCGTCAATTTCAGGGCATTGGCCCGCATGTCTACCAATCATTAGAAGCTTAGACTCGGGATGGTACCCTTCCACAACAACCGGAAGGGTTTTGTTAAGCCATTTTTTATTCAGCTTGCTTAAGGTTTTTTGTTGAATTTGATTCAGCTTATGATATCTGGCTTCCTTAATTTCATCTGAAATTTGGTCGGGCAGGTCATAAGAATGTGATTTTTCTTCTCGGGAATATTTAAAAATACCGATGTTGTCTAACGGGTACTCTTGGATGAACTCGCAGAGCTCTTCGAAGTCGGAATCTGTTTCTCCGGGAAACCCTACGATAAGACTTGTGCGGATGGTGATGCTTGGGATTTCTTTTCGCAGTTTCACAATTGTGGAAATGATGTCCGCTTTGGAGGTTGTCCGGCGCATGTCGCGAAGAACTTTATCATTGACATGTTGAATGGGCATGTCTAGATAAGGGCAGATCCTTGGGTCGCTTTTCATCAAGGCAATCAATTCATCGGTGATTTCATCGGGATATAGATAAAGCAATCTTAGCCAGAATGGTTTGTCAACAGCTAGAAGTGATTGAATAAGGTCTATTAACGCTTCGCACTTTCTTCCGCCGATATCTCTGCCGTAATCCCCTAAATCTTGGGCTATCAAGATGATTTCGTTTACGCCCTGATTCACTAGAAGATTGAATTCTTTTAGAATTTGTTCTTTCGGTTTGCTTTTCAGCGGTCCTTTGATCTCGGGAATAATACAGTAAGAGCAACGCTTACGACATCCTTCAGCAATTTTTAAGTAAGCGAAGTGTTTCGGTGTGGAAAGTTGGCGTGGGACTTCTCCTGATTCTAAATAACTACGCGCAGTCGTGATGATCTCGCCCTGGCTAGTGGATTCTACAGCTTTTAAAATCCCTTCGACATCGCCGGACCCTAAAAGATAATCGACTTGGGGAAATTCATCTTTTACCATGTCGCGGTGTGTTTGGACCATGCAGCCGGTGACGATGATTTTTGCAGATTCCTTTTTCCCTAGCAGCGATGTGTGGATCGTTTCCAATGATTCATTTCTGGAGGCTTCAAGAAACCCGCAAGTATTGATGACGATAAAATCCGCAGTCGACATTTCGGGAGCAGCTTCGTAGCCAGCCTTAAGGAGAATTCCTAACATTACCTCGCTATCAACAAGATTTCTTGGGCAGCCTAAGCTGATGAAATAGATTTTATTTCCCTGTACAGCGGGGGTGAAGTGTCCATCGGATTCTGTTCTCCGGTTGGCAATTTGATTCGGTAGTTCTGTGTTTTCACGATAAAGCTTAAGCATACTTCTCCTTGAAAGATAGAGAATATAATAGCAGAAATGCTCAGTTTTCGCCAATAGGATTATCATTTGCTGAAACTTTCCGTCAAAACTTTCTTTACAAAGTACTGTACTCAGTATAGAAACTTTTGCGCGTAAATATTAATTTCAAAGCCCTAGGGTTGAGGGATCGCAATCGATCAATATTGACTAACATTAACCGACTTGCGATCGCTCAACCGCATGAGCTTTCAAATTAAAATTTCCGTCAAAACTTTCTTTACAAAGTACTAGATTTAAGAATGTGAAATCGGTAATTTCAAGTCAGATTATCTTAACAACGGGTTTTTGCTATGACGAAATTTTATCTGCTGTTTTTATTTGTTTTTTCATCGCTGGCCGCTGACAAGCAGGAAGAATTGCCTGAAAGTGTAAGACATACCCTGGATTATGCTAAAGGGCATAACCAATTCCGCGATGTTTACTTTAAGCAGAATGAAGAAGAATTCATCAGGCTAGCCCGAGAAGGACAACACCCAAAGTCTTTGTTCATTGGCTGCAGCGACTCACGGGT
>CAZENM010000210.1:0-3115 GCA_964513575.1 uncultured bacterium | reverse complement strand
AAGTGAGAGCGGCTTTTTAAGAAGCGGATTATCTAGCAAATAGATTTGCCCTACAGAAAGATAGTTTGCAGCTCTCCAATAAGCATCGATTTTCTTTACCTCTTCTGGATTAAGAGGTCTTTTAAGTTCCTCCTGATGCAAAGTAGATTCTAAGATTGCAAACTGTTCCATATCACCATTAAATTTTTTGTGGTTTTGATTGTTTGAACAAGTAATTAATTAAACTGCTGATGAACCCTACTACAATGGCCACTGTTAAAATCACTCCCCATTCGGCAAATGTAAGTGGTGCTGTGCCGAAAACTGTTTGTAGGAATGGAGTGTAAATAACAAACAATTGGAGAAAAAATGAACTGGCCAAGGCCAAAATGATATAGGGGTTTGAAAAAATACTCATATGGTATTGAGACCGCACCATCTGCACTCTGACGAGCTCCAACACAACCAAGGTTGTAAAAGCCATTGTTTGAGCGAGTTCTGCGCTTTGGCGTAACCCAAAATGGCATGCTACAAGGGTTCCTATTGCAATCACGAAACCAGTTAAAAATAATTGAACAGCAAATCGTAAAGGAAGAATAGAATCCGAAGATTTTCTAGGGAAACGATTCATTGCTGTTGGATCAACAGGATCAAGTCCCAATGCAATTGCAGGAAATCCATCTGTGACTAGATTTAACCAAAGAAGCTGAACGGCCGAAAGAGAAACGAAAGGATTTCCTAATGGATCTCTAAAACCCACTAGCATTCCAATAAAAATCACAAGAAGTTCGGCAATATTTGATGACATGAGGTAATTGACAAACTTAATGATGTTATCGTAAATCCCTCGTCCTTCCTCAACAGCATTGACAATAGAAGAAAAATTATCGTCTAAAATCACCATATCGGACGCTTCTTTTGTAACGTCAGTTCCCGTGATTCCCATTGCGACACCGATATCCGCCTCTTTGATAGCAGGTGCATCATTTACACCATCTCCTGTCATGGCGACGATTTCACCTTGGGATTTCCATGCTCGGACAATTCTTAATTTATGTGCAGCAGAGGTGCGTGCATAAATAGCGATATTCCGCACCTTATCTGTCAAACTTTGATCGTCCATTTGCTCAAGTTCAGCGCCGGTTACAGCTAGAGCGCCTTCTTTCATCAAATTGAGTTCCCTAGCTACTGCAACCGCTGTTTCCTTATGATCCCCGGTAATCATCACTGTTGTTATTCCTGCTTTTCTGCAGGTTTCGATAGATTTTTTGACTTCAGGTCTCGGAGGATCCATCATAGCGATTAGTCCAACCAAAATTATTTTTTCTTCTATCGATGAATTTATTTTTGAATCTTGTAGTAAAGGACGATAACCTACAGCAAGTACACGAAGCGCCTGGCTCGCAAGATGAGCATTCGCGTCTAGAATATTTTTTTTACGTTCATCAGTTAGGGGTTCGACCTTGCCATTAAGAAGAATAGACTCAGTATGTGCCAGAATGATATCGGTAGCCCCTTTAATAAAGAGCATCGGGCCTTCTTCGGTTTTTCTCACCATACTCATTCTCTTCCTCTCTGAGTCAAAAGGAATTTCACCAAGTATAGGGTTTTTCTGCTCCAAATCTCGCTTAAAAAGTTTAGCTTTTCCAGCTACCGTCAAAAGAGCTCCTTCAGTTGGATCACCAGCAATGCCCCATGCTTTTTCAGCATTTTGATGAAGCTCCGCACTGTTGCATAGAGCACCAATTTTTAGGGCCATAATCAGTTCTGGATTATCTTGTGGATTAATTTTGACATCTTTGACTTTAAAGTCGCCATCGGGGTTATATCCTACTCCAATAACATTCACAGATGAACCATTCACCCAAACGGCTCTAACCATCATCTCATTTTGAGTTAGGGTTCCTGTTTTATCCGTACAAATGACAGTGGTACAGCCTAATGTTTCAACAGAGGGAAGCCTACGAACTAGTGCATTGCGCCTAGCCATCTTACGTACGCCAATAGATAATGCTATCGTCACAATAGCAGGAAGACCTTCTGGAATTGCTGCAACAGCCAGGCTAACAGAGATAAGAAGATTTTCTATAAAAGGTTTTCCTCTAAAGAAACCTAACACAAAAACTAGAGCCACTATCCCTAAACAAATCCACACTAAGCGATGACCTAATTCTTCCAAGCGAATTTGAAGAGGTGTTTGTTCTTCCTTCCCTTCCTGTAAAAGTGAAGCTATTTTGCCAAGTTCTGTTTGAAGCCCTGTTTCTGTGACAATCATGTACGCTTTTCCACTAACAGCAACTGTTCCGAGAAATCCCATGTTTTTCCTGTCGCCAATTGCAAGGTCAGGTTTCTCTAAAAGTTCAGCAAATTTGCGAATCGGCATGGATTCACCTGTTAAAGCCGCCTCCTGTGTTGACAACTCAATCGATTGAATGATTCTCCCATCCGCAGGGATTCGATCGCCTGCCTCAATTAATACAAGATCTCCGGGAACAATCTTTTCAGAAGGGATAGTTTGCAATTCTCCGTTTCGAATGACTTTAGAAGATAGAGTGGCCATCTTACGCAAAGCAGCAAGCGATTTATCAGCTTGAAATTCTTGGAAAAATCCAAGGATTCCGTTAAGAATGACAATCACACCAATAGCTGTGGCATCCACCCATTCTCCTAAGAAACCGGCGATAGTGGCAGCAGCTATTAAAGTCCAAACAATAAAACTAGAGAATTGATTGATAAGCAGTGTGAGAGGAGATACCCTTTTTTTCTCGGGTAGTTGATTAGGACCAAATTTTTGCAATCTCTTCTTTGTTTCTTCATTGGATAAACCTTTATGAAGATCGGTGTTTAGATTGCGGCAAACATCTTCAGAAGATCGATTCCACCATGAGTTTACTTTTTTCGCTTCCACTATCATCTCCTTAAGTATTTGATTCCGTCGGTGGGTTCTTTTTTAAATGAAAGCTTCGCCAAATGACATAAATAGCAGGAATAACGCAAATCGTGAGAAAGGTAAGTGAGAGCAATCCACCCCAAAGTGGAGCTGCAATGCGTTTGGCAACATCTGAACCAACGCCATTGCTCAAAAGAATGGGTAGCATTCCTAGAATATTTAAGGCGACTGCCATGATGAGAGGAC
>CAZENM010000209.1:0-3134 GCA_964513575.1 uncultured bacterium | reverse complement strand
TACAAGACATTGTGTGAATTCTATTTCGATGTTGTTTCTTCCTGCTTTTACAGCCGAAGGCTATGAAAAAATTGTAGTGGCCGGTGGATGTTTCTGGGGTGTTGAGCATTTGCTAAAAAGTTTGCAGGGTGTTGTTAGAACAACTGCGGGTTATACGGGAGGTGAGGTTGCAAATCCTACCTATAGTGAGGTCTGCACAGGAAATACAGGGCATGCCGAGGCTGTGGAAATAATAATAGATCCTGCTGTAACAAGTTTTCAAACTATCGCGCAGGCCTTTTTTGAACTCCATGACCCTACCCAAGTCAATCGTCAGGGTCCAGATGTAGGGAAGCAATATCGCTCGGCTTTTTATTACTTCACTCCTAGACAGAGGGAATTACTCCAGTCAACAGTAGCAAAATTAAAGAGTTTAGGGCTGGATGTTCAAACAGAGATAACACCGGCAACAGTGTTTTATCCCGCCGAAGGCTATCATCAGCATTACTACGATAAAAAAGGGGGAGAACCCTACTGTCATCGATTTGTCAAAAGGTTTTAACTTTTTTTCGTAATCAGCCAATAGCTAATTCCTAGGGAGAAAATAGCCGCGGAGATTGCTAAAATATACTGAAAATCCGTTGTGGCATAATCAAGGATAATTACCTTTCTAGCTACCGCTGTCAATGCTGTTGCAAGTACTAATGGAACGTGAATAGCATCTTCCTTTAGGTAGAAAATGATGTTCATATAAATCTCAATGGTAATCAATACCGCTAAAAATGACCCTAAGACGGCAAATAAGCTTTCTGTCGAGAAAAATGTATGGAAGGATGTGACATACTGTTTGTATAAATGGATAAACACATCGGCTAAAGACCAAAAAATCGTTAGCGTCATCGCTAAGGCTAGTAATTTAACGCAGTAAATCACTGTGTTATTTAAGAAGCCAATAAATTTATCTGAGTTTTTTCCTACTAAACTATCTTGCGGTCTATTTTCCATGTTAAATTCTCCAGTTGTTTACAGCGGAATTTACCTAATAACAAAATAAATTAAAATTTTAATTTGAAAAAAATTCGGGAAAAGAAGATGAAGAAGTTTAGGAAGCTTTTCATGCCCTGTGAGTGTCCTTCACTTATAGGTGAAAATAAGTTCATGAATAACTTCTTGAAACATTGTTATAACATGGAGAAATATATGAACAAGTTGCTTCAATTAGGCGCACTGTTTTGTTGTCTGTTTATCTCACAAGGCCTATCTGCTCAAAATAATTGCTGCCCACAAGAGTGTCCAGCAGATCATCCTTGTGCTGATACACCTACTAACGACGCGTATCGTTTATACGTACATTATGATCCTTGCCACTACACAACAAAACGTTGTGTTGAAGAGTGCATTCCATGCAAAAAGAAATGCTATAGAAAAGTACCTGAGTACTATCAAGTTGAACGTTGCAGAATGGTTCCAGAAAAATACTGTGAAACTTGCTGCAGATACAAAACTGAATGCTACGAAGTAGAAGATCAAAAAGTTTGCAAGAAATGGGTTTGTGACCAACATTGCAAATATGTACCAAAATACTATTGGAAGCATGAATGTGAAGACGTAAAAACTTGCTGCCCAACAAGATAATTGTTGTTAGACAGGGGGTTTATGCCTCCCTGTCTATTTTTTTATTTTTTGCTTAACGAGGTTTATATGAAAAAACACTATTTACTCCTTTCACTCATGGGACTTACTCTTCCTGGGTGTTCAATGATCGATGATAGTATTAGTGCTCTACAGAGAAATCGCGAAGCGATTGAAATGAGCACCTATGCAATTTCTGAAAATGTCCAAGCTGTCCAAGATGCAAACCGTGGTATCGAAGAAAATCGACGTCAACTGGAAGCGATCAATAAAACATTGCATGAAGCAAGCCAAAGCAGTTAACCCTTGGGGGCAAGATGAAATACTTATTAATATTCCCTCTTCTTATGTTGGGAGGGTGCTCTAAGTTTACAGAGCTGAATGATAACGTGAATATGTCGACAGAGACAATTCTACAGAATGCCGCGATTGTGCAGCAAAGCACGGATGAAATTCGTCGTAATGCTCAGTTGATCGAGGAAAGCACTAAAGTGATGGAGGAAAACCATCGTAATCTTGAGAGAATGAAAAACTCTTAGGAGTTTTTTTTGTCCTTAATGGTTGGAATGGGAGTGGAAACATTCCCGTACTTCCTTTTCTTTTTAAAGTATTCATTCTAATTTTTTCACAGCCTCGCTGAAGATGATAATTATAAGCGGTTTGTCGTTAATAACAAACCGCTTACAATCATGGCTTCAGTTAATCGACTAGACGTTCTCTGGTTCGTGCGATGCTCTAAAGACAAAAGCAGCGGCGACGGCGCCAAGCATGTTGCCTGTTAAAAAGATCCATAGATTTTCCCAGACGCTGAGATTCATGATCGATACTCCAACAGCGACAGCGGGATTAAAAGCTGCGCCGGAAATGGGGCCAACAGCGTATGCACCCACTAGAACTGTGAAACCGATGGCTAAGCCAAAGTAAGAATTCCCGCTTGTTTCTTTAGCCGTCGCAACGTTTAGCACGACAAAGCAGAGGGCGAATGTAAATAGAAATTCGGAAATCAGAGCTCTTGAGACATCCAATGTTACCGGCGGAGCTCCGGGCGCTCCCTTAAGATAAACCGCGAGCAGTCCCGCTAAGATTCCTCCAAGAATTTGAGCGCCCCAGTAAAGACCTAGATTGCGTGATGAAAGTTTTCCTCTAATAAACACAGCAAGAGAAACAGCGGGGTTATAGTGGCCGCCCGAGAGATGCCCGCCAGCATAGACGAATACCGCTAGAACAGATCCAATTGCTAAGGGAGCTAAAAGTCCAGCGCTATTGGGATTCAGGACTGTCATTCCAACAGTTAGAACCAGGAAGAAGGTTCCAATAAATTCATAAAGATATTTCACGGGGATTTCCTTTTGTTATAGTTTAATTCTTAGAGAGTTGACAATCACCGAGAATGAGCTAAGGCTCATCGCGAGGGCTGCCAGCATAGGATCTAGAGTCAGACCGGTCAGAGGGTATAACACTCCGGCGGCAATGGGGACTCCGGCAATGTTATAGATGAAAGCGAAAAATAAATTTTGCCGAAT
>CAZENM010000208.1:0-3177 GCA_964513575.1 uncultured bacterium | reverse complement strand
TGCGTTTCGCTCGAAGTGACAAAGATACACAATGAGGGATTTATTTCACAACCCTCTTCTCAAAGTTTTTTCATTATCGTGTCCTTGACAGCTCGTAGAGTGTTATTTTTTTCATTTTTCTAACTATTCAAATGCGTAATTTCTGCAATATTTGATAGAAATCATGGGGTTCGGAGTGGTTTTCGCAGCCTCAAAAGCGAATCTTTTATTTAAACTTAATTCGGACTCATCATTCAAACGCAAGAGGTTTCTGTAGTTGTCTTAGAGGAACTTCCGATACCATTTCCCTAAAAAACCCAGGATCTAATGGCTTCTACAACTACTTGTCATACAGGCGTTCAAAAATGTCTTGTACTAATTGAAAATTGCGTCACGAACGGATCATATGATTTCCAGTACACTGATTTTAAAAAAGCCCAAGTTAGCGACTCTGACATCGCAGTGGCCTTAACCCAATCTCTTGCAAATTCATATTTCCACTCTTTACTTTAGACGAGACTTATTTCTGAAGTGACGCAGAATTTCTAAATAACACTCTAAATATTTCAAAGATCATCACCACCCTTGCTGATGCAATCAGTAAAAGCTCTCACCTCACAAAGTTGGTAATATATCCCCCCGTTGAACAAGAATTCATTATGTCCCTTCCAAATATGTTAAGAGCGCATCTTTCTTTACAAAAGTTACGTTTAAACAATCAGAACTTCAGCGAAAACAGGGTATTTCCGATTGCGGACGTGCTTATCCAAAACACATCCCTATCGATTCTTTGGCTAGATGAAGCCAAAGTTAAAGACTTGGGGGGGGAATCTAAGATCGCAGTGAGGCTGTGAAAAAATTGCTAATTCGATGTTTTCTACAGACCCATTCCAAGTTACTTCCATGGTAAAATGGTTTTCTGTTGGTATACCGCAATTCCTTTGTGCCTTTTCGCCCCCCTGTCTCCGTTAATAATGAGGCTTTATTTAGGGAGGTATGAGCACTCCCTGATAAAATACTGGAAACTAAAGCTTTCTGAAACTAAGCTTTAATTAATAATTTTACTTGTAGTTAATTACAATTCTTGACATAATACATTTTTAAATAATTAAAACAGGCGAATATTATGAGTGCAACTTCAAGCTCTTCCTTTACTCCTTTTCACACAGAAATCGATTTCAGTTCCATTCCTCAACACCCTGCAGGCTATGTAAAGTTCCCTAAGTATGTTTACGAAAACTGTAACCAGCAGGTGTGTAATAACTATGAGGAACAATTCCTAGAAAAAATAAGAGCGCAGACAAAAAACATCACTGTCGCGCAAAAAGAAATGATGCGTCGGATTTATAAAGATAAAGATGCTTTGACTAAAAAAGAAGAAGAACTGGATTGGGTGTATGGTTTAGACCACCTTGAAGTGACTTATCTTTCAGATCCGGCTTTTCGCCAGAAGAAAACTCCATTCACTATAGATGAAATTATCCATGTCAACGGCTTGCTGTCGCGGTCTGCAAATTCAGCACCCGGAGAATTCCGAAAAAGGAATATCAATTGGGGGAAAATAGATTTAAGTATTAACGAGGGCATGGGCTTTTCGTTGATTTCAGGAAGGTTATGTGATAATTATAACATCAGCCCCAAAGATGAGCTTACAACCGATCTTTTCAGAAAAATTTCCGATCCTTTTTGTGAGAATCCTCCCGCTTCTGATATAAAAATAACAGCTCTGACAGCATTCATGACTCGATTCAAAAAGAAACCAGAACTCTCTCGTGATATAAAAACGGGTGGTTTGATCAATGCAAATCAAATTAATCCAGATCTGGCCAAAGAATGGGGAAAAGAGTGTCCCGGAAAAAGTAAAGGGTCCATAGATGGTGTAAAATGGTTAAAAAACAGGTATCACTTCTTTCCAACAGGTAAACAGGTCCCGCTCGAATTGCAAAACTCCCTAGAAATCATCAGCAGCAATGATATGCATCCGATTGAAAAAGCGTGCCGCATCTGGTTTGACATTATACGGATCCACATTTCTCACGAGGCTAACAAGCGCGAGGGAAAGGCTATAGGATCAGTGATTCTATTGACACACGGCTACCTACCTCCAGAAATTACCGGTGAAGATGGTAAGATGTACGTCAAAGTCTTAGAAGAAGGATTCGAAGCAAAGAATGGCCATGTTCCTTTCATGCATTTCATCGTTGAACGGATGAAAAAGACCTATGAAAAATATAGCGCAGTCCCCGGATATCTTGAAAAATATCAGGCTCCTGAGACTACGGTGAACAAGCAAGCTTCACAATAACGGCTTTAAAGGGATTCCGGTGGAAAGAATATGAGTTTAACTTTAAGTGATTTTAAAATATTTAATCGCTGGGAGCCCGATGTAAACGGTGAAAAATGGAATTGCTGCAACCGTCATCGAAGCGAACCAAAATACCTGATAGACCTCAGTACCAACAGAAAGTATTTTAATGAATCGCCCATGTTGTTGAGAAAAAAATGTCTTCAGTTATTTATGGTGAATCCATTCCTACACACCATTGCCTCTACGATCAACGTGGTTGAGAAAACCCTAAAACTAATCAGCTTTTGGCATTTCCGAACCGGAGGAAATCAGGGAATAAAACCTGCTTTTAAAGCAGGGTTAGCAAATGCCGCGAAAGACTTGTTGAAGATAGTTGTCACTCCCCTGGCCATCATCGGTTTACAATTCGCTGCCCTCTACGGAATGATCAAACCTTTTGACGGTAGAAAATTACATGCGTCAATCGAGAGAGCTATCTATTCTGACAACTTCACCGCGCCCTGTTTCCAACCTTTTGCCGCTGATCATGAATTTGCTCAGAATTTTGACACGAGACACAGAAATTGTTATTCAAAAGAAGAAATTAATGCCACCATCCCTCGTCAAAAACCCGAACTCTATTGTCGTTTTCAAAGAATTTTCAAAATCTCTAAAATATTAGCCATTTGTTCGTAGCTCAGGTTCTTGCCTGTGAGGGATCATTGTTGCAATATTATGCGTATTAAAAACGTTTCAATGGATTCGTAGCACAGGCTTTAGCTTGTGGAGGGTCAGTGTGGCAAACAATTCGTATTCCAAATTCAATTAAGGGAAATGATGGCGTTAGGCAGGAGGATCCACACAAGCTAAAGCATGTGCCACGAGGGCCATCGTGACCGAACACTTCGTTT
>CAZENM010000207.1:0-3225 GCA_964513575.1 uncultured bacterium | reverse complement strand
TGAATGAAAAGACAAAAAAGATCGGCGAAAGCAAAATGGATCTCTATTTTTTCACAGCCTCAGAGGGAACCTTAGCGAGAAAACAGGAAAGATTAATATAATTCTCGAAACATTCAATCATTCCAATATAATAAGGCCACAACAACCAATACGGCACCTCAAAATTAACAGGGATTATCAATGACATTTTCCATTTTAAGACATTTATCACGTTATTCCGCGAGAGAAACGATTCAACACAGAAGCGTATCGACAGCCATTCCTGGACTTAAACATTTGCCGAATTTTCTCGATGAAAGCCAAAGCAAAGTGCTGCAAGACAAGGCTGTCGGGTTGTACTTAAAAATATTGCAAAATCTGGAACATGCCCCAACAGTTGAAGGTCAAACCTATCTTTCCAAGCAACATAACTTGAATACTAAAAAATATTTCCGTCTTGTTAATGCGGAGGATGACACCAAACGCACCCTTAAAGCTCAACATTTTATAAATTATGGAGCCGAAGGCCATGGGTTAACTTACTTTATCGGCAACAATAACATCCCGGAATTTATCAAAACGGAGCTGATCACTCGCGTCTTAGAGATTCCGGAAGTCAGATTGTTAGATAACGATAAATCCGCCAATTGGAATTTTACCTTTAACACTTATACCACAACAAGCACGAATGGCTCCACGCTGGCAGGATTTGATTTTCATAAGGATGTGGCCTCGAATGGCGAAATCACAATGATCTACAGCATCGGATGCATCGAAACACAACCTGTATTTGAAATTCGGCACCCCAGCCAGCCATCCATGATTCAAACAGTCCCTCTTACTCACAACTCACTGCTTCTACTAGATAAAGTAGCGCGTTGGGATTGTGAACACCGCGTCTCACCTGTATTCGGGTCCAACAATTCCCCCCTTGATGATCGCATGAAAACAATTTACAGAATGTCTCTTGTTCTCGGTGTTAGTAGATCCCGCATAGATTAATTGAAATGTTCCTGTCGAAGACGATCCCAAAACCCCCTGATTCGTAATCGCGCTTATTACCCAATGCGACAAAAAAAATGGGTTGATGAATCCTTTGTAATTTTCGCAAAGTCGGTAAGTTCGTGTGGTCATAATGGTTATGACTGAATAAAACCAGGTCGATGGGGGGGAGTTATGAAACACCGACTTTTTCATAGCCACTAGATATAGCGGCCCCCCCCCGTAAACCCAACAGATTATTTAGATCTTTCTGAGGCACACAAACCGTTATGGATCTATCCTGTAGGTGCGTTATTAGCAGTTCCTGCGCAAAACTTTCTTTACAGGGTTAAGTGGTGATTTACACAACTACACTAAACACCTAATATCAATTGACAAATAACCACAACACTAATATATTGATTAATAAAATTAAATCAAAATAGGATTATAAAATGACATCTATCGCTATTAAAACCACAACTAACCATTCAAATTTAGATAGAGTTCAACCAACAGTAAATAAAACCTCGCGAATCACAAAAATAGCTTTGGCCGCAATTTCCGGGGCTGCCATAGGTCTCGCGATGGGAGTTTTGTTTTGTTCTAACCCCATATTTTTAACAGCTGGTTGCTTATTCGGAGCCAATATCAGCGTAGCTTTGGCGATTTTACTTACACGTCCTTCCTTGTCAATCCCAAGTAATATTACACCAATAGACACCACAAGCCTTGATCCAATAATAGAACCCCTTCCCCCTCTAAAACATTTACTGACTCCAGAAGCTGTCATCAATAACCCCGACTTACTTCAGGACAATGAGAACTATTATTTGACAGTTGTAAAGGAATATACCCAAGGAGGGTTCCTAAAAGAAATCGAAGTAGACACTACGAATTATGAAACGGGAGAAGATATCAAATTTTTCATTCTACATGTTTTCCCTCACAATAGTGATTGGGTGCTTAAAGAAATCAATGATAAACCCCACGAAAAAAAATCACATAAAATTCAGGACCAGGTTTATCTTAAAACGAATGTAAATTCCCAAAAAACAGATTCTACTTATATCGATCTGATCCAGAACATTAAAAATGGAACGTACATAGAACCTTCTAAATTAATTAAATTTAAAAATAAAGCAATCGACCAAGACGACCTTTATCGATCTTTTTCAACCCTCTCATATCTGTTTGCAAATAACAACTTTGAAGAATTCTTTAAAGGTTATCAGGATTGTTTTGTGAGTCTTGTAAGAGCGGATAGCTTACCTGGAAGTGGTTGGAAATTCCACGTAAGCTCATCTGTTAAAAATGCAAATAAAATAGCGAATATTGTGGTTCCATTTCTTTACCACTATAAAATCCCGTCAAAAATAACATGTAACTTAAAATTTTTAACCTTCTTAAATAGCACCAAAACACAATCAGGTAAATTTATTACTATCTACACAAGAAACT
This sequence comes from uncultured bacterium, assembly GCA_964513575.1. Lineage (GTDB taxonomy): Bacteria > Chlamydiota > Chlamydiia > Chlamydiales > Parachlamydiaceae > CAMFKA01. The sequence continues at coordinate 804 of CAZENM010000207.1, read as the reverse complement.
ACTCAGAAGCGAGAAATACCGCTCTCAGATTAAATGACCTACTCATACAACACAAATTAGATAAGTTAGAGGAAAAAGTATCAATTCTGGGAGATGCTAAAATCGGTGAATCGGGGCTTGTATTTATCCGTTATGGGAAAATACGACCGCGAAATGATAGAGATGGATTCATTGCCAGCTTACCCAATTCAAATAAAAAAACAAAGGATAGCCGTTATTTCCCCTTACCGGAGCGAATTTTCGAACTTACTAGAAATGAATTGGTTATTGATAAATATCCTTTCGAAGAGATTAATATGACATGGAAATTTCCGGGGACCAAGCTAGTCGTTAATCTAAGTAACCATTTAATGAATAGGAATGGATTAATCGAATTAATAACCCCAAAAAACCTTAAGAATTACGTCAAAACAACCAATCAAGAAAAAGTTGAGGTTTTTAAAGAAACTTATACAGAGATCTGTAACCATCTAGTGGAGTACAATTCAAATAATTGTTGTGTTGTGGATCCTATGCAAAAGGAAATGTTTGACTGGATCGACGCCCATGCACAACAGGCTTCCTCCTCTGAGGCTGTAAATATATAGCATACGATTGATCCTTTATTCCAGCTCCCTAGGTGTTGAAACATTCATAGCTAGCGACAACGTAACATCATTCAGCCCCCTTCTTCCGGCACACTCTTCGAGGGTGCCGGAAGAATCTCAGACAAAAGTATTGATAGAATTTGGGAAGAAAGTATTTGAGCACAGAGAGGCTGTGAAAAAATTAGAATCCATTTGATTTCGATCGAGATTTTTTAGG
>CAZENM010000206.1:0-3265 GCA_964513575.1 uncultured bacterium | reverse complement strand
AACATGAGAATCCACATTGACATCACCATGTCCGGGAAAATGCTTTAATACAGCAATCATTTGAGCGTCTTTATTACCCTCTAATGCTTTTTTCCCGAAATTGGCCACCACTTCGGGGTCATTTCCAAAAGACCTTACTCCAATCACCGGGTTTAGAGGGTTGCTGTTAATGTCTACCACAGGTGCTAAATTCATGTTGATGCCGACCTGTTTAAGCTCCAACCCTATAGTCTTGGCAATTACTCTTGCCTCGTTAGGGCTTTCGGTTAGTCCAACAGTTTGATTGTCGGGGAGTTGCGTAAATCCAGCTTTTAGTCTCACAACCGGCCCGCCCTCTTGGTCGACAGCGATTAATAGTGGAATCGCCAACCTATTTTCGCCGGCAAAAGATTGCAGACCCTTGCTTAGGGAGCAGACTTGCTCGGGAGAGGTAAGGCCGTTCGACCAGTTATAATAGATGATCGCTCCGATATGAAGGTCTTGTATTAAATATCTAGCGCTTTCATTAGCTTCTTCCCCGCGAAAATGAACCATCAGAAGCTGTCCCACTTTTTCCTCTAAATTTAGTTCGGCGGCGGCTCTGTTTCCGAAGCAATAAAACGGAGAAAATGATAAAAATGCGATGAGTAATAAGCTAAAATTCATGGTTAATACTTCTTTCGTAATTAAGTTTGCCCGAGTATACATAGCACTTATGTCCAGAAAAATCAAAAGGACAAAATAGTCGAAGGTAGACCATGGAATGCAAACCCATTTCAGTCCTAATATTTTCCGTTTGTTTCCTGGCGATAGGATCCTTTATCAACGCAGATGATTTAGCAGAGAGCAAAAATAAGCAAGAGGAACCTGTTAAAGAGGGGAATTTGTCCCTTCCAACCTCCCAGCAACCCTCCTCATTTGTAGGTTTTGGCCAAAATGTGATAGGAGAGGGCGTAACACAGTTCTATATCTATGCGGATCATATTAAACAGCACAAGAGCTATCGAAATGATGTGATTCCCGGTCTTTTGTTCGGAATGACTGAAAATAGTTCTCTGTTTTTAAATTTACCGTTTTCCCCGGGAAATCGTCAGTTGAATCTTCACTCTTCGGGGCTTGAGGATGCCTTTGTGCAGCTAGAGTATGCGTTTTATAACAAATCTACGAAATATTCGACGAAGGAGGCGACAGTGGTTGGAGAGGTGGCGTTTCCAACAGGATCCAGTCAGGATGTGCCTCCAACTGGGTTTGGATCTCCTAGCCTGTTTTTAGGCTTCACATATGGATATACAGGGGTCGATTGGCTGTATTTTTGCGCACCTGGAATCACTTTTACAACATCCTACAGAAAGACCCGGTTCGGAAATCAATACTATTACCAAGCTGGCGTCGGTCGAAATTTGTGGAGTCCTCCGGGGTGGATTTTTGCGGCAATTTTTGAGGTCGATGGTGTCTTTATCGAAAAAAATAGGCTAAACGGTACTTTGGATAGGAATTCCGGGGGGAATGTTATCTATGCAACCCCTTCTATTTGGATCTCAAATGAAAGGTTGATTTTCCAGCTAGGTGTGAGTGTTCCCATTCAACAACATTTATTTGGAAAACAACCAGAGAACAACTATGCTTTAGACATCAATCTAGGATGGACTTTTTAAGGTTGCTTCCTTTGCCTTATTCCAATAATCCATAAGAGTTTTAAAAGAAGCTCCGCGCAGGTTTTTCAGGCCATCTTTTTGAGCAAATTCTTGCAGTTTTCGGAATCTATTTTCATACTTAGATGTAGATTTTTGCAGCGTTTCAAAGGGATCCATTCCACAAAAGACTGTTAAGCTTAGGGCTGCATGAATAAGGTCCCCGATTTCTTCTTGCAGGTGGGGTCTGTCGTTGCGCCCATAGGCTTCTTCGACCTCATCGCATTCGCTGCGAATCTGTTCCATGATTTGTGTTAGATTCTCCCAATAGAATCCATATTCTTTTGACATAAGCTCTAGTTCTTCGGTCTTTTTCAACAGGTTCAATTCTTTCATAAAATATTTTCCTTTTCGAGGTGATTGTCTAGTGTAACTCGAACTTAGCCATTTCTTCAAGAATAAGCAGGGTTGTTTAGATATTTTGATTTGTGTATAAACCGATTTTATTTAAGAAAGAGTGATTCCAAAATATGAAAATTGACAATTCCCTTTCAGCCCCGGCAGATCTATCTTTCTCAGATGTTGCAAAAGATGTTCTGGTTGGCTTCTCGGCAACTTTTCTTTCTGTGGTAACTCTTGGAATCAATACCGGAATAAATGATAAAGCCGATAGGGTGATCGCCATAAAAAAAATACTGCCAACGGTCTATTTGAAGTTGCTACACAAAATTAATTCTGCGGCAAAATGTGAATTTTCTACTGTTTTAGAAACTTATTATGATTGGTGCCCTTTAGCATCTGAGTGGGTAGATAAAGTATCGACGGGAGAGCTTGACACTGGAGTTTTGACCTGGTGTTTGGCAAGACCTTTGTACTGTTCTGCTTTTAAGCTTTCCTTAAATGGTTCTATGGTCCGATCTAGATTAGTCTATTTGGCTAGTGTGATTACTGTCATTTTCGCGAGGACGATTGATTTTGCGGTGGGGCTTGTGCTTGCGATAGGGGTGAGTTCTACGCGGGGTGTATACCCTTGGTTAAATGGTCAGGCGATAAACCATTTAAATATCCTAGACCTAATCCGCGAAGTCTCTTTAGGCATTCGCGGAATTGTGAATCCTGGGCAGTTCCTATAACTTAGTTTTTTCCCGAATGTCCATTCTGCTAAATGATTAGGCTAGACTAGAGGCGTCACATTTGACTTGTTAGATCTGGGTATTATTCGTTGAATTAAAAATATAAATATGATATAATTAATTAACTGAAAAAAAGTTTTGATTTTTCAGCATGACAGTTTAGTTTAGTTTTTCTTGATCGTGATGACAAATATTCGAATTCAACGGAACACAGATTTTGTCTGTTTCAGCAGCCGAAATAAGACACGTATATACTACAAGGCAACTAATACAATAGAATATAGGCAATTATAATTTTCACAAGAGATTTATTATGACATCCTCTTCATCAGCAGCATCGTCGTCAACAGACATCTACGATCCCTATCAAGACACTCCACCACTCACAAATACGAATATTTCAGATTTGCCTATAGAAATGATTTATGAAATTTTTGATAAATTTTCTCAGTTAGAGGTGGTCGGAGCTATCAGAGCTCTTTCAAAAACAAGCCACAAATATTACAACACCGCATGTGTTGT
>CAZENM010000205.1:0-3358 GCA_964513575.1 uncultured bacterium | reverse complement strand
TTGTATTTGCGATAAAACACCCGGCTTCCCAAACGGTTACCAGGCAACGGTGAAATTAAATAAAGATGGCCAGAAGAGCCCGCAGCAAAAAAAGGAAACTCGGCTAGGTCCGGTGATATTAAAGACAAATCGGGATTTTCAAGAATTATTCCCCCAGAGTGATCCGTTCGGGGTTTCATATTAAATACACTCCTAAGACCATTCTCGCTGAGTGGATCCCAAATATTCTCGTTCACCGAAATAGTTTGATCCCAATCTTCGCCATCCACATCTCGAATTGTTGGCGCATGTTCAGTTTCTATCTTTTTAGGATCATCTATCCAACCACTTATTGTCTTTTTTTCTTCAATAACATCGAATACTTCATCTTTACGCTTTAAAAGAGAAAAATACTCTTTAGCGTCTACCATCAAATGTCTAACATGTATTAACTCGTGCGCCAATGTCACAAAAAAAGGCGCTTCTTCAAGGATCTTTCCTTGCGGCGTGTAAACAAAATACTGACTTCTTATCATAGGATTAAAAACTATCGAAGCCGTAAATTTTTTAGGATTCAGTGCGGTAAAGTCTAAGCTGGAGATCCCTCCAGTAAGCATTCTTTTATAATTAACTTCTTCATTTATAAAATCCCCAGCATCAGGATGATGTGTACTCATTAAAGCCATATCGACTAATTCTTTTGATCCAATGATTTCACACTCTTGTGTAGAATTAATAATTGCCTCAATAATTTCTCGACCAACTTTTCGTGTGCAAAGAATTTGAAGCGCTTCGATGACCGCTTGTTTGTCAGCGCTATCCATGACTAGCTTAATACCCCCTACCTCATCTTTTTTCAATAAGGATGAAATCCAACCAGATATCTTTTTCCATTCGCTTTCACGCATACCATTGAGCATGGGAACTTCATCTTCGTAACTATCTCTTACAACAATTATATTAAATTTAGCAAAGAGGTCATCATCTGGAATAGGAATGGTGTTTTCTTTCATCCAGATCTCAAGCTCAATCCCCAAATCATCGTCTTCTTCTAATGGAACATCAACGCCAGGAATTAAACTTTTAGGCACATTAGTGATCAATTTATCCGTAGAAGTAGTTATTTGGGCACTCATCTGTGCTAAGTCTGTTTCATTTGAACATCCCCCACTTGAAATGATTTGATTTACATCAATATTAAATGTTTGTCTCTCGTCTGGAACTACAGGCCCAGAATCTCTCCGTAAAAAAGACTCTCCAGAGCTTCCCGATAAAGGTTGCATACACGCCCCTACATTTAGATTTATTACAAGATTATAACATACTTTATAAATACAGAGCAACATTAAATAACAAACAACTAATTAACTACACAAAAACTAAAACTACTAAACATTAACACTTTCATTTTCGACAGAACATTCTCGCCTCTAAAGGAAGCCTTATCAACAAACTTTTTTAAAACATAGATAGCGCTGATTTGAGTGCAAAAACCAGCGAAATCGTTATAAAAAACACGGATTTCGCTGATTTAGCATCATAAAGTAGTTTTTTAACTAGAATCAAAGAAGACTTTTTAACCAGTATTTCACGCTTCCCATTTCTTGAAACAAAAGAGCAGAAGAGCTTAAAATGCTACGGGTCAGGCCTGCACAACTGCAAAAGAGATAAGGACACATCTGTCGTTTGGAGGTTTTGCAGTTTTGCAGGCCTGACATTGAACAATGAGATTTATTTATTCTGTTGGGACGGGTGTCAGATACGCGGCATCAACGGTTGTTTTGATCAGATCCAAAAAGGTAAATGTCTCATGCCACGCATTTTCATACGCTAATTGATTCCCTTCAGGAGTTCCTCCTAACGCACACCAAAACTTTCCTACTGGATGGTAAATGGGCTTGTCATAAGGAGAAATAATCCCGTGCCCGGCATGGGGAAAATCAAGAAATTTGCGAACAATAGTAGACGCATTTTCATTGAGCCTTTCGGCAATTTGCTTAGCATATAATGAGGAAGGCCAAATTTTATCATCCTGACCCGAAACCACTAACAAAGGGCAGCGGATATTTTCGACCTGAATTGCTGTGTGAACTGCATCTTTTTGATTCCGCTGACGCGCTAAAAAAAGATCAACAAGAGAATAAGGATCGTTTTCTGTATTTTGATGAAACGCTATCTTCCAATAAATAGATTGCCCCAATCCCAGAGCTCTCGTTTCTTGGATTTTTTTTGAAAAAAATTATCCCACTAATTTTTATAACCAGGAATTTTGATAGAATAAGGATCATAACTATTCAATACAGTACTAAGCCCGGAGGGCTAAAACATCTCAGACCATGCTATGGCGCACCCCAGAGGGGGCGCGAAGCTTGAGAAAGACCGAAAAAATCGAGCTCAGGGCTTAGCTCTGTATTAGATGTTTTGGATCCGTATTTTATCAAGATTAGTGGGATATAAAAATGCCCAAAAAATACACAAAAAACAAGAGTGGAGGACGTCCATTTTTAAAGCCCACTGTGACGAGCGATAATTGCAAACGATTTTAAAACATATTATCGAGCTGAATTCTACAGCAAATGTCCGACTGTCCGACCTGACCCCTTACACTAGGGAATAAAAAATTCTTTTCCCCTACCTATTGCAAACTCTTTAGGACTAAGTCCATCCGAGAGAGGGGTCGTTAAATCGAGCCCTAATCTCCTTGCCCGCTCGATATCACTCTGACTTCCACAATCAACGAGTTCTTTAATCATTGTCATTCTTTCGTTTGCACCTATGCCAGAAAAAATAAATAAACTATTGCTTTCTAAGAAAGCTACCGCAGTTTCGTCTAAATATCTTGTAAAATTCCTACAAAAGTACGTTATATCTTCATTCTTTAACCTAGCTCCCTTTTCAAAAAACAACTGAAGAATTTCAATATTTAATTTATAAATCAATCCAAACGCCAAATACGACGCATTTTTATAATCTACCGACACAATCTTGTTATAGTCTATATAATTTTGTTGTACAAAGAACCGTAACACACTAAGAAGATTTTTTTTATTTATTTCTTCTGTTGTAGTAGAAAGTTTTCTCATTACAAGTAGTAAAGGAGATTCGTTAATACAATCCAAAGCATCTGCTTTTAAACCTTTTTCAATAACCAGATATTCTACGACTTTCATTGCACCCGTTGGAGCAACTTTGTGAAGAATCGTTTTTTCATAAATATCAGGTTTATAAGGATTAACACAAAATGTCTCCAGGTATTTTACTACCTCTAATTGATCGGATTTGGCTCGCCTTCCAAAGCCTTCGATATAATTCGAATTGAATTAAACCACCGGCTTCCCCAAACGTTATCCCACAACCGGTGAATTAAATTAAAATTTCC
>CAZENM010000204.1:0-3365 GCA_964513575.1 uncultured bacterium | reverse complement strand
ATGGGGCAATGACCCATGAAGTACGGGGATTCCGGCTTACAGAATGAAGACCTCTGCGTTTGGACCAATCCCGAAACACGCGCATTTATACATAAGCCCCATCCCTGCGCAAAAATTGGCCGCACTCCAACCTATTTATTTTCGTATTGCGTTTACTCGACTTCCAAAGGGCCACGAGCGGGAGGAGACCACTCTTGGTTCCGATTGACAGCTCCCGATGGGAAAATTTATGAATTTGGAAAATACAGACCACCGGGACGTTTTATCAAAAGGCAGGCCTTAAGAAGACAAGTTGCGATGATACAATCCCCTGACTGTTCCAGTATGTGGCCTGCGGCTCCAAACCCAAAAAACGACAATGGCCAGCCTCCCTTAAAACACACAGACGGCACACACCGCACAAAGATACATTTTGAAATCACAGAAGCGTCTTTTAATCGCGCGATGAATAAAATCATTCAGTTAAAAAATCAGCCCAATCTTTCTTTTGGGCTGTTCGATGAAAGCTGTGTGATCCTTGCGCACCAGGTTGCGGAAGACTGCGGGATCAGAATTGATACAAGAACTTCTGTCTATAAGCTTCTTCTTCCGGTCCGATTGATTCGACTAGTCGATCGCATCTCTAAGTACGTTCCTACAATTATTGGAAAAATTTTGTATTTCATTCCAGGCGTTTTCATGAATATTTTTGCTTGCGCTTGTTTTGGAGCACGCATCGGCTCAAAAGGCGATCGTTATATAGACACAATTTGGGACTTATTGAATCCTAACAAATCACTGACTAATCACCCCTGGTACCTTGCTACGCGTATTAAAGATGAGGTCGAGGCCTCGCGCCCCACAGGAAACCCCTTTGGAGTTCCCGTACAGTTTCGCATTTAACGGAAAGGTATTAATATGATGTCCCTAATAAAATTTACCACCCAACTTGATCAATATCCTCATGCGATTGTCGAGAAAGGTGAGCTTAGAAGGGCGACATGGCTTGAAAGGGTAAAAATCAGTTTCCTACCTAAATTCCGCGCTGAACAAGAAACAGCAGTGGCGAATGTGCTCGTTAAAAAACTGCGACAAGCTGATAGAGAGACCCCTCGAGCGGCCTACAAGGGGCGTCCTGCCTATATCATCAAAAAATGGATCGAAAGAAATCCGTTTATCGACAAGTCTACGCTGAAAACACTCAAAACCGAATTACTTGCATACCGCTTAGGGATTACCTCGGAAAACCTAAAAGCTAGTGAGGGTCTTCAAGAATTTACTGAAAAAAAAGCGTTTCTTTACAACTATCTCGCATTTTATCGGCACATCCTCCAAACAGACACCCCGACATCTCCAGTCAAAGTGATGATCGACAGAGAATATCTCGGTTGGAATACGAAAAAAGCTCAAGAGTTGATGAAAGCCAAAGATGTTGAAGGGCTTTGGCCCTATAAGTATGGGAAAAATGGGTTGCAGAATGAGGATCTCACCAACTGGATCGATCCCGAAACCCGCGCTTTCGAGCATAAAGAGCATCCCTTTCCCGGAAAATATCTATTCACCTACTGCACCTATACCTCTTCTCTAGGACCGAGGTTTGAAGGAGACCATTCCTGGTTCCGTCTAACAACACCGAAGGGTAAGATTTATGAATTCGGAAAATACCGCCCACCACGGAGCTTTTCCATCTGGAAAGCATTAATGAAACTACCAGCGACGCTGCAATCACCGGACTCTTCCAGCCTTTGGCCTGTAGCCCCTGATCCTGCGGATGATAACGGTGAACCCCCCTTAATACACACTGATGGTGTAATCCGCACAAGAATCCACTTCGAAATTACAGAAGAACAATTTCACAAAGCTTTAGAAACTGTTAAATCGCTGCAAAGAAATGGACAACTTTCTTTTGGGGTCGCCGATGGAAGCTGCGTGATGCTCACTCAACAAATGGCTGAAATTTGTGGGATTAAAATTGAAACCAGGTCCTCACTCTATAAGATTGCCCTTCCTTTGCCTGTCATCCGCATCGTTGACAAGATCTCAAAATATATTCCCCCAACAATAAGAAAAATTTTGTATTTCATTCCGGGCATTTTCGTAAATTTGATCATGTGTGTGGTTTTTGGGGCCCTTGCGGGGGAAAAAGAAAACCGGTATTTCAACACTATTGGAGAATTATTAGACCCAAATAAATCTCTTGTTCACTACCCATGGTATCTAGCCACGCGCATTAAAGAAGATGTTGAGGCCTCACGACCTGCAGGCAACCCCTGCGGCATTCCAGAGCAATTTCGTTTGTAGTGGTTGGTAGGTCCCAAATTCGCAAGCTTTTTAGGGTATTTTAAACGCTTTGTTTTTAATTTATTATTTTTAGGTACTCATTTGTGCAATGAGCTGAAATTATGTGGATAAAAACAATAAACCTATGATATTATTACCTAGTACAAATAAAAAAATTAGGTTTTAAAACATGACTTCACCAATATCCAATAAACACAACTATAATTATTCATCCGATCATATTGACGGATCCCCATCAAACTCGCAGAACATTCACGACAAAAATAAAGATCTGTTAACAACACATCAATCTGAAAACATCGAAAATGCCAGCGCAGCATCGCTGGAAGCAGCAGTTGTCCGGGCTACTAAAGCGCCCTTAATTACACTCAACTTGCCCCAGGAAACCCCAATTACCCTCCCAGGATCCATACGAATTGTATTATCTAAACCCCAAAACGCTCTTCAATCCTCGCAAGCTTTTTCATCCGCCTCTGTTCTCCCACCTCCCTTACTGCCAATTCGTTTATCTATCTCAACCCTTGCACGAACCACATCACTTATCTCTCGAATTCAACACCTTAGTAACATGACCGGTATGCTGCAAAAGATCTATCCCATGGGTTGGGACGTGATCTCTTCGACAAAACGAATCCTTGAACGACAATATTTTCTTAAAGACAATGAAGCTACCTTTATTGACGTAAGCGATAGCCTTAAGAAACGGCTTTTAATTACTAATAATCGCATCCATTGCATAAATAGGCGTTTGGACTCGGGAGCTTATTCCAACGTGTACTCAGCGAATGTGATTGTGACTGAAACTCACATCATCAATGGAAAAGCTGTAAATCAATATGTAGAATTCAAAGCGGCAATAAAAGAGTCCATCCGAAAAAAATCCTTCGAACAGGGAAAACTGGCGTTAGAGACTGCAACAGGCCACTGGTTAAAGGGAATAGACTATTTTAAGGCAACATTTTATGACCAATACAGCAATCAATACAGTATGCATAAACTATTTACGTCAGCGCTGGACAGTATTAAATTTGCTCACTTAAAAAATCCTATTACGGCTTTAATCAAAACTCTGATTTTACCGTCTA
>CAZENM010000203.1:0-3376 GCA_964513575.1 uncultured bacterium | reverse complement strand
TCTTTTTTGGCTGGGATTTAGAGGGAATCGCTTGGGGAATTAATGACAATGGGAACGTTGTCGGCACTGTGTACCCGCTTACCTGTGATCCACAGGAATTTATTCCTTTTGTATGGGGTCCCAAAATAGGCTTGGAAAGATTAAAAGACTACCGCTACCAGCTTGGCCTGCAATTACATCGCCCCCTCAAAGACGCTGAAATAGAGTTCTTCAACCCCGTGATCGACCATGAAAATATCGTTTATGGTCAAGTGTCGGTCGATGGAGATTACTACCGTTATATGTGGTACCCCGGATCAAGTGATATTCGCCTCATGGATCTTGGAGAGCTAAAACTCAATTGCGTCAACAAAAATTGGATTTTTGGCGGTTCTTACGAAGGAATAGCGGTCTTATACCAACGGTATTTAGAGCCCGTTGCTTTAGATACGTTGATTATTGACCTGCCAACTGGGTGGGAGTTGATAGAGATTACCGACATAAATGACAAGGGTGCTCTGGTGGGGTTTGCGAAGTTTGAAGAGGCTTATCACCTATTTCATGCATATCCCATAACCATAAAACCTCGGGAAGAAGCGAAATTCGAAGAGGGTGACCCCTCCGTTGACATTATCCTCGACTATATTTATAAAGCAATACCCGCGGCGAAAATTAAGGAGGGCAAATGAAAATTTGGAATGTTCTCCTGTGCCTCCTTCCTACCCTTTGTTTAAATGGATTTACTTCACATATCGAAGAATTACAGCACGTACCCAGTCCGATCCAAAAATATCACCTCGTTGATATCGGTGAAACCGATATCCCCACAGACCGGTTGTCTCGGCTCCGCCGTGGCCTCACTTATGCTCCCTCGATAAATAACAAATCACAGGTCGCCTGGAACAGTTCTGCGGGCGGCTCGCTAAAGTCCTTGAAAAAGCCCATAAATGAGTTTATTCCCCGTTTTGAGGGCATGCGCCTTTATTTTATTGATGTGAACGATGAAGGCGATTTGTTGATCTCGATTGAAAGAGGACATGATTCTATTGAATGGCTTTTATGGCCCTACGATGGGGCCAACTATAACCATCGGCAACACATCCATACCGCAGATCCTTTTGCCGCAAATCTCGTTCTAAGCGGCTTTAATAAAGATAGGCGTGTTGTAGGCCACTTTAAGAAAGATGGCTCTGTAGAGCCTGCTGCATGGTCTCATCTTGCGGGACTGCACCCCTTAGGGAAAAGCGCGGGGCTTGAGGCGTTGGGAATCGCGCGAAATATCAACGATAGAAATACCGTCGTTGGGCTCTACGAAGAGATGAAGGTGAGTTCACCTTTTATCTGGAGCCATCATACCGGATTTGAGGTGATGAGAAACTACCGAGATAAGCTGTTCCCTATAGGGTGGATGGAGTTTTCCGATATTTTAATCACTCCGGATGATGTGGTTTATGGAAACTATTGGCTGAAGCATGGCTCTTTCGACGATTCACCAAAAGTTTCAACACCCCACTATGGATATATTTGGAAGCCCAGATCCTCGGAGATTGAACAGCTGGACTTAGAAGGAATGAGACTGACCTCCGTCAACCAAGGCCACACCCTTGTCGGTAGCTGGCAGGGGCGTGCCGCCATTCGGGAGATCAATAGACGCCCTCTTTTCATCGATTTACTGATGTCTCCAAGTGAATTAGAGGGGTGGGATCTATTGGAAGCCACGGGAATTAATGACGAGGGTCAGATCATTGGTTATGGGACTTTCAAGGGTAAAACCCATATATTTCTAGCCGAACCTACGGAGTTATAACGTGAAATACACTCTTTTACCGTTCGGATTGATTGTTTCTGTATTTCTTTCGTTTACTCCCCATGCCCAAAAACTTAAGCAAGATCCGGCGATTCTTCATCTATATTCTATCCAACCCATCGGTCCCGTAGACCTGAAACCTAAAATCCTAACACGGCAAAATGTCTATGCCTCCCTAGCCCCAAAGATTAATAACAGAGGGGAGGTGATCTATAACACTCAATCAGATGCAGTTATTCATGACTCAACAGAACGGGACTATCAGCCAAAATTAGGCCAAGCTAACGTTCGATTTCATTCTATTAATGATCGCGGGGATATCTTAGTCTCTGTTAATCGAGGTCCCGAAACTCTCCAATGGGCAATCTGGCCGGAAAAGGGACAAAACCCTCAAAATCCTCGATTTCAAATTCAAACGGGAAAAATTGATTCTTATCGTGTAAATTTCAGGGAAATTAATCTAGATCAAACCTTGGTGGGGTTGACCAATCCCGGGGGCGAAGACCTATTAATGATTGAACGGTTAACTCCTATCCAGTGGAATCGTGAAACGGGACTTACCCCTTCAACTATCGGAATGGAATCCTTTGGAGAGCTTCGAGCCATCAACTCCCGTGGAGATCGTGCAGGGATCGCAAGGGAAAAAGGTCACCAAATTCCTTTTTTCATTACAGCAGAGGGCACAACTTATTTTCTGCGAGATTACCTAAAGAAAATCCATCCGCAAGGGTGGACCACTTTTGGACCCGTAGTCCTTCTAGATAACCAAGTCGTCATGGGAAGTTTCGGTTTCGGGAACGGGCAGTATAATTCCTACATGTGGCTCCCCACAAAACAGGCATTTTACCCTTTATTACTAGACTCTATGCGTATTTCCGACGCGAACGAAAGCCAGGTGGCCGTTGGTGTCCAAGATAAAGAAGCAGCCATCCGCTACCCGGCTGAAAAGCCGCTGAAACTCAGTCAACTCCTGTCCAAAGACGAAGCCGATCAGTGGAAATTGTTGGAGGCGACTTCAATCAATGACCAAGGGGAAATTGTCGGCTTTGGGAATTTTCAAGGGAAGCTTTATGTTTTTAAGGCGGTACCAAAATGAACCGGCTGATCTATTTCTCTCTCATTTTCTGGACATTTTTTCTGCAAGCGCAATGCCCTTACCCTAGCCCTAAAGCTTATGTGCCTTCTCCGGTTTCAAAATACCGCATTGTTGATATTTCCGATACGGACCTGGAGGAAGAACAACTTTCCAGATTTGCCAGATTCGATATCCTTTCTCCCCAAATTAACAACAGGGGAACAATTGTTTATAATAATTCTCGAGAGGGATTCATCAGGTCTCTAAAGGACGGAGAAAGCTCCCTACGTTTTGATGGGGTTCGCGTCCATGCGCGGGGGCTGAACGAAGAGTCCGGGGTGCTAGTCACCCTACACCGTCCCGATGGCTCTGTCGAATGGATGCTGTGGAACGATTGTGAAAGAAAACATATTGTAAATGGGTACGATCACCCCTGGAATATTATCCTAACTTCTATCATGGATAATACTGTCATAGGCTATCGGCAGGAAGAAACGAAATTACAGCCTATTAAA
>CAZENM010000202.1:0-3457 GCA_964513575.1 uncultured bacterium | reverse complement strand
TTTATCAGACGTTGCCAAATTGCCCATTTATTTTATATCAGCGATGCCACTCATGAAAGCGCCTTCAAGGTCACAAAGTGTAAATTTGAGCAAAAATGTCGTATTACGAGCAATGTCCTTCAAGCTGCCAAGGGCAATTTTTGTAACGATCTTAACTGTCTGGTAAAGGACGAAATCAACACACAGACGTACCATACCGCCATCTATTCCCATCCCGCGCTGATCATTAGTCAATTTGACCAGAAGGAAGTTCCTCGGTTCCTTCTTTATGATCTGATAAACAGACTGTTCTGGTTCAAAAAATATGTGAACGACAGGCACGAAAATTACTACAAGACGCATTTACTGGGAATAGAACGTCGAGGGGAAGGTGCAATTGATCTAATGCCAATCGACATTTTCGTTGATGAAATTGTAAATCATGCATCTATTCAAGACAGACGTGAAGATATATCGATTTTCTTTAAATCAAAAACAATCTCGATGGAAAAGGTGTTAACCTATCTTTCCCTGGCTGATTTTGAAATCGAAACTCGACTGATATCAGACCTGTCTGAATTGACCCCTTTCGACCATTTTTTTGCCGCCAAGGCTGCTAGTACCCTGAACGCCTTGGAACATAGGCTTCCTTATAAAAACGTTTATAAAATAAAATCCGACTGGTTTGAAGAAAAAGGATTTATCGACCATCTAATTTCTTATAGAAAGCACCTCCAGCAAATGGAAGAAACAAAATACGAGAAGACCGAAGAGGGAATCAACCGATTGAAAAGGTATCAAATGAAATGTAGATTCCAAAAAAAGTTGACGTATTATACCTTGGGAGAAGGGCCGCCAATAATCCTGCTGACCCCGATTGTCTCAAGCTTCAGGATATGGCAAGATATCTTACCTTTACTGGCCCGAAAATATCGTGTGATAACCTGGGAATCAAGAGGTCTGGAAGATACACGTTACTATTCTAAGGATAAGGATTTTTGTTTTGACCAGAACGAAAGAGTGCAGGATATCATCGAGGTTATGGCGCATGAGAACCTTAAAAGAGCTCATATTGCCGGATGGTGCGCGAGTTCAATGGATGCCCTTATGTTTTATAAAAACCATCCTGAACGCGTTTCATCATTAACATTAATTTCAGGTCGATATTCAACATCTGTCCCCTTTTGGACAGAATATGACGCTAAAATGAAAGTCATGGCCCAGACAATTATCAACGAACCCGGAGTAGTAGCGCTTTTTATTCGGTCGTTAACTGATCCCAAGATATCCAAAGACACCAATAATAGCATGACACATCAAATTATGACCGAAATAATCAACCGCCCGCATTCAAGGTATAATGCTTTGTTAAGGGAAAAATTATTGTCGGAAGAAAACTTTATAAGGTATTGCGAGCGCACTTTAAATTACAAATATATAGATGTAGAAAATATCGTCGACCATGTAGCCGTGCCCTGCCTGGTAATCACGGGAGATAACGATGTCATTGCCTATCCCTGTCAAGCAGAGTGGATTGCCGACAGGATAAAACATTCTATCCTGATCTGCTTTCCCGCAACCACACACTGGATCATTTTAGAAAATGGCGATGCGCTGGCGACACAAATTGATAACTTCATATCCGAACGATGTAACGAAAGGAAATAAATTTCATGTAAGTCAAGGGAGCGACAAACGTCGCTTTGCTTAACGATAGTGTTTTAAACTGAATAGCTTGGAATCAATAAAACTATGGAGGTAAAAAAACATGATTCAAAACGAGTCTACTGAGAAAATCGAAGAAAGGTTTTTCTCGGTTTTGGAAAAATACGAACTGCTTCAAGAACTAGAAAACGTTATGTGTTTTTTCTCTGGTGGTAAAGATGCAACTTTTGGTCTTTATCTATTGAAGAAGTACGCTGATGCGCATGGCTTGAAAATACAGTTTAAAGCGTTTATGTTGCTTTATCCCAAACACATGTATTTCGATGAAAATGGCCGAGAAAGAGAGAGTTTCATCCAAAGTGTGGAATTCTGTAAAAATATAGGTGTTGATTTGACAACACTACATACGAATAGCGACGATTTGAAGGAAAACGAGCCCGGATGTCATCAGTGTAAAAATGTCCGTTTGGAATTGATCCATCAAATAGCAAAGGATTATCTTTCTAAAACAGCGATTATGACCGGCTATACCTTATATGACATAATGGCCTATATAGATAGAATCGCAATTGCAACCGGCTACACATTTGATTTAAAACGATTAGAAGATGAAAAGCTCGTTCGAACGGTCAACGCCTACCTTCATAAAATGCAAATTAAAGAAAAATTGCCGAATGGTGTGACTTTTATTCGCCCCTTGCTGCCTTTCTCCGATGAGGTGATCCGCGATTATCTGGAGAGAAAGAAAATCAAGTATATGCGAGAGCAATGCCTTGTAAGCAGTCTCAACTATAAAAGAGTATATTTTAATAATTTGAATTTGATGAAGGAATTTAATCCAACCCGTTATGAAGATTTAATCGCTTTTCTATTGAAAAATGGGATTGAGTTACCAACAACGTATAGTGACTTGGAAAGCGATATATACTTTCGTGACTGCTGAAAGTCATAAAAGGTTGAAAATAATGCTCAATGTTGCTGAACAGGCAAAAAGGCAATCCAAATAAGCCATCAATAGGTGGTTGAAAAAGGTATCTTGCTGAAGGGCATGGCGAGCGCAAGAATGAGTTGTTCTAAGAGTGCATGAAAGGAGTGATTATAAAAATGATTAATAACAAGCTTAAACATTCATGTGTTGTTTGCGGGAAAGAATATCCTCATACATTCAATACATTTTGTGATAACTGCAACGGATTTATCGATATCGATTATGATATGAGCCAAGTAACTATCAAACAGGATAATAATCCTCTCCTAAAATACTTCGACCTTCTTCCCATATTAGAAAAAGATAATCTGACATGGATGGGGTGTGGAAATACGCCCTGTATACATGCGAAGACACTAGGAGAACTCCTGGGTTGCGATAACCTTTATCTTAAGGATGAGACCAAAAATCCCACATGGACAACGAAAGACAGAATGGCGTCGGTCGTTTTGTCTTATTTTAAGGAACTCGGTATAAAAGCGTTTGCAACATCCTCCACGGGAAATAGCTCAACCGCACTTGCAACCGCCGTAAACATGTTCCCTTTTCTGAAACTTTATATTTTCACAGGAGTCGAATTTGCAGATAGACTGAATTTCGAGATTTCCCCAAACCTAAAAATCATATCATTGGAAGGCGCCACGTTTGTCGAAGCTTCTCAGGAAGCCGCTAAGTTTGCGAAAGCAAAGGGGATAGTCTCTGAATCAGGATTTTTCAATCCTGCTAGAAGGGACGGATTTAAGCTTGCGTTTATGGAAGCTTGCGACCAACTGGGGCAATCACCGTCCTGGTATTTTGAGGTTATAAGTCGCGCCAGGGGCGTTT
>CAZENM010000201.1:0-3477 GCA_964513575.1 uncultured bacterium | reverse complement strand
AAGGGAATGTGATATTTAACATTAGATAACCTTAACATCAAAAGGCTGCCCCAAAATCCATAATGGATATAGGGGCAGCCTTTTTATTGAAAAATATATCCTGAAATAATTCGTTATTAGCTGAGAGAAACCAGTTTCGTACGCAAATCGCTTTCAATTTTCGCGATTTCAACTTCCGCAGCTTGGCGTTTCGCTCTGCCATCCTTTTGGATCTTGAGCGTTTCTTCGAGGGTACTTATGAGATCAGCGTTTACTTTTTTCAGCGTTTCGATATCTACGATGCCTCTTTCATTCTCGCGGGCAATCTTAATGGAATTATCTTTTAAAAGTTCTGCATTTTTCTTCAGTAATTCATTGGTGGTATCGGTGACCTCCCGTTGTAATTCCAAAGCTTTGCCTTGATGAAATAGGCTGATCGCGATTACAATCTGATTCTTCCAGAGCGGAATGGTCGTTAAGATGGAGCTCTGAATCTTTTCCACCAATGCCTGATCATTGTTCTGAATGAGTCGTATTTGGGGAAGGGTTTGGATAGATATCGTCCTGCTTAGTTTGAGATCGTGCAGTTTCTTCTCGAAGCGTAAAAACATTTGGGACATGTCATTGTAATGCTGGGCATCAAATGAATCTCCTGATGCCTCAGCTTGGGCTTTCAGATCAGGCAGCACGGTTTCCTGAAGTTCTTTAAGTTTTTGGTGCCCGGCCAATATAAATAAGTCCAGCTCTTCCATATAACTAAGGTTTTTTTCAAACAGACCGTCCAGGACACCGATATCTTTCAGCAGCAATATCCTGGCTTTTTCCAGTTCATCTACGATTTTTTCAATCTGTGTGCTCAGTTTCTCATATCTGGCGATAAAGCGATGCGCTGAACTCACCAGATTGCCGAATAGAGGAATCTTGGATAATAGGCTTTCTCCATCGGCAAGGCTGTCAACATCCAGGTCTTTCACTTTGAGCATTAAATCGGTAAGGACTTCACCTACATAGCCTGAATCTTTGCCCCTAACCTGATCCATGATGTTATCTACAAAGGATGCAATCTGGCTCTGTGCCCCCACGCCAAATTGCAGGACAAACTGGGAGTCTGAAATGTTAATCGCATTAATAATGTTTTCAACTTTGTTCCGCTTCTCCTCAGGAAGCGTGGAAATATCCACCAATTCAGGTTTTGTACTGTTCGTCAGTGGTACAATATCCGCCATTATCAAAACCACCTTTTCATTTTTTTAAAGCCCTCGAGATATTGGTAAATTTCGAATTCTACATATCTTCCATTTTAAGCGTGTTTTGCAGTACGGAAATTTCAGAGTCAAGATCAAGAATATCATTTTCTATTAACTTAGCTAATTGGCGCTCAAATGCCGATCTTATCATCTCCAAGGTATCTTCACTCTTGCGCAATCGGGCGTTTATCTCGACACTTTCCAATTGCTTTTCCGAGATATCCAGATACTTTTCCAGTATATTGGCTGTTGCATCCAGGTAGTATCCTAAAAACTTTTTAGCTGGCTTAACATCACGTGGATCCTTACGAATATCTTCAAATATTTTTGAAGCCAGGGTGCAAATCGCTTCCACCTTCGCTTTTACATTACGGTTGGCTATTTTTGATCCAAAGTAGCGGATCTTATTGAGTTTTTCCTCTGCTTCCTGAACAACACCCTCGGCCAGTTCATTTCTAGGAAGGTTAATCGGATTCATTGATTGGCTCTTTTGTGACTTAGCGAACATCAGACTTATGGCAATGTAAGAAATGACCCCCACTACGATCGCTACAGTGACACTACTTTGCAGCTTAAACAAAAAAATCAAGAATCCCCCGCCGCCAACGATTGCAGCAATGACGTTTTTAAATATGTTTCCCATATCCATATCCTCCTGACACGGGTGTTACGCGATTAATTCTATTCATATACTGATTTGACTGGTACATATTCCAGGTTTTTGGTTTCTAAAATAACAATTGGTTTGTTCCTCACATCACCATTTTGGTCAAACTTTATCCTTCCAGTTGCTCCCTGGAAAGAAACCTCTTGCAGCCCTTGATAAACCCCTTTCCTCGTAAACTCCTGCGTATCGTTTAGGGCATTGGTAATTGCGTAAAGTGCATCATAAGCCAAAGCGCTTCGGGCATTAGGCGTGCCCTTGAATCGTAGCGTAAAAGCCTCGGTAAACTGCGCTTGGAAAGGAAATCAAGCTTTCGCATGAAAGAATGTAGTTGTGATTAAGCCATAACTGATGGCAATCGCCACTTCAAGTAAGCGATGAATATACATCCCATCTCCACCTAAAAAACAAACCTGGGGAACGCTTTCCTGAAGATAAATCAGGAAAGAGGATTATGGCCGAGGCAGCTCTTACTGTGTTGGGCTGCGCCATTACCCTTCTTCTTACTCCGGAAGAGGAGGCATTTGACGTAAACATTCTTCGACCTTTAATCAGGGCTGGAGCCTCTCTAGAGAATATACTATTCGGTTATGACGATCAGTGTAGAGCTCTAGATCGCCCATCCGGTGTAGATGTTTGGCACGTTTTAGCGGAAAGCGGGTGTCACGTTGAATTTCTTCTTATTTTGAAGATTGTTTGTGAAGAAGGAGGATTTCACCAGTATTCCTCCTCTTTTCGAAAAATAGTTTCGAGCGAGCACTATAGTAGCTCCGCCGTGTTCCCCAAATGGGGGGAATTACTTTTACTTGCGGCGGGAGCGATTTTTACCTCCGCCTTATCCAAAGACATGGAGGATTCATTTTTATATTACAACAAGGATTATATCGAGGCACAGGTACAGATACCCGATTCCTGATGACAGGGGTGGTAACATCAAAATATCTCTCTCTGAGAGAAAAATGAGATCCGTTTTTGAAAAAGTAGGGGAAAAGAATAGTTCGCTTGTGCACACTGTGTTAACACAGTACGCAGTCCGAATATGTCGATCGTACCTTCATCTTTTGAATTTCAGTTTGGTCTTTCGGAGAAGAAACTCCTCCAACTAAAACGTAAGTTTCGAAGGGGTCTAAACGGGTGCCAAACCAAAATGGAGGTTTTCGAGTTGTGTCTGCTTCCGGAATACGAACCGGTACTTCCCTTCTTCATCAACAAGATCGTCGGATATGAGGTGAATGGGAAGTTTTATCGTCGTATTCCGATACGGAAGGATATTCCGGAGTATTCCCGAGGGCGATATGTCTCGTCGTGCATCTCTCTTACGATATTAGGGTGCGTTCTTAGCTGCCTTCGCATGAGTCCAGGAATACCCTTTGATCTTGAGTATCTCCGCCCTTTAATCAAAGCCGGTGCCCCAGTCGATCGCGTTGCTAGTGGTCATGATGAGGCGTGCGACGAGGCATGCTATTTTAGCTCTCATGCGTGGAACTATTTCGAACCTCATGATAGGTCGAAAATTCTTCAGTTCTTCAAAATCGTCTGCGAGGAAGGTGGGATAAGTCAGTTACAATCGGCACTTCAAATCGCCCT
>CAZENM010000200.1:0-3579 GCA_964513575.1 uncultured bacterium | reverse complement strand
TAGCGCGGCTGCTTTGGGAGCAGTAGGTCGGGGGTTCAAATCCCTCTACTCCGATTCTCAACACCCTTACTTCTAACGAAGTAAGGGTTTTTTTTTAACTAGAGATCGGTATAGATATGTGCGATTATCTTTCTTGGCTCGTCTGGAATCCTGACAGAGAATTCTTTCGCATCCCCTATTTCAACCATCCTATCATGTGGTATGGCGTTCTTTTTGTCGCCGGATTCTTCCTTGGCTACCTTCAGATGATCTCTCAATTAACACTAAAGCTCGGCGACAAAGATCAAGCTCAACGACTAACCGACAAACTCATTTTATATGTGATCGTTGGTACCGTAGTTGGCGCGCGTCTAGGGCACGTCTTATTCTATGACTTCGATTACGCCATGAATCATCCCGAAACAATTCTGATGATCTGGAAAGGTGGGCTTGCCAGCCACGGAGGAACAGTCGGGGTTCTTTGCTCCCTATTCTTCTACATCCGCTCTATCCGAAAGGAATTTCCCCAACTCACCTTTCTTACCATTTTGGACATGATCGCAGTTCCCACCTCGATCGTCGCGGTGTTTATCCGGATCGGAAATTTTGTGAATCAAGAAATTTTAGGTACCCACACCACGCTTCCTTGGGCGGTGATTTTTGGGAGTCCCTATGACGGCTCCGCCCCCGCGCCGCGTCATCCTGTTGTTCTCTATGAAGCCTTAAGCTATCTGCTATGCTATTTTCTAATGCATTACCTGTGGTATAAACACTACCAAGATTGGCGTCCCGGAAAGATCATTGGAATTTTCTTTATTTTTGTTTTTGGATCCAGGTTCTTTTTGGAATTTTTTAAGGACGATCTAGGTGGCCTTGATTGGATTCCATTCCTCCAAACAGGTCAATTGTTAAGCATCCCATTTATTTTAGCTGGTTTCATTCTATACTTCAAAAAAGATTGAATCTAAATAATTAAAATTGCTACAATGAATTATAATTTTTAAATTAAGGAGTTTTCCATGGCAAAATTGCATTTTGGACATAATAATGAAGAAGTCGAACTTGAAGACAACTCCCCCATCGCAGAAGTTTGCGAAGAAGCAGGAGTTCCATTTGCCTGCACAGAAGGCGTATGCGGAACTTGCGTGATTGAGATCGAAGAAGGTGGAGAAAATCTTAGCCCTCCTACTCAAGAAGAAGAAGATTTTCTAGGTTCAGGATGCTGCCGTGAACGGTTAGCCTGCCAGTGCAAAATTCTGAAAGGAACTGTAAAAATTCGTTTTTAATCCCCACTTTAAGGAAAGATTATGTCGTGTCAAACAAACAGAAAAATCCATCGTCAAATGACGATCGAAGAAATATTAGGGCTTTTTCCCAATAAAGCACAAAAGCTATCCCAAGAAATTACAAACGCCGGGTTACACTGCGTTGGCTGTCATGCGGCTACATGGGAAACCCTAGAAGCTGGTATGTACGGTCATGGAATGGACTCTGCCGCTGTCGACAAACTTACAGAAAGACTCAATAACCTTTTGGCAGAACAAGATTCCGATCCCGAAATTGTTAGCCTGACAGCACGTGCTGCTAAAAAGTTTATCGCGATTCTAGATGAAGAAGGCAAGCAAGGCTGGGGACTACGATTTGGACAAAAAATGGGTGGTTGCAGCGGATTTGAGTATATCTTAGACTACTCAGAAAAAGCTGACCCCGAAGATGTTGTTTTTGATAATTTTGGCGTTGAAATCCATATTTCAAAACACGATCTTTCGTTGCTAAAAGGCTCAGAAATCGACTTCGTCGATGGTCTACAAGGATCAGGCTTCAAGATTTCGAATCCTAACGTCAAATCATCTTGTGGCTGCGGCAAATCGCAAGGCTACTAATCCCTATCATCTCACCGCAAAAGCTGTGAAAAATTAGAATCCGTTTGATTTCAATCGGATTCTAATTTTTTCAGAACCTCTCTGAGACTGTGAAAAAATCAGGTGTTGTCGATGTTAGCGCGTTCTTGACAGATTTGGTTACAGAACTGCTCTTGCTTATCCATTTGATCGCAGCGATAGACGAAACCGAGATGCCAGATATTATCGATCTTGATGCAGGCGTGCGCCAGATCAAAGCTTTGAACATTCAGCTGTTGAATTCGTTTTTGCAACTCTTCTTTTTTATAGATTTCTTCAGGTTTATATCGGAAGACTCCATAAACGAAGCAAGGGGTTCTCACGATCTTTCCATTTTCTTCCCATTCCGAATTCGCAAGTTCTAATAAATGTAAAAATAGCTCGCATAGGGCCTCGGCTTCTAATATAGTCCTCATGGCTAGAGGCTGAAGGGAAAAGAATAGGTTTTCTAGAAGGTATTCATGCAGCAGCGCCTTATCTCCAAGCAGGTCTCTCGCATGATCAAGGAGTTCATTTTGTTTGGAGAACATTCCGCCATTGTAATCGCGAACATCGCCAAGAACTCTCTCTAGCTCATTCGCGACAGCTTTCCTTGCGCGGTAAAGGTCAACAGTTTGGTCTTTTCGCAGGAAGAGTTCTTTGGAAAAACGGAGGCGAAAGACGCTTGCTGTTTTAGTCATTTTCTTCTTAACGGTACCCAGAACCTTACTCCAGTCATAGATAAATTCAAAAGTTGATTCTTTTTTCTCGAATTCATCCTGTATGGATTCTTTGCCCGTTTCGGCAAGGCGAACTAAGATAACGTTAAAAGTAAGTTCGGAGTGTGTTTGTTCATCGAAAGAAATGATGGAATGCGGGATATCACAGCTAAATTTAATTTGGTCACTTAGAATCATGATATTGCGCAAAATTTCTTCTTCATTCCTTGGCATGAATACGGGATGGACTAACTGCTCAATATGACTCTTCAACTCATTAGGGAGCTCTCGTCGCAATTTTAAGATTTCTTCGGGAACGAAATCTTTTCCATCGGATTTTATCAGCTCGAAGTAGAGGGTGAAAATCTGTTCTCCACCGCGTCTTTGGGAGAGGAATGATCCCTCTACAGCCTCCGCGTCGGGAACAAAATGACGAACAGCCTTAAGCAATTGCGCTTTTTCAAACACTTCATTTTCTTTAATAAAATTAATGCCAATCAGGAGTCCAAGAACCTTTTTCGGTGATTGATTGAGTTCATTTTTAGCCCTAAAGATTTTTAGGCTGATGTAACGTTTGAAGGGATTTTTCTTGATTGAATCTAGGAGCCACTTCCTGAACACATATGTAAGGGTAATAATTCTGCTAAGGTGTAGGCTGGAACGATTCGCCTTAAATTCGTCGTGACAAAACACCAGTACGTGCTGCATTTCGTTGATCAGGTCGTGGTCAAACTGACTGGGTCTTCGCGAGACTAGCGATGTGATAAATTCTTGAATATGGGCTGTTTTGTCGTTGGTTGCAAGCCCTCTGATCTCTAATATTCTTCTCGCATAAAAGCTCGAATTTATCCCTAATTTAATTTCCGATTCTAAAATCGGAAGGTTTGATTTTATCAGATCAAAATCTTCGACGGATTGGATCCGAACCATTACCTCGCAAATTGTATATTTATCATCTGAAACGGCCGGAATAGTGAAGTCCACTGCATGGATAAGTAAAA
>CAZENM010000199.1:0-3616 GCA_964513575.1 uncultured bacterium | reverse complement strand
CCTAGACATACCCCTCGGTAAAATACTTATCGAACACTTCCCCGATGGAGAAATCTCCGTCCACATTATGGAAAGTGTTCGCGGATTCGACGTCGTTGTGGTACTATCGATCGTTTTAGAGACCAATCGCTATTTAATGGAGCTACTTATTATTATCGATTCCGTAAACAACGCGTCCGCAAAAAATATTATTGCGGTGATTCCCTACTTTGGGTATTGCCGTCAAGACCGGAAAGATAAGCCCCGTGTGCCCATCACAGCGAAGCTTGTGGCCAATCTTTTAGAGAAAGCCGGAGCGACCAGAGTCCTTACCATGGATTTACATGCTGGACAAGTACAGGGGTTTTTTGATATACCTGTTGATAATCTTTATGCGCGCCGCGCAATAGTGGACGCTTATAAAGAAGAATTTCTCGACACCACCGGGGTGGAAAGCGTCGTAGTGACGCCTGATATCGGTAGCGTAAAACTCGCGCGCAGCTATGCAAATAGCTTGGGTGCAAGTCTAGCAATTATCGAAAAACACCGACGTGGTCCGAAAGAAGTCGAGACCGTTGCCGTGATCGGCAACGTAGAAGGAAAGAATGTCCTTCTCGCTGACGACCTCTGTTCCACAGCTGGAACACTGGTGTCAGCAGCGAAAGCATGCCAAGAGAAGGGAGCCTTGAAAATTTTTGCAGCAATCACCCACGGACTTTTCGTCGGCGATGCCGTAGATAAAATTCAAAAAAGCTCTATTATACGAGTGTTTGCAGCGAATACAATTCCTGTAACATCCAGATTAGACGGCTTCACTAAATTAAGGGAAGTCTCTGTCGCCCCTCTCTTTGCCAAAGCTATTCGCTGTATGATCAGCCGAGAATCAATTTCTTCCCTCTACGCAGAAGATATATTGTAATCTCACGTTGCCGCCTGAGTCCTGGAGGCGCGTGAATAGTTTGGAGGTTCCATGAAACTCAATGTTACTTCGAGGACAGCTGCTAAAAAAGGCGAAAGCAAGAAATTGCGTCGCCAAGGTCAAGTACCTGCAGTTATTTACTCTAAAACGGGATCGTCAGAACCGATCGCGATCGACACCAAAGAGTTTAATACTCTTCTCCGCAAAGTGCAGCAAGGACACCTAGCTACCACAGTTTTCGAACTCGTTGAAGCTCAAGGTAAAACCCGCCGCGCAATTGTTAAAGATATCCAGTACAATCCCATCAACTATGATGTGATCCACCTCGATTTCGAACACCTTGATGACAAGATCGAAATTAACGTCAACATTCCTATCGAATTCACCGGCGCTGTAGATTGCGTTGGAGTAAAACTCGGTGGCGTGATCAGACAAGTGATTCGCGGTCTTCGCGTACGGTGCTATCCAAAAGATATGCCCCTATCCTTTAAATTGGATGTCCAAGCATTGGGCATGCGCGATTCCAAACGTCTGAAAGACTTGGATATCCCTAACACAGTTCGCCCTTTAGCGGACTTGAATGAAGTGGTTGTTGTAATCGCGAAACGTTAAACTAAAGGTTGAAATTTGTTAGACAAAGGCTCCACCCCTTTACAAAGATGTATCATAGGTCTGGGTAACCCAGGCAAAAAATACGCTTTAACACGCCATAATATGGGCGCCTTAATGGTGCAAAAATTGGCGGAAAAATTGGGGTGGACCCTAAAAGAGGATAAACGGTTGCAGATTGCTTCTGCAAAGGGTGTTTATAACGGAAGCCCTTTACACTTATGTGTACCGTTGACTTATATGAACGAAAGCGGAAGAGCCGTAAAAGCTTACTCATCGTATTACAAAATCCATAACGACGAATTAATCTTCGTCGTGGATGATTGCGACCTCCCTTTCGGACACCTAAGAGTAAAAACCAATGGAAGTTCCGGTGGACATAATGGCCTCAAAAGCCTTGAAAGATTTTTAGGGACCCGTGAATTCACTCGCGTAAGAGCAGGAATCGGGGCCAAACATCCTCAGCAAGACCTGGCTGATTATGTTCTAGAAAACTTCACAACCACCGAACTGGTTTCACTCCAACGTCATCTTGACGAGGGAGTGGTACTTCTAACGGAACTTTTACAACATCCTGTCGAACAAGTGATGAACACCTATAATACAAAAGTTAAGAACCTTTCAGACTCTGGCACTGCCTAAGTCAGGAGAAAAATAAATGGATAAAAAGAGCAAAAATCTTTACGAAGGGATGTACATCATCAGCGCTACGCTGAGCGATGACGCTCGTCAAAAAGCCCTAGATAAAATCCAAAATGGGATCACATCAAAAGGCGGAGAAATCTTAAAAGTTCACGACCAAGGAAGGCGCAGACTAGCCTACGAGATCGATGGACACCGCGAAGGACACTACTACGTAATGTATTTTGACCTTATACCAGCTGGAATTGCCGAACTATGGCAAGAATACCACCTGAATGAAGACCTAATTCGTTTCATTACCCTGCGCGCCGATAGCGTAGTGGACAAAATCGAGTTTAAAACGCTAGAGGACCAACAGTAGGGGGAAACTATGACAATGATCGAAAGAAAACCACGTAGAATGCCTGAAGGTGGCGATTTCCGTACCAGACGCCGCAAAAGCTGCCCATTTACCTCTGCGGGGATTAAGGAAATTGATTACAAAGACATCAATACATTAATGAAGTTCATCAATGACCGGGGTAAAATTCTTTCTCGAACTATTACAGGGGTATCTGCCCACTATCAAAAGAAACTGGCACTAGCCATTAAACGCGCGCGTCACATGGCTATCCTGCCATTTGTCGCAGACATTTAAGAGCCTTAAGGAGATATCACTATGGCATCAAAACTATTATTAGTGGAAGACGTAGGCGATCTCGGCCGAAAGGGAGATCTAGTTGAAGTCAGACCAGGATTCGCGCGTAACTTCTTGCTTCCTACAGGGAAAGCCGTTATCGCGGATCAACGCACAATTCGTCTGCAAGCTAAATTGCAGGAAGAAAGACGTCAACGAGCAATCGAAGAACGTAAAGAATCCGAGAAAGTAGCTGAACGCTTTGTCGACCTCGTGATTGAAACAACAGTAAACACCGACCAAGAAGGCCATATGTATGGTTCCGTATCTGCGGTCGATGTCGTTGAACTGTTGAAAAATCAACATAATATCGAGATCGAGAAACGTTTTGTTCAACTGAAACACCCGATTAAGGAATTGGGAGAACATACTCTCCACTTCCGTTTAAACGAAGGTGTCGAAGCGAACTGCACTCTGAAAATCGAAGCGAAAAGCGCGTTAGCGTAGTAAATTCATCGAGGCTGTGAAAAAGTTTGCGCGAGCAAACTTTTTCACAGCATCATGGGGGGGGCAATTTATTGTGCCCCCCATATTCGATTTTTTTATACATAAAAGGACAATGTGTCAACCATGTTAACATTGTATTCACCGGCAAAGATTAACCTATTCCTTCGGGTTCTCGGAAAACGTCCTGATGGGTATCACGAACTCGCCTCCCTTTTTCAAACCATCTCCATCTTTGATATCTTGCGACTTAGTTTATCCGATCGCGATCGCTTTACCTGTAATGACCCCAATCTTCCTACTGATTCCACCAACCTTGTGGTCGCCGCTTTGGCCAAATTTCGCCA
>CAZENM010000198.1:0-3714 GCA_964513575.1 uncultured bacterium | reverse complement strand
AAAAGATTTGATCGCGTGGTTGAGACAGAAGAGACATTTTATCAAAGTGTCTTTCAATTCGAAAAAACCGTACTCACAGCATTTAGAGAAGTCGAAGACTCTTTGTATTCCATACAGCAAAGGGATGCGCAAGCGATTGCTTTAGAACGATCGATTAAAGCAGCCGAAACAACCCTTAAACTTACAAGTCGACGTTATCTAAACGGGTTGATTTCATATTTAGAAGTTGTGGATGCCGAAAGAACTCTCTTAGACTTGCAGCGGGTTCTGAGCCAGGTTTCATTCTTTCAGTACTTATCCAGAATACAGCTCATGCAGGCATTGGGCGGCTCGATTATTGACAATCAACACCCCTCAGACTCTTGTAAATAAATTAGGTGTTAAACATTGTTTTTATGGAAATATACCAATGTTCGATATCCTATTGGGTAGAGATCTGATGGTTTTCCGTTATTTGCGTCATATAACACATAGGGGGACCATTCTGCCTCATCCTCTCCGAAATGCGCCTCCAAAAAACTCGGAAGAGCATTTAAATAACAGCCTTGAGTCTTTAGCTCCTCTAGATCTTTATTCGTATCCGAAGGAATTAATTGCTGAATAGGCAGGCAAAAATCCATTAATATTCTGAAGAACATCATGCGTAACTTATAAATACAGGCCGCGCGACGTTGAATATGCACCTGTTCATGGGTTTCAGCGGCTCCTGAAAACCAATTTTTAAACGCTAAAAAACCACTTGTTTGTATCTGGATATTGAATTGCGCAACACTCTCACACCAATGAATAGCAACATCAATCACTAGATCCAGGGGTGTCTTTTGCTCTAACTGCATAGCCGAGATTTTCAATCCATAAGCAAGATGGGCTTTTTCGAGACCGTTTGCACAGCTCACCGATGAAACAACAACCAGCTCGTCATTTAAGAGTTGGTGTAAAATTATTTGCTGTATCCAGCAGGTTTGGGTATAAGCGTCACCGGATATCCGTGTTTGTAAAATTTTTCGGAAGATAGAGACTGCACGACGGATGGAGAGTTGATTGTCTTTAATATTATGAATATTAAAAAACTCATTTTCAATGCGTTCTAACACGCCCAAAACTTTCTGCAAAAAGGGGACAAACAGCTCTGAAACAGCTTTGCCATAGTCCTCCAAGGATTCCTTACTAGCGACAGAATCGGGTTGCGCTGGAGTTGATTTAACGTTTAATAACCGTTCCGAAAAATTTGTAATCTGCGCAGCTACGCGCTCCCGAGAAGAAACGCTGAGATACTCCAGAAAGAGCTTTTTAAGGGTGGGAGTCACTTCAAGTGTTTCAGGGAAATTTTCAATATAGTCTTGAATTTCCTCTGCTATCCACATCGCATAATGTGTCCAGGCCAAAGAGTTATATTCGTTTGCAAATTTCTGAGCCTTGGGATCGTCATCCACCGAAGGAGTAGGGTCCTTTGATAGAGAAAAAAAGCAATCGGTGGGTAAAGAAAAATAGACAACCGAGCCGATTAAATTATTTTGCTGAACGGCTTTCAGCAATTGATAACTCTGGTGATTGATCGGGTCAAAATCAAGATTGGGGTGGTCTAACTGCTCGCAAACGATCCGAGGTTTCCGAGATCTGTTTTTAAACTTTAAGGATAATTTTTCATGTAAATTCAAAGTTAAGTCAATAAAATCGTTTGCCTGTTCAGGGGTATTTATGGGGCCAGTTCGCACGATGACTGATCGGTCAACGAATGTTGCAAATGACATTACAAGAGGATTGCTCTGAAGTGATCCGCCCGTAAACACCTTTCCCGAGAGCACTTCATGCGTCTCTCGATTCAGATAGTAGCCATCTTCTGTTAAAATATTTTTTGCAAATATTGCATAAATAGGGTGGAAATCAACGAGCATAGAATCAATACCTCACAGGTTCATATAACTAACGAAAGTATAAATTGCAATTGATTCGCTTTCGGTATACTAAAATAATTTTGGAGGTAGCGGATGGCGGCATCGATAGCGGACATTTTTTTACATGGTCTTTCCAATCAAACATCACCCCTGGTTAAGGATCATCGTAATTTTGGATTTCTACCTGAAAAACTTCTTCACGACCTAGGAAGGGAAAGAGGTCTCCGAATAACGGGTAAAATCACCTCTAATTTTAATGGCAGAGGTTACTGCCTGGGGAGCGCGCTAACTGTCCTTTCTAGTTATTTACATCATTACAGTAATAATGAATTCTTAAATGAAGAAATTCTTATGCAGTCCTATCTATGTTCGATGAAAAATGTGATTATACTGCAAAAACTCCAAGAGAAATTTGCGGGTATTGAAGGTCACTACTCGAAAAAGACAGTGAAATTTTTTATTGATCTCTTCTTAGACTGGAAAATGAACGGATTAGTTCCTGATCTGCTTGATAAGCACAGCCAACAGCACGAAATATCTCATTTATATGAAGGGGCAACAGAGTTTCTAAGAGGTGGCCAAAAAATTTCATTAAGGCGTAGTGTTCTAAATTATTTTGATGAGAAAAATTGGGGGGTCTCGGAAGACTTATATACTCTTATCCTGGAAGTTTCGGGGTGTTATGAGAAAATAAAAAATCCACAATTGCATCGATTTCACAAACTTCAAAAAGATATTTTAAAGGAATTGGGTTCCTTATGCGGTATGAAGGTGTCCGGTGTGATTTCATTTTATGGTGATCAAGTTGAATTAATGCGTAAAATGTCTGAGTTACCTTCCGGATCCTATCACTTATCATTTGCAAGACATTCTTGTGCCTACTTTAAACTAGAGGGTGATGCCTGGATCTGGGATTGTAATTATGGTTTCAAAAAAATAATGCAGGGTGAAATGGGGGTGAAAAAATTATCCGTTTATATTGGCAGGTATTTCAGGGCAACTTTTGGTTGGAATGCTATCTCTAGATGCACCAAGTTTAGTTTGACATAAAAAAATAATTCATCGATAAGACAATGAAATTTAATGCGGAGTTTGTCATGTTAGGCGCACCAGTAACGCTTTCACCGGCTATTGATTCGATGTCCAAAATTTCCCTTGAAGCACCACCACAAATAAATTCACCTCGTGAATACCAAACAACTAATAACACAGATGATAAGGTCTACAAAGCTGTTACCGAAGATCCGAGACGTGGTATCGTAAATAACTGCCACTGCAAATGTTGTGGGTTTGATTGTCTTTCATGTTGCCAATGTCCTGAACCCCAATGCTGTTGCGGCTGCTTCCATTTCAAATGCACCATTCAATAAATGGAATGTTCATTTTCAAAGTCCAATCAAGAGATTCGTAGCACAGGCTTTAGCCTGTGGAGGGCCATCGTGGCCGAACAGTTCGTTTTCCAAATTTAATTAAGAGATTCGTAGCACAGGCTTTAGCCTGTGGAGGGTCATCGTGGCCGAACAGTTCGTTTTCCAAATTTAATTAAGGGAAATGATATCGTTAAACAAGATGGTCCACACAAGCTAAAGCATGTGCTACGAAGACACGTGGCTGAACAGTTCGTTTTCTAAATCTAATTAAGGGAAATAATGTCGTTAAGCAAGATGGTCCACACAAGCTAAAGCATGTGCTACAAAGACACGTGGCAAAAAATTCGTTTTCAAAATTCAATCAATGGAAATGATGGCGTTAGGCAGGATGGTCCACACAAGCTAAAGCATGTGCTACGAAGACACGGGACCGAACACTTCGTTTTCAA
>CAZENM010000197.1:0-3721 GCA_964513575.1 uncultured bacterium | reverse complement strand
GAAATTACAGCCTATTAAATGGTGCTGGAACTATTCCCTACACTGCTTGGGAGCTCCTCAAGGTGTGTGCATGTCAGGGTTCGCCCTGCAGATGAACAAATGTCATGTCGCATTAGGGTATCACGATGACGGAATCGATGTTCACCCATTTATCCTTAGCCCCTGCGGCGAACTCCAAGTCCTGCGCAACCTGCGGACATTACTGTCGTGCGAGGGATGGATAGAACCCGAGGAAATGCTAATCACAAACGATAATAAAGTGATCGGAATCTATTTTTTGCGGTACATCTCCAGGTTGGATGATCCCGATAGGCTGCACCGCCATTTTGCTTTTTTATGGAATCCCAAAGATGATACTTTTAGGAAGATCGATCTCCAAGGCATGCGGCTATCAGATTTAAACGCCGACGAAACCCTGGTGGGAGAATGGAATGGACACGCAGCCAAGGCGCGCTTGTGGGAGTCTCCCATTGATTTAAATAAAGAAATCAACGATTCATCATGGGAACTGCTAGAAGCTACAAGTATCAATGATCTTGGAGAAATTGTCGGGTATGGAAAAAAAAATGGGACAATGCATATTTTTCACTTAATCCCTAACTTCTAAAGGAATTTCGACTATGGAAAAAATTAAATCACTTTTACTGACTTTCATTTTCATTTCAGGGTGTCTTCAAGGGGATCAATCTCCCAAAAAAGTTCAGGCCAATACTGTTCAGTACAAACTCGTTGATTTAGGAGAGAGCGATGTCGCCCTCGAAAGGCTGCTTCATCATGGCGAGGGCCCTTCCCTAGCCCCGCGGATCAATAACCAAGGCCATGTGATAGGTAATCGCAAAGAAGGGGGATTCGTTTGGCAGCAAAATGGAGGCGAATTTGTTCCCTATATCGCTACAGTTAATGTGCAATTCCACGCGATCAATCACAACGGTGACCTTTTAGTGAGCGTAAATCGCCCAAATGACTCTGTTGAATGGGCAATTTGGCCCACAGTAACCGGAAAAGGGGGGAAACGACAGACGATTCCGGCGCCGCAGTTTGGAGATAACAAGCTTTGCTTCTGCGATCTTACAAGCGAAAGAATGGTCGCGGGTCATTTTACAAATCAAGATGATGAACCCCAGCTAGTTGTCTCGATAGAAGATAAGGGCGTGATCTACCCCAGCGATGGAAAATCACAACACCTTCTAGGGCAGTATCAAGGGATGAATAGTATAGGAATTGTTTACGGGTTTCTATACGAAAACGGAGACGCCAAACCGGCAATATGGTCCCGGAATTCAGGTTCTACTTGGCTGAAAAATTATCGCTCTCAAATTGTTCCTGAAGGTAATATTATCTTAGATTCATTAACAATGACTGACGACGGTGTGGCCTATGGGACCTATTGGGTAAAATTCCCCAAAGAAGACCCCATCGTTAAAAATTCTCCAAGAATTTACTATAATTTTGCTTGGCAGCCTATAACAGGCGGGTTTAAATTAATCGATATCGACGGTATGCAAGTAGCAAAGGTTAATAAGCACCACACGCTAATAGGAGCCCTTAATGGAAAGCCCGCAATCTGCGAATCGGCAAAAAAACCGGTCGAATTTTCCAGTCTAATTCATCCGGATCAGCTGAAAGAGTGGGAAATTATCCAAATCAGCGATATAAATGATGATAACCACCTGGTAGGTATAGGAAAATATCAGGGGAACACTCACATATTTTTTGCTGAACGGATTAGATAAATGACTCAAACAGGCATCCTCCTTGTAAATTTGGGAACCCCAGATTCTCCAGCCCCCAAAGACGTTTTTCGTTACCTTAATGAATTTTTAACCGATGAACGGGTGATTGATATCCCTTGGCTACCTAGGCAGCTCCTTGTACGGGGAGTGATTGTTCCTTTCCGCTATAGGCAATCCGCACGGTCCTAT
The DNA here is from genome assembly GCA_964513575.1 of uncultured bacterium. Taxonomy (GTDB): domain Bacteria; phylum Chlamydiota; class Chlamydiia; order Chlamydiales; family Parachlamydiaceae; genus CAMFKA01. The sequence goes on along the minus strand of CAZENM010000197.1, from coordinate 1,799 downwards.
AAGGAAATCTGGACCGATAAAGGTTCTCCGCTTAAGGTCCACGGATATGCCCTGCGAAATGGGTTGCAGGATGCGTTTGGTGATGACTATTACGTTGATATCGCCATGAGATACCAAAACCCGTCAATCGAATCGGTTCTAAATAAAATGCTCGCTAAGGGCGTGCAAAAGCTGATAGTCGTTCCACTGTTTCCTCATTATGCCTCCGCGACGACAGGGTCAGTCCATCAAAAAATTATGGAGCTACTTTCCCAAAGACAGGTAGTCCCTGAAGTCACCTTCATCCAACAGTTTCCGACTCATCCCGCCCTGATTCGCGCGTTTGCGGCGATCGGCAAGACCTATGAGCCTGAAACCTACGATCATGTGTTATTCAGTTTTCATGGCCTTCCTCAACGCCACATCCGTAAAGCAAATCCCGGAACCCACTGCTTCGCAACAAAACAGTGCTGTCAAACTTGGGGTGAGGATAATCATGCTTGCTATTCAGCTCAGTGCCATGCCACTGCGCGGGAAATTGCAAATGAGCTTTGCTTGCCTGAACAGCAGTATTCGATTTCGTTTCAGTCTAGGCTTGGAAAGGACCCTTGGGTTGAACCTTTTACTAGCCAGGTCATTGAAAATCTTGCTAGGGAAGGAAAAAAACGTGTGTTGGTCTTTTGCCCAGCCTTCGTCGCAGACTGCCTGGAAACAATTTTTGAAATAGAAGTAGAAAATCGACTGGAATTTCAAAAGTACGGCGGAGAAACCCTAACCCTTGTAGAGGGGCTTAATTCTCACCCGGTCTGGATAGAGGGACTTAAGGAGATCATTCAAGAATATCTTCCTGCCAAAGAATCGCTATGCAATTCTTTTGTATAGCCTTATTGTCAATTTTGACGCTCTGCGGGGGAGCTTTACAAGCAATCGGTACGGTCACTCGAACTTTTTACGACCCCTCGCGCGAGCGCCCCTTAATCACCACCTTCTGGTATCCCGAACCGTTCGCTCCTGGGAAGCTTTATCCGCTGGTTCTTTTCTCCCATAATAGCGGGGGATCACGCCTGGAATTGGTTTGGTTGGCTGAGTTTTTTGCCGAAAATGGATATATCGTTGCTTCGGTAGACCATTATGGCGAAACCAACTACCTAAAGCTTCCTGCTTCAGTAGCGACCCCTTGGGACCGTCCGCAAGACCTGAGTTTTCTGATGCTCTCCTTAAGCACCGACCCGCAATTTGGACCTAGGTTCAAACAGGATAAAGTGGTGGTTGTGGGGTATTCAACGGGAGCTTTAACAGCCCTGTGGCTCGCCGGAGCAAAAGCGAATAAATATCCGGACCCGAAAGGAAAGCTACAGTATAAAGATTACCGGGTCAAAGCCATCGTCTTATTAGCTCCGGGATTTGGACCCTATTTCGATCAGTATGGTTTAGAGATTGTAAAAACTCCTACGTTAATACTAGCGCCTCAGAATGATACGGTATACCCCTTGCGGACAAACGCCATGCACTTCGCAAAATTCATTCCTAATGCCAAATACGTTAAAATAAAGGGGATTGCTCCCCACGATCTGTTTTTAAGCCCTGGGCATGATGAAAAAGCTAGAATTTTAAAGCGGATTTCGGAGTTCCTTAAAACATCGCTCTAGGCTACTGTGATCTCTTTGTTAAGATACACATCCTGGATAGCGTGAAAAAGCTCAATCCCTTCTTTGATTGGCTTTTGGAATGTTTTCCGACCGCTGATTAAGCCCATTCCATCCGCTCGTTTATTGTTTACGGCAGTTTTAACGGCTTCCTTAAGGTCATTTTCCCCGGAT
>CAZENM010000196.1:0-3742 GCA_964513575.1 uncultured bacterium | reverse complement strand
ATCGATCCATATAGTTAAGCTTTTTGTATACATAGAGGGGTTTGAATAAGCAACGGCAAGTGTCCACCCACCGCAATTGTGGTCGTCTTCTGATGCTGCGCTCGTCACTGCAACACTCCCAACCGTGTAATAGCCTGCCCCGTTTGCAGCCACTAAAGGCGTTACATTCACACTATTACTCCTCACATAGAATCCACCGTCTTTAAACGGCACATTGGCAGCCGAGACAGGATCGAGTGGAATGGAGTGGCTTAAAGTATCAGGGGTGATCAGTGTGACGGGTGAATTCACCACGGTAAGTGGGATCTGTCCGCCATAACCATAACTTCCTCCCCAGATCAATTCGGCATAGAGAACAGTGCTTCCGGGAGGTAGATCAAGGTAAGCGGCTGAACTGTTATTTTGCCAAGTTAATGTCGTTCCCGCTGGGGCCGCGGGGGGGAGGTTACGGGTATCATTAAGATAGGAACCCACGCCAATGACTGGAGGAGGGACTTCTATGTAAGCACCTATGGAACCTACAACACCTGGGTTATTTTGACCGGAGGCTTTATCCAAGCCCAAAGTGTTTCCGGTAAACGTGATTCCCCCGGAGATGCTGTTATTGTTATAGCGAGGGGTAAGCGAAGCATTTCCCGTTTCGGGAAAAGATAGGGTCAGCAGGAAGAGCAGAGCAAGTACGGTTAAGGAATTCCTCATCAAAAATGGGCTTAAAATTCTTGAAATATACCTTAGTTCCATCTGCTGTCCCTTTTTAAAGAAAGTTCTGTGATAACAGAGGTAGAATTTATTTGAAATCGCAAAAGCGACAGGCTTGGAGCTCAATCAGTTTTTTAATATTCAAATGATTTATTTCTGAAATTATGTGTTGTTGTTGTTGTTGTGAGAACATTGTTTTCAATTAATAGAGTGTGGTAAAATCCTGTTTGATTTTTTAAAAAATATTCCAAAAAGGTGTGTTATGAATTTCATAATGTGGAAATCTGAAGCTCTTTACGAAAAGGCTGAAATGAATAGAGATCGTGGAAATATTCCCGCGGCCTCCGCACTTCTTGGGTTATCGGCAATTACCGCTGTTGCAGGGACTGCTTTGGCATCTCTCCAATCAATTAGCGCTGAAATCGGCTTGTCAGAGCAGTATTTTTCTTATCGATATAAAGCTGATTTTCAACAAATTATTCGCATTCTTTCTGATAGTCATGCTGAGCTCGTTTCTCATATTAAAAAATATGGAATGACAGATTCCACCCAAAGGTTTGAGATCCTAAAATTATGTGCAAAAAAAGACCCTATATGGGCAAGTTCTAAACTAAATGAATTTGAAATTCGTGATTCTAATCTTCTTTTTGAAGTTGTAAAAATCTGTATCGAGAATGAAGAACTTTCTGTACGTGCTAAACTTAAAATTGGGATGACTTTTATACAATCAAATGACTCAGCTGAACAAAATTTTGAGATCGTAAAGCTTTGTTTGAAAACAAAAGAAAATAGAATGTGCTATGGGGATTGTTTGAATTCTAGAATTTCTGATGATCTTTTTGATGATCTAATGACTGGATACTTTTTCACTTTATTGGGCACTCCTTTTATTTATACAGACACTGGCAAAATAAATTTTAATTTCATCAAACATTTTTTTCGAATGAAAGATGACCCTTATCAAATTTTTGAAATCGTAAAGCTTCTGGCTCAAGCAAATGGTTATAGAACGGCATTGTATTTTGAAAAATTCGGGATAACAGATCATGACCAATCTTTTGAAATTGCTAAGCTATGTGCACAGGATGAGAATGAGAATTCTTATTATATAATTTCGTGTTTAAATAAATTTAATATCACGAATCCGGACGAGATTTTTGAAATCCTAAAAATACTGGCACCGAAATCTCCGTTACTAGCGTCCGGGTGGATGACAAAGTTTGAAGTTAACGATATAAATCAGAGATATGAAATTGCTAAGTTATGCGCTAAAGAATCCGTTAAAGGGCTATTACTAAACATACAGGAATTTAAATTAACTGATGAAATGAGTTTGGAGATTACGGAAATACATTTAGAAAAAAATGAGTTTAACATTATCGAGTGTGTCATTTCACGACATAATGAAAATAATTATCCTAAACATTTTGAAGATTGCTATTGTTCCTCCGGACTTAAAATTGTTTTTGAGTCATTACAAAAATACTTGATGAAAGCAATCTTTAATGAATCCAAAACATCTTTAGTAGGTTGTTTGTATGTGATTGATAAAGAAAATCAGCTTTATCAGTTGTTAATGAATTGGGAAGATAAGGTTTTGAATTTTCAGGAGGCTATAAGTCTTCTAGAAGACAATATAGAGTCTTTTCCAGGTGATTTTAAGAAGATTATGGAAAAAATTTGCACAAAATCTAATCCTAAACAACTCCCAGCTAATTTATTTGTTTTTTCCCTTATGATAATCGCATATGAAGAATTTCTCGGCGAAAATCGAGTGGAATTAATTCAAAAAAATGGAGGGATTTATAAAGAGCTAGAGGAAATTCTTGAAATTCGTGCCCCTCAACTGCGCCCCCGATTAATAAAAAATCTGTTTGAATCTGTGGCTTCACCAGAATACCAAGAAAACCGAAAGAAATTTGAGGTCAAAGGAGGTAGCTATCCCTTCTCTCTAAAGATTCAACTTGGAAAGCTATTAATGAAGGGAGTGACTTTAGAGCAAGTCACCAATCTCATAAAAATCATTGAGAAAAGGGTGAGAGGAAATATTTTATTCAAAGACAAACCTAAAGCCCAAATTCTTTTAAACGCTCTGATCCTGATGAATCAGTATGAATTTCCGATTTCCCATAGCGATTTATTTCGAAAAATTACGAATGAGCAAGCTGATCCACTAAAGATGGAAGCAGCAGATCCAGAACAAATCATGAGAAATCTTTATAACTTTATTTCAATTTTTGGGCTCGAAGGACCGGAGAAAATTAATCAAGAGCAGTCTCTTCAAGATTTGTGTGACGCAAGCTTTAGTGAAGTTCTTAATATAAATTGTAAAGTCATAGAAAATTTTTCGGAGCGATTTGACAAACAGTTTAGGAACACACGACATCCACAAGCTGTGACCATACTTGCGGGGAGGTATCGCGATCAGAAAGATCCAATGTTGTTAGAAAGCTTCGGGAATTTTGTCACCTCGGTTCTTAAAGATACATTTTTAGAGGATAGATATAATCCGGAGATGGATGCCAACCTGGCAGAACTGGAGAAAATGCAACCCGGGATTTTAACCATTTGGAAAACAGCGGTACCGTCATTTGATCTGGGGGTTGAGGAGCAGTCACAACGAACACTATACACTCAAGAAGAGCGGCATCAATGGATGGTAGATAAACTCATTACCCATAAGCACATGGATATGAAACTATTTCCAGATTTAAAAAATCATTTGGAAGACCGTAGGGGTTGGCTTGCCGCTAGTTCATCAGACGCGCAACCTTCTGAGATAATGGCCGCAAGTACGGAATTTATGTTTGCCGAAACAAGGGAACAAGTGATTGAATCGCTTAATAGAATAAAAAATATCTTGTTGAATCACCCCTCTTTAATGGAATGTGAATTTTTAAACGATATTAAAGCCTTCATAACCCTTTCAAAAACACATGGAGATTGGGAAGTGGTCGACACTGATGATCCGATCGATATTATGCTATGCGGCACAGACCTTCTTGGAAGTTGTCAAAGAGTCGATGGTAGTGGTGCATTAAAT
>CAZENM010000195.1:0-3804 GCA_964513575.1 uncultured bacterium | reverse complement strand
GAATGTTGATGATCCAGAGAGGCTGTGAAAAAAGGGTTGTTGATCGGAACAGGCAACATTGGTAACATCACCTTTATGAAAAAATTAATCATCATTCTTCTTATAAAAGCAGCAATTCTTGTAGCCCTCGTCGCCTGGTCAGGAATTGGCTTAGGACCAGATGAGGCCCAGTATTGGACCTGGAGCGAACGCCTTTCCGCCGGATACTACAGCAAACCTCCCGGCATTGCCTGGCAAATTGCTTCAGGAACCGCACTCCTTGGAAATACGGAATGGGGCGTCCGCCTTTTCGCCCAGGTTATCGGATTTTTGTTCCCTTTAGGGTTATACCAGATCGCCCGCGGGGCAAAGCTTTCAGATGAACAAGCATTTCTCGCAGGACTCATCGCCGCCTTGACACCTTTAGGGTGGGGCGCTTCGCTGCTGGCAATCACCGATGGGGGCCTCATCCTATTCTGGACACTTGCCTTGCTGCTGCTAATGAAAGCACCCCCGAACTACCTCCTCATAGGGTTAGTTATTGCCTGCGGAGCTTTATTTAAGTGGCCTGTCTACTGGTTTTGGCTTTTGCTGGCTCTTGCCATCCCCTTTGTCCCAAAGCTGTACAACAAGAAACTTTGGGCTGGAATAGCGATTTCACTTCTTGGACTACTCCCTAGCCTATTATGGAACTCCACACACAATTGGGCAACCTTCCGGCATGTCGAGGCGACAATGGTGGCCAAAGACCTTCCCGACACCGGCGCGACGTTGCTAGTAAATGGAAACTTTTGGGATTTCTTAGGCGCTCAGGCTGCGTTGTTCTCTCCGATCCTATTCATTCTACTCATTGGAGCGATTTGGAAGGTTGTGCTTCACTGGAAAGAGCTTTCGGAGAATATAAAAATATGTTTTTTATTTGGAATTCCACCCTTAGCGGTTTTTTTATTATTTTCAGTATTCAAAAAGATGCAGGGAAACTGGTGTCAATTTGCCTATCCCGGCGCGCTTATCTTAATCGTTTGGTATGCTAGCCGAAGATGGATTCAATGGGGAGTTGCCCTATCTTGCGCTCTGGTTTTTCTGATTTTGTTGGTTCCCGGTCTGCAAAGTGTTGGGGTACCGATCCCTTATAAATTGAACCCATTTAAGCATAATTTAGGATGGGATAATCTCAACAAAACTCTGACAGAAGCAGGTTACAACCCTTCTTCCGAATTCTTATTTTCGGACAAATACCAAACCACAGCAATACTTTGGTTTTATGGGCCTGAGCAGCGCCCCAGCTACTTTTTAAATCTCAAAGCGCTGCGGTTAAATCAGTTTTCGTTCTGGCCGGGATTAAAAGAAGAAGCCATTGGTAAGACCGGTTATTTTGTGATCGCGGAAAATGAACCTTATTTGTCGCGTCAGTGGGACACCCTAATCGATCAAACTCCCAAAGAACTTGCTGACTACTTTGAAAAAATAGATTTCATCGGAGCCTACCCTCTAGTCGGGGATAATAAAAAAGCTCTTATCTGGAAATGCATTAACTATAATGGAAATGAACCGGCTGCCAGCAATAAATTCTAATAAAAATTTCTATGACACAGAAAAATGATCATTCTTGTAATTCATGAAAATTTATGCTAAGATATGATTGCTGCCAGTTGGGACAGACGTGCATATTAGCCGATCAACTATACCCTTTTGTTAGGGGTTGCGACGCAAAGAGAATTGCTCCGGCGCCTGTCGCTAGGACCTGAATCTTTGGAAGCGACCTTAGTTTATAAACCTTGTTGAAGGTTAGCCCGTCACCCCTTCAGGCGGCATTTCTTGCAATGGATATAACGTTGCTTGTGTTCCATAATTCAGAAGATCCGTGAAATGCTGTCTTGCCTCCTCGGAAGTTTTAAACTCCTTGGACACGTATCTTTGTATGAGCGCATTATCTCCCGATTCGTCCGCTTTGCAATCGACAATCTGTAAGTGATAGTCTGTGATCATCGGATCATCATCTTCATCCAATTCTGTAGAAACAGTCTGAATACACACATAACGATAGATCGTTTCATCTTTATCATTCTTAAAAATGAACATATTCACTGAAAAATCAGGGTCTGAACCTTCTTTGTACACCATTTTGCCCTGGTTTCTATGGTAATTTCCGACCTTCATCTGTCCTTCTGCGGTAATCCCTTGGTGAAAAACATTTGTCATTTTTAAAAAATTTGGGTCATTTAATTCATTATTGAACTCAACGATTCGATTAATGTTAAACGGCTCCACAGCTCTCGAACTTGCCATCAATGTCTTCTTTAAATTCACGGAGGAGTTTGAACCCATCATATCCCGTACTAAATTACTTCGAAACATCCCAGTGACTTCTGTTGATTCCGAGGAACTCGCAGCTAATGCACTCATCTCGGGACTAAGCGGAACCAACTCTTCGGGGGGTGCATCCTCAATTTTTTCTATTTCGACTGGCAAGTTTTGATTAAGTTTGAAGAAATTATCTTTTAACTGGTCAACATAGTTTCGGCTCAATTTAACTGCAGATGGACCTTCTGTATTCCGCAGAAGTTTCATGAATCCACCAAACTCAACTTCCAGAGTTGCCATTTCTTCTATTTTTTCCCGAATCTTGTTCTCATCGGTAATGCCCTTAATTTCGTCGAAAACAAGACTAGTAAAACGAGGGTCTTTCTCCATTTCATTTTTTAAATATTCACCCTCAGTTGTTAACTCCCCCTCTTGCTTGGGCATATATGATTTAATCCATCCTAGCTTAATTGCGGTAATTTTTTCCGCACACCCTTCGGCTCCGCTACGGCTTGTGTTGATTAGCATGTTTATTTTTCGATTGACGTCGGCTAAGCTATCCCCGCTGGCATACCTCATCCAAGGCGTCTTTTGAATATGGGCGGCAAATTCCTCAAATTGTGAAGAAAACTTTCCAAATTCTTTTGAAAATTTGGGCTTTGAAACGCTCACAATAGTACTAATTCCTTTCAGCTTTTCAAGATCGGCGAATGAGATATTTCTAGAAACTGTATTGGCATTATCCACTGTCTTTGATAGTGAATTAAGCACCCCCAATTGCTCACTAAGTGTTTCCACCCTCTTTAACAAACGATCGATGTCAGGAGAATCTGAATTCAATAATCTCGTCATGACTGAACGATTTTTAATAGTTTCTGCTTTTTGCGAAACTTCTTGGTGTAAAATTCCAACATCACGACTAAAACTCTCTAATCTATTAGATGGATCCATAAGTAAAACCTATTAAATAGTTAATTCATTACATAGTAATTATATAACTATTTACATTAACTTGTTAACACAAATTAAACATTCTCATGGCTTTTAATAAATTATCACTAAAATCAACAAACGGAATGAAAATCGTTGGTTACGGTAAGTTTTTATAGAGTCTTGGCAGGATTGAAACGAGGCCTGCCCTGGACTGTGAAAAATTGTGTAAAAACACAATCTAATTTCGATCCTAAAAGTCTTTTGACAAGTAGATTGCCCTAAGTCCGGAGGACGTCTGATTTTAGAGCCCATTGCGACGTAAGGAGCTGTGGGTAGAATGAACAAAACTCAAGAGCCCGGAGGGCGACTGATGTGGTTTATCAGCGAATAATAAACAATTTATTCGCTACTAACAAAGTAAATTTACTATTGAAATTTTTGTTGTTCTATTTGCGTAGAGCGACCGAAAACCATCTTCATTTAGGAACCACATCAGTCGCCCTCCGGGCTCTTAAGTTTTTGTTTGTTCTTATCCCACAGCTCCTTACGTCGCAATGGGCTCTAAAATCAGACGTCCTCCGGACTTAG
>CAZENM010000194.1:0-3816 GCA_964513575.1 uncultured bacterium | reverse complement strand
CGATGGGGTTAGGCTTTGCCCAGTGGAGATAACATTCAAAACGATGGTTAAAGAAAATCATCCAAAGCCGATTTAAAAGCGAAAAAGCCGCTCGTTTTTTAGAAGGGATCTCTACAGGCGACTTTCAAGATAGGGTGATGTCCCTCGAGTTTAGCCGCTTCGGATTACAACATATTATGGCCGTCTCTGGATTTCATTTTGCCGTGATTACGGGCATTCTGTGTTGGGTATTTTTTGGTGTGTTTGGGAGAAAACGCGGCGCGTTATTTTTATTATGCGCTCTTTTGGGTTATTTTATTTTTCTTGGGGGGACGCCTTCCATCATGCGCGCATGGATTTCAGCTTCCTTATTAATGGTGGGGGTGCTGCTTGGAGACAGGGCTAAAAGCTTAAACTCGCTAGGGTTAGGATTATTTGTGGTTTTGGTTGCGGATCCCAGCGCAATTCATCAACTTGGATTCCAGTTTAGCTTTGCAATTACCGCATCAATTCTGCTTTTTACCTCACCATTTGAAAAAATGATCGCACATCTATTTCCTACTCGACGTTTAGATAAAGCCATAAACATGGGTTTTGCTGAACAATGTGGATATGTTATTCTTCATTTGATCAAAAAGGGAACGGCATTAAGTTTTGCTGTGAATATATGTGCCATCCCAATGACACTCTACTTCTTTGGACAGTTTCCTCTTTGGTCATTATTCTTTAATTTGTTTTTTCCTATGATGGTTGCTATTGCGATTTTTTTTCTCATCTTTGGTTTAACTATCGGAACGATCTTCGAATGGATCGGATGGGCACCCAACTCCCTAAACAACTGGTATACAGACATGATGCTCAATTTAGCCTATAATTTCCCCCGAAATTGGGATGCTCGCCTTAATTGGCAAAATGTGTCTTCGGAGGCGTTAATTATCTATATCACTGTTCTTTTTACGGTGGGTGCACTGATTGAATATAAATCTGACGCCGAGCTAAACTGATCTCTTTCAATTGCTATAATTTTATTATTAGTTCAGTATTCGGATTAGTGCAGGTCAAATTAAAGGAGCCCCTATGAAGTTTACCCAAAAGCTTGTTATCTTAGGCTGCGGCAGTGTCGCTCAATGCGCAATACCATTGCTTATCAAGCACTTAAACCTAAAACTCGATCAAATTACCGTGATCGACCCTTTAGACAACCGCAATAGAATTCCTGCCGGCATTAATTATATAACCACTGAAATCACAAAAGATAATTACCGAAAAATTCTTTCTGATCACCTGCAAAAAGGGGACATTTTATTAGACTTAGCTTGGAATATTGCCACCTTAGACCTGTTGATCTGGTGCAAAGATCACGGAGTTCGTTATGTGAATACCTCCGTAGAAGTGTGGGACCCGTTTTCTGACTACAGCTCCGAAGAGAGCACTCTATATCACCGTCAGATGGTCATCCGCGACGCGGTTAAGAAATGGCCAGCAGGAAGCACCCCAACGGCAGTGCTCGACCATGGTGCTAACCCCGGATTGATTTCTTCCATAGCAAAACAAGGAATTTTAGATATCGCAGAAGAGATATTGACGACTCTTCCTGTTGGAGCACGAAAAGAAAAAGTCATTAAAGCACTATCTGAAAAGAATTTTTCAAAACTAGCGTATTTGATTAACCTAAAAACGATACACATCGCTGAGAAAGACTCACAAATCACAAAAAAACATAAAAAAGAAAACGAATTCGTGAACACTTGGAGTGTCATGGGCCTCTATGAAGAAGGGATTGCCCCCGCGGAACTTGGGTGGGGCACACATGAAAATCACCCGCCCATCCAGGGACATTTACACACCAAGGGACCTCAAAACCAGGCTTTCCTAAACACTAGAGGTATAGACACTTGGGTGGAAACATGGGTGCCGAGCGGCCCCATTAAGGGAATGGTGATCCGTCATGGCGAAGCGTTTACTTTATCCGAATTCCTGACACATAGCGAGAATGGAAAAGCAATTTACCGACCCACTGTGCATTATGCCTACCGCCCAAGCGAAGAGACTCTTAGCTCTCTTGAGGATTTAAAAGAGCGAAAATTAAAAATGCCCGAGCATGAACGGATTATGAATGATGAAATCATTCAAGGGAAGGATGAGTTAGGTTGTTTACTTTTAGGGCATGATCTGGGAGCCTGGTGGATCGGCAGCTTGCTCGACATCGAAGAATCGCGTGCGTTAGTTCCCCATCAAAGTGCTACCACTGTACAGGTAGCTATCGGGGTCGTTGCCGCGGTGATGTATTGTGTCGAGCACCCAAATATGGGCATCTGTTATGCCGAGCATCTGCCCCATGACTTTGTCTTAGGCATTGCAAAACCCTATCTAGGAAAATTTGTATCAGAACCAACAGCATGGCGACCCTCTAAGCAATTAAGTGGAAGTGACAACTGGCGTTTTGAGGTATTCCAAACAGTAGAAAGTGCCGCATCCCTGATTAAGTGACGTAGGATGGGGTTGTTAAAGGAAGTAGGAGCGCCTGTGCCCAAACAATTCCATCCTAAATTCAATTAATGGTTTCGTAGCACATGCTTTAGCTTGTGTGGACCCCTGTGCTTGTGCATTTTATCATAAACATGATCAATACGTTCGTCACTACACTCACAACTAAGGCACGTGTTAGAAATCCATTGATTATATTTGGGGTATAATCTTCAAGGCACAGAGGTCCACACAAGCTAAAGCATGTGCCACGAAAACATTGATTGAACTTGGGATGGAATTGCTTGGGCACAGGGGTTCCAGCGACATTAAACTTTGGTATGATGGGAATAAATGCTCAAGTCTTCACGATCAAAAATTGACCACCTCGCCTCAACAAGCCCCATGAATTTATTAATGTGCTCGAGAACAAGCTTTGGGTCAAAGCAATGACAACTATAGACGTCCATTTGAACCAAAGCCAAAGTCTGCCCCTTTTTAGGACCCCAACTCACTTGATCCGAAGCCACCGGAACATCCCAGATGTGAAAAGCAGCGTGGCTGGTCGCTAAGTTTACAGATCCTGTGAGCCCCCTATTTTCAGGATCTTTCACGTATGCTGCCCTGGCAGGAATAACCACCTTCATCCCTATTATTTCAACCAATTGATTCAGAAAATCACGGCCCATTTTTTGGGATTTCATAGGCTTCTTAACCAAGGCACGGATAATCATATGTTGATGAATTAATGGCATAAAAACTCCGATAAGCTGTAAAATTTTTATGAACGGCATCTCCGTTCCATTTTGTGTGTATATCAAAATAAAAATTTAATCACCCGATTTAGTACTCTGTAAAGAAAGTTTTGACAGAGTACTAACACATTTTCTGGCACGGTTCGTGTCTATTGACAACGCCCTCCCTCATGTGATACATTTGTTAAATAAACCACCTTAAGAATCTCTAAATCAATTATATGCCGCAATTAAACATCACCGAAATTTTTAATAGTGTCCAAGGGGAAACAACCTTTGCGGGACTGCCAACAACATTTATCCGGTTATCCGCCTGTAATTTACGGTGTACCTGGTGCGACACCCCCTATTCCTTTAGCAAGGGAACCCCTATGGCATTGTCCGAATTCGAGGCTGTCGTAGAAAAAAATGGCTCGCGGCATGTATGTATTACCGGCGGAGAGCCCCTTTTGCAAAAAGAAGTGATCCCCCTAATGGAGAACCTTTGCGCAAAAGGATACATCCTTAGCCTCGAAACCGGCGGATCGCTCACAATCGAACAAGTCCCCGAACCGGTTCACACTATTTTAGATCTCAAATGCCCCTCCAGTAAAATGATGAAAAAAAATCTGTACGA
>CAZENM010000193.1:0-4070 GCA_964513575.1 uncultured bacterium | reverse complement strand
CCAATTTAGGAAAACAAAATGTTCACATAGGATATGATGAATGTTGGGTTAAAGATATTCAAGAGTTATCTGAAAAGTGTGAAATCTTTAGCAAGAAAATTGAAGAGGTCCAAACTCTTCTTTCGGATGATCCAGAGAACGAGGGGCTAATCGATCGTTTGGAGACCCTCAGAAAAAAACTCTCTAACGCAAGATTTGGTGTGGAATTTTATAGTAAAAAAATTTCCTCTAGTTCACCAGAACGCGTTCTGACGTTAGAAACAAAGGATACGGATTTTATGTCTTTTAAATTAAAAGATAGAAATGGAAACATTGTTTTGGATTTAGATCGAGATCGCATACAACAAGAGTATAAATGGTATTTTGAAAAAAGCACGACCTTTTCGAACTATAATAATATTATTGCAGTCTCTTTGGACACTCTGGCTATGTTTGGAAAATGATCAGGGCCTCTTTCATTCGTAACTCACCTCGAAAATATTAACACCGGGGGTGATTTCATCATTATTTTCTTGTCCTATTACTAGATCGAATGAATCCTCTTCTTTTTGAACGGACAATGAGTGCCCCTGTAAACAAATTTTAGCATCAGCGCTGAGCAGTCCAAAAATTGTTTTTAGTGTCATTTCAATTTCATCGGAGAATCGCCACTTTATACTGTCATGTAATGTAAAAAGAAAATCAATATCGCTATATCCCTTTATAGCCGTTCCTGTGGCCGTAGAACCAGACACGTCAAATTTCTTCATTATAGGAAAAAGCTTTTGGGTGACCCACTGAGCGATCCTATCAATTTTTTCATGATCAATGCTCGCTTTGATGTCATCGGAAAACTGATCTAATTGACTCCTATGATCTACTCCAGGAATAATCGCATTCCAATTGTCATTTGTGATTGAGTGAACAGCGCTTTTTAGAGCTAGCTTAGCGCCAAGAGGGTTTTTAAGAGCCCTGTTTTTTTTGATTGTCTTACCCTGATATACGAGTTCAATCGGTTCATCAATCTGTTTCAGAGAATAGTTATATATTTCAGAAACAAACTCATAAAGCTGAGAGGGGGGTGCGTCAACTGAATAAAAATAGTTAAGACTCAAAACCAGAAGGTCTATTGATTTGAAAAGTTTTTCCTGAGTCTTATTAGATTCGGAAATTTTATAATTCCAATAACTTAAAAGACGAACCGCCTTGCGAAATGCTCCATTAGATTGGTTGTCTGCATCTACGACCAATTTTCCAATTTGTGAGGTGTTATATAATGGGCTAAATTTAATCCTATCTAGTCTTGTTGAGTTTGCAGGAACCCTTACGAATTCCGTTATTCTCTCATGTGAGTCAAGAATTCCTATGCCGTTTAAACAAAATCGATGGGGGAATCTTGCGTTGGGAAACTTGAATAGCTCAATTAATCGCGTGACATCATTTTCAGCTTCATCCGCTTTCGACATGGTTATTAGAATAATGCGCCTTGAAACAGAAGGACAGAGGGATACATGATGCGAAAATTTTTCAACAAAATTATCTATTGAGATTTGTCCTAAACGTTCATGGGATTTTAAAAATGAAAGTTTCGTGGATGTTTCCCCTTGATCTAGCGGTTTCGCTTGGGTTTGATTCCACATTTGCAGTCCTAGAGAACTATTGTAATTCGTGAATACACCCGACGAAGCCATTGTTATCTCCTTTATATTTGTGCCCGGCCTCGTGAATTATATTCGTGTATTATCACTCCACATTCCTTTCAAAAACAGAGACCGGATTTCCCTTGTAATTGTCTATGTCAATTTTTTCCCAGCCTAAGCTTTCGTAATACGGGGGAAGATCTGGGTCTAGAACGAAGAGGTAGAGCTTTTCATAACCCAATTGATGAGCTTTTTGGATGGTTGCTTCTATTAATTTTTTTCCAACTCCTCGTTTCTGGAAGTCTGCATCGATGACAAGGGATCCTAACCAAGGGAGTAAATCGGGGCGGATTCCATCATTTATGCGCAGGCTGCACATTCCCACAGGTTTTTTGTTGACGAAAGCCACGAATGTAATAGGCAGAACATCTTCATTGAGGTGTTCGCGAAGTTTTTGTTCGACTTGCAGGGTGGAAGCGTCGGGAATCCAAACTTTACCAAGCACCTCATACCAAATTTTGGCCAGTTGAGGAATAACTCCCGGATCGTTTTTTAGAAGGTCAATCTCGATATCCATATTTTTTAATCATGTCATAAGATGTGAAAACAGGCAATAAAGTTGTTAACTGTATGCCAAGAACAAACAGCTAAAACAAAAAAACAGCTTCGTAGGTTACGCAACTTATGCAGGCCCGGCCCGGATTCTTTACTTGACGAACAAAAGTCCTTATATAAGATGTTCCCTTTAGCCTTTAATCTTTGAGACAAGATGCGCTCTGGTACTCTGAGGCTGTGAAAAGTCTGAATATCGTTGTAGTGCTTAGGCTCATTATCACCATAATCATAAAGGAAAAATTTATGGCTGCTTATGTTTCATCATCCTCAACACAAACCGCTGTTGACCAATCGTCAAAACACATCCGTCGGTACACTGATGAATCTAATCGGTTTGTTGTGGAGTGGTTGGTAGGTGGAAATGTAAGGCTTATTGCTTATCCTCACGGTAGGGGAAGTAAGGGCGATAAAAGTAACTTTTATGATGACGATAAAACCGTTACCCAAAGGATTGAAGAGGCCTCAAAGGCTATAAGTAACGGTGAAGGGTGCATCTGGATGAAGGCGAGGAAAGGGCACCTTATCAAACCACAACCTTCGCTTTCTTGCATCGTTCCGGAAACCTCAAATCTTGTGACAAAATTTTCTAGATACCCAGAGTCTAAGGAGGACGTTTCCACCCCATTCGATTGCCTGCGATGGAAAGAATTTCTTAGCAAATTTGGGATTTCACATTCAGTATTTGGATTAAAACTCAGCAGTTGCAAAATTATAGATACAGCCACAATCAACTTTTTACGAGAAAACAAACGTGAAAAAATTGATCAATGGGTTCGATATGCTCATGATGATATTTTCAAAAAATGGAATAGCGATGGAGAGTGGATTCCGGGTTATCATTCCTTTTCTTCATTGGCTTGGGGAATCACCTCTAATTTCATTCTTGGTGTTTCCGAAGAAGACAGCAAAGACTACGCCTATCTATGGAACGATATGTTTTCTCCCGATACGTCTGTGATCTTTGCTCTAAAGCTTCTGACGTTGGATTACAAACATGGGATGGTTTCGTATTTTTTAAAACAGATTAAGAAAAATATTGAAAATCCTTCCAACTATCCGGACACTTTTCCTACTTATTGGATAAAGAATGATCTGCACTCGAGTCTGCTCTCATCCTTAACCACTGAAGAAATCGCGCAGGCTGAAGAAAGCGCAAAAGCTTTAGATATAGACCTCCAAACTTATTTCCTGTTTTGCACATCCCTCACAATTTCTATCGCGATGCAAGAAAACTTTGCTTTCACAATGACTGAAACGTTGAAAAGGGTTTGTAATGATGTTGTTCTCTTAGAGGAATGTAAAGGTGGGATACAAAAATGCTCGCAGGCTGTACAAGAAACTCTCCGGATTGTCCCACCGGCAGGTCACGGTCGTCAAGTGCGCTGGGATACCACCATAATATATCAATCGGGTGAGCTTGAACGGGTCTATGAGCTTGACAAGGGCGATGTGATTGAAACGCATCCTTTATATAAAGGCAGAAATCCTGAGATGTATCAAGATCCGGAAATTTTTGACATTTCTAGAGCGGGAAAAGCAAAGGTATGTCCTTTTGGTACGGGCCCTCACCGTTGTTCCGGTGAAGTGATCGCTGTCGATTGGATGGCTGCGACCATTCACAGTCTAATCACAACATATCGCGTACAAGTAGAGAATCCTAAATCAGTAGAATATGGCGTGTATTTTACTCTGAAAAGCATTCCTGAGGTTAAAATTAGAGTTAGCTCCTTTGAGGAAGAAGAGCCGAAAATGCCTGGCGCAGATGACAAAAATTGGTTTCAGAAATTTGTGTCGGGGTTGTCGTTTTAGACTGTGTTTGGATTGAAATAAAGGATT
>CAZENM010000192.1:0-4136 GCA_964513575.1 uncultured bacterium | reverse complement strand
CCCTCGTGTCTACCCTCTGAAATCAGACTACTGCGATCGTTCAGGTGTTTTTGCACCGTATTTCCAGGTACTCGCCACTTAGTATCCCTTACCCAACAACGCCCCCCCTGAAAATTCCAAATCATTGGCAAAGGGGTAAACGCAAAGAGTAGAAGAGCAAACAACAGGAAACGTACGCGATAACTCAATCCATGAAATAAATAATCGACCGCATCGCTTAACCTTCTCAAAATTTAGATCCATTTTTTGGATAAAATAGCTAACTGAAGTCGAGTGATGGAAACCAAATCCCCGCGCTCATTCTCTAGGCGGATCTCCCAAATATGCGAGGTTTTTCCTAGGTGAATAGCCCGAGCTGTTCCTGTAAGCAATTCTCCAGCCACAGCTTTACGCACATGGTTCGTATGGATACTTTGTCCGGCGCAGTAGGTCGTTGTCTGTTCCACACACATATTCCCCGCGATACTGCCCACGCTTTCCGCGAGAACGCAGGAGGCTCCGCCATGCAAAATCCCAAAGGGCTGCAGTGTGCGGTGATCGACAGTCATCGTGGCTTTTACGAAGTCATCTCCCACTTCGGTATATTTAATCCCCACCCAGGGATCCATAGTATTTTCAATCATTTCATTAATCTGTTCTACGCTCATTCGACTTTTCCAAATTGCCATTTGTGACCTACTTGTTGTAAAAAGGTTTACTTTCTAAGGGATTTCTTCTATCCTGTGTTATAAACTCATAATTATATTTCCTCAATGAACAAAAAAAACGAACCTCAGCCTCTTGCAACCGACTACGTCAGACAATTTCGCGGAATTGTCGAGTTCGAACGGAGACTTAAGGAAATCGAAACCACCTATCAACAGATGCAATTAGATCTGACTAAGCTAGAAAACAGGATTAGTTCCTATATTTAAAACAAAAGAAGTAATCTTATGCAGCGTGATCGTAAAGCTCTTTATAACAGTCTAAGAATAAACTGGTTGCTCAACCCGGAACTCGATATCGAACCTTGGCAGGTAGAGGATTATCGCTCCTTGAGCTTGGATTTTTTATTTGAAAAACTCAGAGCGCATGATCTTCGTCTCGATAAAGAAACATTTATCGCTATCGCCGAAGACTACGACAATCCCGAAGAATGCGCAGATGATCTTGTTGCAGATTTGGAAGCAGACAGCAAATCCGAAGACCAAATCTTTCTACTTGTTTTCGAATTATGGCGTCGTCTGATCCAAGATAAACCGGCACTTTCAATTTTCTGCGATGAATTGGATAACCAAATTCACCAATTTGATGAAGGAAACGGCGATGATGAAGCCCTTCAAGACCTGCTAGCGAACCTTAAGGAAATTTTAGACGAAAACGTTGATGACGGCACGGAACCGGCAGAAGCCTATGAATCCGTTAGTGAATCTTGCGCAAATGATCTCTCTAGCTTCCTATATGACTACATCTCTCAGCAAATTGAAGACAGTAACGAATCCTATGCAACGGAACTTATCGATAATTTTTATGACTACATTCCCGACGTCAAATGGTTTGACTTCTTGCGCGCGAAAGTCTCGGCGACCCAAGATATTCAGATTGCCAACGAACTGATTCATCAAATCGTTGAAGAATGGAATGCTGAAGAAGATCTCGATTTTAACTTTGAAATGCTTGAATTCCTGACACAGTTTGGGGATTCTAAACTCTTTAACTCCCTAGTAAAGAAAACAATTCCTTTGATTGAAAACGAAGAAGATTTCCATGACCTTTTAGCCACCTGCATCCGCTATTATCACTTCCTCGATAAAGAAATACAGGAAAAGAAAGTCGAAAAAATCCTTAAAAACCGCGCATATAACGACCTGGAACTCCCAGTTAACAAAAACGACCCTCACTTTGCTGAACTCATGAAAACCCTCGAAATCTAATCCGGAGCAATATGTCAGATTCTAAGCCGAAAACCGCAATCAGCCCAACTCGCCAAGAAGACTATCCAGAGTGGTTTCAAAAGGTAATCAAAGAAACCGAGATGGCTGAAAACTCCGCCGTACGGGGTTGCATGGTGATTAAACCTTGGGGTTACGGAATCTGGGAAAATATTCAACGGCAACTCGACGAAAGAATCAAAGACACAGGACACGAAAACGCCTACTTTCCTCTATTTATTCCACTCAGCCTCCTCCAAAAAGAAGCTGAACACGTCGAAGGGTTCGCTAAAGAATGCGCCGTTGTCACCCACCACCGTTTAGAAGAAAAAAATGGGAAACTCGTTCCCGCCGGGGAACTTGAAGAACCCCTCATCGTTCGACCAACATCAGAAACTATCATCGGTGAATCGTACGCTCGTTGGGTCGAATCCTACCGCGACCTGCCGCTACTCATCAACCAATGGGCAAACGTTGTAAGATGGGAAATGCGCACCCGAATGTTCCTAAGAACAACAGAGTTCCTCTGGCAAGAAGGTCACACCGTCCACGCCACCGCCGATGAAGCTATTGAAGAAACCCTTAAAATGCCCGAAGTCTACCGCGATTTCATGGAAAATGTGCTGGCTCTTCCTGTGATTATCGGAGAAAAATCTGCCGGAGAACGCTTTCCCGGAGCTGTTAGCACCTACACCCCCGAAGCTATGATGCAGGATCGAAAAGCCCTACAATGCGGAACTTCTCACTACTTAGGGCAAAATTTCGCCAAAGGCTCCGGCATCAAATTCAGTAATAAAGACGGACAAATCGAATATGCCTATACAACCTCATGGGGAGTCACCACTCGCATGATCGGCGCCCTGATCATGTGCCATGGCGATGATGACGGCCTTAAACTTCCTCCAAAAATCGCCCACAAACAAATTGTCATTATCCCTGTGATCCCTAAACCGGAATTAGAAGAATCTATCCTCAAATATGCCGATGAAATATCCCGCGCTCTTAAACAAATCACCTATAATGGCAGAGCCCTTTCCGTTCACATCGACAAACGAGATCGTCGTGGCGGAGAAAAGACCTGGGAATGGATAAAAAAAGGCGTTCCCGTACGCATTGAAATAGGCCCACGCGACTTAGAAGCGCGCGCAGTCGTGCTTGCTCGCAGAGACCAAGACCACAAGAACAAAACAAAAATCGAGTTTAGTGAACTCCCCGGAATCATCGCATCGATCTTAGATGAAATCCAAAACAACTATTACACCGGTTCCAAAGCATTCCGCGACCAACACATATGCCGTGACATCACGACCTTTGAGGAAATGAAGCAGTATTTCACACCTAAATCCCCGGAAAAACCGGAGATTCATGGGGGATTCGTTCTAGCAAAGTGGTGTGGAGATCCTGAAACCGAAAAAATGTTAGACGAGATTAAAGTCAGCATTCGCTGTCTTCCCGTTGAACAAAGTGGTACTGAAGGGATTTGCGTACTCACCGGTAAACCGGCGACAATCGACGCTATCTTCGCTAAATCCTACTAAAAATTCGACAGAAAGAAATTGTAACAGAATTGCGGCATAGAAAATCTATGTCCGCAAGCAATTCCATTCAACTAAACACAATACGTGCGGCAACATAGCCGGCCCCGAATGTGACCAATGAAATTTTAAAGAACGAATAATGACTAATACAATCGGCTACTCCAAAAACTGTTAATAACATTCTAGGTTGCTCGCCAAGTCTTTCTCGCATAAAAAACTCCCCCTCTCCCTGCGCGCAGACAGGCATTAATATTGCCTCTGACGCCTCTCGAGCACTCACCTTATAGCGAATCTGCAAAGCTTTTATCACAAAACCCAACGTAAACGCAGCTGTCGATACGACATAATTTTGATAAAAAGCAAAGATCGTAAGCGCAACATGACAAATATTTTGCAGCTTTCGTAGATTTTTATTAGAAGCCAGATTCACACCGGATACTTGAATCAAATTCGTCTTACTTCCTCTACAACACCCCTCGGTTGATGATGCAGCTAGTGATGACGTCATAGTTAAATTTCCTTCGATTGATGATGCAGCTAGTGATGACGCCATAGTTAAATCTCCTTCGGTTGCTTTTGTAAGTAATAGAGGGGCTTTTGCAAGCTCCCACGCACATGTATTGTAAGCATTTCCGATAATTTAAAAAGCAAAGTATAATGTTTGATACGAACCTGTAAATGAAGATTT
>CAZENM010000191.1:0-4295 GCA_964513575.1 uncultured bacterium | reverse complement strand
TTAAAGGAAATCCCTATGGAATATACCTTAAAGAGATTGCGGAGGAAGAATGGGTTGTAAAATAACGGAAGGTAAACTTTCGGGGATAAAGATTCTTGAGCCTCAAATTCATCGTGATGAACGAGGGTATTTTTTCGAAAGTTATAATGAACAAGAATTTCATTCTGAAACCGGTCCGGTTCATTTCGTTCAGGATAATCAATCATATTCCAAAAAAAATGTTCTTCGCGGCTTACACTATCAATTGAATCCTCACCAGGATAAGCTTGTCAGGGTGATTAAAGGTGAAATCTTTGATGTTGTTGTAGACATCCGTCCCGAATCTTCCACCTATAAGCAATGGGAGAGCTTCATTTTAAACTCAGAAACTTCAAAATCTTTGTGGGTGCCTTCCGGATTTGCTCATGGCTTCCTGGTGCTTTCTGAGTATGCGGTGGTCTTTTATAAGACATCCACCTACTATCAACCGGCCGCAGAACGATCAATTAAATGGAATTCCCCCGAATTCAATATCCCATGGCCCATTAAGGAACCCCCGATTCTTTCTCTAAGGGATTCCCAAGCCCCAATTTATATATAGGAGTCACATGAAAAATTTGTATTGTTGTCTATTGTTGATGTGCGCGATGAATGTTTGCTTGACGGCCTCCGAGAGTATTACACAACATTGTAAATACCCTGAAACATGCCAAGAAGCTGTGCGTGACGCAGAGGCTTTTAGGAACTTCCGCAATCATGCCGGATGCCGCGCTGTCGTCGATACTTTAGGGTTTGAGCAGGGTGTGGAATATTTAAACTGGTGCGTCAGGCATGTTCCGGATTCTTTGTCCCTAGATCTAATCGGCAAATATCACTTAAATGACACTGTCGGAAATCCCGTGACTTTTAATTATGGGGTTTATGGAAACTTTTGTCCCACAACGCTTCGTTATATTAAGGTTGGTGCCGAGATCAGAAACATCTTTGGCGATCTTAGTCAAAAGAACATTGTTGAGATCGGCGGGGGATATGGAGGGCAGTGTAAAATACTATCGGATATGGGGGGCTTTGCCAGCTATACCATCATCGATTTGCCCGAAGTGAATGCGTTGATAAAAAAATACCTGACGTTACTGGGCGTTGAAAATGTATTTTTTATCGATTGCGATAAAGTTCCCGCGGGCATGAAATTCGACCTGGTGATAAGTAACTACGCCTTTACAGAACTCGATCGAGACCAACAATTGCATTATTTTGATGCTGTAATTGATTCCACGCCACGGGGATACATGACGTTAAATGATATCTCACACTTATTCAATATTCGATCGTTGTCGTTAAAAGAGCTTTTACAATCCTTTAAACAAGAAAGAAACACGTCGCTGCTTCCTGAAGAACCCAACACATTCTTCAATAACGCGCTACTGATCTGGTCATCGGGTTTGTAATCAGCCGATTTTGAGAACACTCTTAGGAAGTTGGAATACGACGTCTTCGACCGTGAAGACAACGTCTTCAACTTCCTTCACACCTAATTTTATCAAGCAATCGATACATTCTTGAACGATGCTTTCAGGTGTAGATGCTCCAGCGGTTAATCCGATCGTTTTTACCCCGCCCAGCCACTGTGGATCAATCTCATTGGCATTGTTGATTAGGTAGGAGGCAATCCCTCTTTTGGAGGCGACTTCTCTTAAGCGATTTGAATTAGAGCTTTGAGGATCCCCGACAACTAAAACTAGGTTGACTTCTCCGGTAATTTCACGGAGAGCCATCTGTCTGTTGGTTGTTGCATAACAGATTGAGGAGCTTGGTAGAGTTTGGACGTGAGGGTATTTTGCGATAAGTGCATCGGTGACTTCGCGTACATCATCTAGGCTAAGAGTTGTTTGAGTGATATAGAAGAGTTTTTGGTCAGGACGGAAGTTAAGTAATTCAACGTCTTTTGAGCACTCTACAATCGTTGTGACGTCAGGAGCTTCACCAGCAGTTCCTATGATTTCCACATGGTTGCGGTGGCCGATTAAAATAATTTGATATCCCTGTAGGGCGAATCGTTTAACAGCCGAGTGCACTCTGGTGACCAACCCACAGGTTGCGTCAATTTCAATCAGTTGGCGCTCTTTGGCTTTATCTCTGACTGCAGGGGAAACGCCGTGCGCGGAATAGATAAGGCGCGCGCCGACAGGGACATCTTCGAGGTCTTCAATGAAAATAGCGCCTTTAGCTTTTAATCCATCTACGACGTAGCGGTTGTGAACGATTTCATGTTTGACATAAATCGGAGCCCCCCAGAGCGTTAAAGCTCTTTCAACGGTTTCAATTGCTCTTTCCACCCCCGCGCAAAAGCCGCGTGGTTTTGATAATAATAATTTCATGAGAGACCCACCAAAATCGGAATTTAATACCTACATTCTAAAGGAAAAAGGGGGTTTAAGTACAGAATCACCTCTTAAGACTGTGAAAAAACCAGGAGTTCACGCTGATCAATTTGACAACAAAACCCGCATAAGCTACCAGAATATTATTACAATGTGGAGCGGTATTATGTTTGGTGTTTATGTTTTTGGAGTCGTCATTGCATGCTCGTTGATTCATCTAGTGGTGAAGTGGGATTGGCATTGGCCAAGAATATGTGAAGTTTTTTTAAGCTATATCCTTTTATTCAATGTAGGGCTGATGGGATTGCTTGCGGCTTTTTCTCACATTTTTTTTGGGCCGGAAACAGCGAAGCTCATTGGATGGGAACCGGGAAGTCCTTTTCAATTTGAAATAGGCGTAGCGGATCTTTCTTACGGAGTTTTAGGGGTTTTGGCTTATTGGATTCGGGGGAATTTTTGGACTGCCACGATTATTGGATGGAGCGTCTTAATGATCGGGTGCTTTGCGGGTCATCTTATGGACTATATCCTGCATGGAAATGATGCTTCTTATAACATTGGCATCTTCATCTGGATCTATGATTTTATCCTTCCCTTTATCGCTCTTGGGCTTCTGAAAGCCAGTCGTCAAGAAACGGTATAAACTTTTCCGGTCTGCAGTCCTTCGACGCTCTTGCTATAGGCAAGAGCGGCGCGGGCGGCCGGAACCGGCTCAAAGCCGCGAAAATAGGCGCCATAGGTCGGCATTGACTCGGTTAAAACCGTGGGGCTTATGCTGTTAATCCGAATCCCCCGCGGCATTTCTATCGCCGCTGCGCGCACAAACGCATCAATTGCCCCATTGACCATCGAGGCGGAGCTTCCGGCTAGGATAGGATCATTTGATAGTATCCCGCTAGTCAGAGTGAATGATCCTCGGTCTGAGATAGAGTTGCGTCCGATTAAAACTAAATTGATTTGTCCCATGAGCTTGTCCTGTAAGCCTATTTGGTACAATTCATTCGTCATGGTATCAAAGGAGCCAAAATGAACATTGCCTGCAGCGCAAATAAGGGCGTCATAATTTCCGATCTTTTTGAAGAGTTGTACGACACTTTCGGTGTTGGTGATGTCTACCTGAAAATCTCCACTCTTATTACCTACCGTAACGATTTCATGCCTCCCGGATAATTCTTTTACAACCGCTTTTCCGATCGTTCCCGTTCCTCCTACAATCACAATTTTCATGATGAAATTTCCTTATTTATCGTTGATGATTAGAGGGGGCAAGAGGCCTGCAAAAGCAAAATCATGTCGTGTTTTTTTAAATTACGAAAATTATTTTAAAAGAGAAACGTTAAATTCGACTTAGGCGGGTATTTTTCTTATTGCTAGTCTAAATGGTGTGAGCATCGCGACATCAAGGAGCAACTTAACAGAGGTGTCTCCTATTGCCCAAGTGAGAAGCGGGACGTTTTCCCCCCAGAATGCCGTATTCCAGAAAATCGTGGCATCAACTAAAGAAGCTGAAAAGGAGGCAAAAAAGGGCGCGCACCACCAGGCAGCCGACCTGAATTTATTAAATACAAAAATATCGAGCATTTGTGAGCAAAGAAAAGCGCTCCAGGAAGCAAAGGCGATTTTGGGGGTGGCAAACAGGATGGATAATAAGACACCAATGGCAAAACCCACATAAACAACTTTTCTAGCGCTTTTTGGGCCATGTTGGCGATTGGTTAACTCGGTAATCAAAAACGAAATCGGATAGGTAAAGGTACCCCAAGTCAACCAATCATTAATGGGAAATAAAACCAAATAATTGGATGCCGCCACTACGGCTGCCATTGCAAAAAACGAGTTAATTAAGCAGGGAGATTTCATGAATTAAACACCTGGTTTGTACAAGATTGAAATTATAATGATGTTAATATTGGAAATCAATCTAAAACTAAATCT
>CAZENM010000190.1:0-4297 GCA_964513575.1 uncultured bacterium | reverse complement strand
CCCGCCCAGTAAATGAAAATGGAGGTGAAACACCGTTTGACCCGCAGCCGAGCCATTGTTCGTTAGAAGACGGTAACCGTCTGTAATTTTGAACTCTTTGGCTAATTGCTGGGCAACTCGCCCGATTTCAACTAAAATAGAGAGCTCTTCAAAGGGAATAGACTGCAAATCTTTATATTCTATTTTAGGGATGATTAACAAATGAACAGGCGCCGCAGGATAAATATCCTTGATTGCGAGAATTTTATCGTCTTCATAAACAATATCCGCCGGAAGCTCTTTTCTGATCATCTTACCAAAAATAGAATCCATTATTCAAGAACCTCTGTTTGCGAAGGGATCTCAGAGTTCATCACAAAAGCTAATGCCGTTAACGCGTCTTCTTTGGTTTCCCAAACAGAAATAAATCTTCCTTTGTGACAAAAAATAGCGCCGGGAATCCCGCTGACTTTTTTGAGATCTTCATCCAAAAGTCCAGCCCACTCTTCAGGAAGCGGACGTCGTACCTTCATCCGATTTGCGAAGCTGGGCGGAATGCAACGAAGTTTCCAGTGCCTTCCCGATGGCATGATAACGTACAATGCGGGGTGCTTTTCACCGTCTAGTTCAAAAAAAGATTCCAGCCAAGGCAATGATTTATCAAATATCAAACAGACATCCGACTCTTTCATTTTTTGACCAACAATCTCCCTGCAGGATCGATTGTATTTATACCTCTCCCACATACGTGAAAGATGGGAAAATGCAAACTTAAGGGCAGTGAAAAATGCGTCTTCCAGTACGGCAGGATCGGAATCATGTGTGATCGGAGTAAAGTTCGAAACAATCTGCGAATAGGTAGCGATCCCCGGAATTAGAACGTCCCTGCCATTGTCATGGGCGTCTACACCCAGAATCAAAGCGGTATTAAAAAAATCATACTCTTTGGGCGCGATGACTCCGGTTTCCTTCAAGTGCAATAATATCATTCCAGCGCTACTTAAGGGGCCTTGATAGTCTGCTTGATGGTGGTCAAACAACTTCATCTCGGGATTGTAAATTCCTCCCACATCGCACACATACTCGCATTTAACTAACTGATCCAACTGTCGAGTACGAATAATTTTATTGATGTCGACTAAATCAAATAGGAGCAAAAGTGCGCAGGCTGTAACTTCGTCAGCATGAAAAGTTCCATCGTGTGTTCCCACACTTCTAGGAATTTTCATGGCTTCATGTGTGTTGGATAGACCCTCGGTTAACATGACACTTCCTTCAAGCTTTGAATTGGGGATTATGGCAGATTCAAATTTTATCGAAAACATCAGTTTCATTTTTTTTATTTATACTTATGAACAAGTCTGTTGATAGTATATTTTTTTTTAACGCGATGATTTCCCGAGCAGAATTCTCTGTAGGAATTTTTTAGATTATTTTATAAACATCTGTATATCATTCACTTGCAATTCATTTGATCGTCCGTTCCACTCAACGATCAGGGGTCTTTCTCCAGGTTCAACGCAGTATAAAAATAAATTTACACACACTTTGTGAACAGGGAATCCACAGGTTATGGGGGTTAAAACTCAATGATTTGGTGTGTTGTGGCGAACAGAAGGTGAACATACGACGGCGATTGTTTAGGCGGATTCCTTAAGCCATTAAAACACATGCACATGAGATTTAAAGAGATCCAAAATTTAACACTGTAAATTTTGAAAAATTAATAAAATTGACCATTCTTAATGATCAAAATCTTCGTAAAAAAATTATGAAGTTCGAGTTAAAGACGACAGTCTTGCCCTGAAATGAGATCCTCCTTATAATCCAGATTCCCTTAAACTAGGAAAAAAAATGACTGAAAGCACCCCCTTAGACTTTGGACACTACGACTTAATCACTCCCGATGGGATGATTACAAAAATCAAAAAAATCGACTCTAAAACGCTAGAAGTCGAGATTTTTATCGAAAAAATCTATCCCCAATTTGTCGGTTTTGTCATCGATAAAGAAAAAGTTCTATTCAATATCAAATCAACACTAGCTCAAATCGGAGTAGATAGCTCCTTGAATGAACTAGCCCTCGATCGACAAAATCTTTGCGCGCAAGTAAAAGTGACTTTGCATGCCATCGGAGCATTGGCTGAAGAAATGCTTCAATATATAGAGGTTGGGGCTTTTGTTGGAAAATTGTTCGCCGCCGATGAACGACGCAGAGTTCGTAATCCGGATTACATTGCCAGAATGTTTGGCCGCGCAGACCGATGGGGAAGGCCCCTCTTATCTCTAGGTGGGCTGCACGGAAGCAAAGATCTAATTCTAGATAAAGTGGATGGCCGTACCATCGCTTACCTAAGCCTTCAAAACGGACGCGTCGTCTATGACCCCTCAATTCATGGATTTCTGCCCACTATCGGAAAGGCTATGGTGAATAAGGTGCCGGTACGTAATTTACTTAGACTCCATCAAGAATGGAAAGTTGGCGTCCCAAGAAATATCGAAGATGCTGAATTGTTGTTGGTAAAAACGCTTCCTCTACATATCAGAACAGTATTCGGGCATGTTTGTAATGAATTACTATCCCAGGGGTATAAGCACACTTCCGCATCTATACTACAGCCAGATACCTTTGCCTCCGGAGATATTTACGAACTCTATGGAAAAAGTAAACGGGAATTGACTGACATACCTTTAGAATTTTACACGTTAGAACCCTATCGGGAACACGTATTCTTTTCAGATCGAGACCAACTTCAAGTTTGTTTGGAAGATAAGACTTCCTTATTTAAAGCCTTTGAAACCGCGCCGGGAACTATGGAAGAAAAGGCTGCTGTCTTTATCGTAAAAGGACAGCAAATGAAAGAACTCAAGCCCGAAGATTGGATCGTCAGAGAAATTCATCAACATGAATTCCCAGGTTCTGCCCACGGCACCAGACAAGCTTTGATGGTTGAAAGATATATCGAACAGCAGCCTTCGTATCCCTTTTTAAAGGCTATTGATCAAGAAGTCATCACCAGTCAAGGGGTCTTATTAACACGCTATTTCCCATCCCCTCTAATGAAAAGAATGTTGCTGGGCGATAATATTCAAAGATGTTTAAAGGGAATCTATTTCCAATATCCCTCACAATCACACCAAAACTTTTTCTCGGCAGAAGATAGAGCCATGCTGCACGACCTGGATAATTTTGCAATTCCCGTCTTCTGGGTCGATAAAGACACTGAAAGAGTTTTACAGTATGCTCAAAAACCTGATCGCGATTCAGGAATGTTTGTTCCTCTGGCCGAAGTGGATAATTTTTTGAAATCCACACTCATTGGAATTTATGGTTCAAATCTATTGGAAGGAAGCTTCGAGCATGAACTGACTCGTCTGCTTCAAGGGCTTCAAGAAATGAAAAAAGAAATGGAACACGAGCTGCTCAATAAAAATACCCCCATCACCCTCATTACCGGAGGGGGTCCAGGCGCTATGGAAGTGGGGAACCGTGTCGCGAAAAATTTAGGGATATTATCCTGCGCAAATATCGTAGACTTCAGACAAAAAGATTACTCCATTGTTAATGAACAAAAGCAAAATCCTTTTGTTGAAGGTAAAATGACTTACCGGATTGATAAACTTGTAGAAAGACAGGCAGAGTTCAATCTAGACCTTCCCATCTTTTTAACAGGGGGAGTAGGGACCGATTTTGAGTTCAGCCTCGAAGAGGTGCGCAGAAAAGTGGGGTCTGTAAAAGCCACACCGGTGCTGCTTTTTGGCGAAAACGCTTACTGGAAAGAAAAAATCACGTCTCGCTTTAAATGTAATTTAGCCAGCGGAACAATCAAAGGGTCCGAGTGGTTGAGTAATTGCTGTTTTGCTATACAGACCGCTGAACAAGGTCTTAAGGTTTATCGGGAATATTTTTCCGGAACCCTTCAGATAGGAAAAGAGGGTCCAACCTATGCAGACGGATTCGTGACTGTCGATTAGAGATGTGTCGGAATTTTGTTCTGTGCCACAGTTGCTGATTTTTTTTGAAACGCAGAGCTTGAGAAAAAATCAAATTTTTCTCAAGCTCTGCGTTTCAAAAAAATCAGTAACCATCGCTTAAGACAACACCTCTACAGAGACTTATCTATCTCTCTGTTTTTTTATCCGGAGACTAATTGTTTGGCCACATCCGTTTTTTCCCAAGTGAAGTTCTTGTCTTCCCGACCAAAATGGCCAAAAATCGCCGTTTCAGCATAAATCGGACGTAACAAATCAAGCATTTTGATGATTCCGTAGGGACGCAAATCAAAATGTGCCCGAATCAGCCGAACCAGCTCAGCCT
>CAZENM010000189.1:0-4354 GCA_964513575.1 uncultured bacterium | reverse complement strand
ACCATCAATAGTTAGGTTGACCATCGGAAGGGGGGTGTCATTCATAGATGAAGCTTCTTGTTCTCAGTTGTTCTAAACATAGGGATAGGCCACTTTAAATTTTTGAGGTTTATCGGCATTGGGGTTTCGTTGGATATAGGCGAGGAATTCATTTTCAAATTCGGTGACAGCGCTGACTATTGGTGGTGCAGCCCCAGCGGCTAGCGGGCAAAATGAATTAGTTCCCATAAATTGGGAGACTTGTTTTATAGTGTTAAGGTCTTCAACAGTGCCTTCGCCGTTTTCAATCCTTGCAAGAATTTGAGTTATCCATCGAGTGCCCTCGCGACAGGGAGTGCATTTTCCGCATGATTCATTCTGGTAGAATTGCATCAGGCGGTGAGCCACTTTAACCATATCGGCTGTGTCGTCCATAACGATAATCGAAGCGGTTCCAAATGAACTATGAAGAGCGCTTAAGGTTTCAAAGTCTAGGGAGGCATCCAGATGCTCAGCGGTTAGAAGGGCGCAGGAAGAACCTCCGGGATAGCAAGCTTTGAATGTTCTTCCCGGAAGCATTCCTCCGGCATGATCTAAAACATTTCGCAGGGTTACTCCAATAGGAA
This sequence comes from uncultured bacterium, assembly GCA_964513575.1. Classification (GTDB taxonomy): domain Bacteria; phylum Chlamydiota; class Chlamydiia; order Chlamydiales; family Parachlamydiaceae; genus CAMFKA01. The sequence goes on along the minus strand of CAZENM010000189.1, from coordinate 3,749 downwards.
ATTCATAGCAGCCCGGGCGTTGGATTTGACCGCTGACCTGAAAAATTTTAGTGCCGGTATTTTTTGGTTTTCCAATCTGTTGGTACCACTCTAAGCCATTGTTGACAATATGCACTACATTGCACAGAGTTTCGACGTTGTTGATGACGGTGGGTTTTCCATAAAGGCCGGCAACAGCAGGAAATGGGGGTTTAAGGCGCGGTGTTGCCCGGAATCCTTCTAAGGAGTTTAACTGCGCTGTCTCTTCTCCGGCAATATAAGCACCCGCCCCCGGGTGAATGATGATCTCTAGGGAGTAATCTGAGCCAAAGATGCGGGATCCGAGATATCCGTTAATTTTCGCTTCGTGGACTGCTTGACGTAGCTTTTCGATTCCCTCGTAGTATTCACCGCGGCAGTAGATAAAAGAAGTATGAGCCCCAATAGCATAGCTAGCGAGCATGACACCCTCGATCAGTTGGTGGGGGTCTCGTTCGATCAGGAGTCGGTCTTTGAAAGTCCCCGGTTCGCTTTCGTCACAGTTGCAAACCACGTATTTTGGGAGCGAGGGGTTTTTGGGGATGAATCCCCATTTTGATCCGGATGGAAAGCCGGCTCCGCCGCGGCCGCGCAAACCGGATTGTTTGACAAGTTCGGTGAGGTCCTCTGGTTTTATCGTTGCGAGTGCTTTTCGAATGGCCTGGTAGCCGCCATTACTCTCATAGGTCTTTAGTTCGGATTGATTGGGTCTGTCGATGTTTTTTAGAAGGACTCTCATTTCATCCATGAGCGCCCCCTAAAATTTCTACGGGTGAGGGATGTCCATGACCTTTTTTGGCTTCTTCGAAAATCTTATCCAGGTCGCTTTCTGTGACAGGACCAACAACTTTTTTATCCACGAGCATCATAGGAGCTCGGTCACAGGCGCCTAGGCATTCAGAGGAAATAACCGTAAATTCGCCGTCTGCTGTGGTTTCTCCAGGCGCAATTTTGAGTTTGTCACATACAACCCCGAGCAGCTGATCGCAGCCGCGAAGCGTGCATGAAACATTTTTACAAACATGGATAATGTGCTTGCCGACAGGTTTTTCATAAAACATATCGTAGAAGGTGACCACGCTATGGACTTCATTGGGATCCAGCTCAAAAAGAGTCGCCACTTCATCCTGCACTTCGCGGGGAAGGTAGCCTACCTCCGACTGAGCCATATGCAGGGCTGGAATCAAAGCCGACCTTTTTTCGGGGTATAGCTTTTGGCATTCTAAAATGGAAGTTCTAATTTTTTCACTTAACATCAGCGGTCTACATCTCCCAAAATTGGATCGACGCTTGCGATAGCTACCACAACGTCTGAAATAAGGAGTCCAGGCAAAACCTTTTTTAACACTTCTACATGGGGGAACGAGGGGGACCTGACTCTTAGGCGGTAAGGGCGGTTGCCGCCATCACTCACAAGATAATACCCTAGCTCACCCCTCGCCGACTCCACACAGCGATAGAGTTCTCCTGCCGGAGGATGGATTCCCTCGCTGACAAGCTTAAATTGATGAATGACGGCTTCCATGTTATGAACAAGTTCTTTACGGGGAGGGAGGGCGACTTTTCGGTTTTCGGTGATAACGGGGCCGGGTTTTAGTCGGTTCAGGGCTTGTTCAATCAGGGAAATGCTTTGTTTAAGCTCTTCCATCCGTACCATATACCGGGCGTAGGAATCCCCTTCTGTACGTGTGGGTGTTTCAAAGTCATAGGTTTCGTAGCCTAGATAAGGATAGGATTTTCTGATGTCGTATGCGACCCCGGCAGCTCTAAGCACTGGACCGGTGCACATAAATTGTTCGCAGAGCGCTTTATCAATGATAGCAACCCCCTGAAGACGCTCACACCACACATAGTTATTTGTTAGGAGGTTGTCTAAGTCCTTCCAGGTAGTAGGAAAGTTTTTTAGGAAAATGCGGGCGTTGGTTTCAAATTCTTCATTTAGATCGCGGGAAATCCCACCGATTCTCCAGCAGGAGGGAAACATCCGCGCGCCGGACATTTCTTCGAATAAATCCAGAATTTTTTCCCTTTCCGCGAAGCAGTACATGTATACGGATGACATATTGAGTTCTAAAGCGCTTGTTCCGATCCACAAGAGGTGGCTGCCGATTCTTGAGAGCTCCAGAAGGATTAAACGAATGGTCTGTGCCCGCTCGGGGACTTCAATTCCCATTAGTTCTTCGACCGCAGAGGCGTATGCCTGTTCTTCAGCCGGGCCGGAGAGGTAATCCAATCGGTCGATGAGGGTAAAAACTTGCAGGTAAGTGCGGGTTTCGCATTCCTTCTCTACGCCGGTGTGCAGGTAGCCGATCACTGGTTCTGCCGAGATGACCACCTCGCCGTCTAAGCGGAGCTTCATTCTTAGAACACCATGTGTCGAGGGGTGTTGAGGGCCTAAATTGAGCTCCATGACATCGCCGATTTCTTCTTTTTTTTCCCGTTCGGTTTCGTTTATTCTTGGCATGTGGAGAACCTGCCTTTCGGAATGATTTGAGAAGGAACTTTAGGCTTAACTCCGTGTTTAAACTGTACGGACTCTTCAGTCAGGGCATAGTCCTTACGTAAAGGGTGCCCTATCCAGTCATCAGGCATGAGGATTCGGGTTAAATCGGGATGTCCCTCAAAGCGGACACCGAATAGATCAAAAAGTTCTCTTTCATACCAGTTAGCACCCTCCCATAAATCTGTCACGGTAGGAAGGGATTCCTCTCGAGCGGCAAATAAAACGACGCGAATTCTTTCTAAGTTTGCGGGATTGTGCAGCCAGTAGACAACTTTTGTTCTGGGAGTGGGGTGTAGATAATCCACGCCAGTGAGGTCCATCAAGACTTCGTATCCACAATCGGGAGTCTGCTTTAAAAAGGAAAGCACCTGTTTAAGTTTGTTTTTATGGACTTCGAGCGTTACCTGTCCAAACATCGTTACTTCGTTGAGAATAGCATCATTGATCGATTCTTTAAGTTTTTGGACCGCTTCTGTTGTTTTCATTAGGGTGTTGCGCCTTGTTTCGATCTGAGTGGATGTTCTGTTTTGATTTTTTTCTGCAGCATGATTAGTCCATCGAGGAGTGCTTCAGGGCGCGGAGGGCATCCCGCGACATAAACATCAACAGGAATAATTTTATCAACCCCTTGGATGATGGCGTAATTATTATAGATTCCCCCGCTGGAAGAACAATCTCCCATCGCGATCACCCATTTAGGTTCAAGCATCTGGTCGTAGATCATTTTCAAAACAGGAGCCATTTTTTGGCTGACACGTCCGGCAACGATCATGACATCGCTTTGTCGTGGTGAAGCCCGAAAGACTTCCATCCCAAAACGGGCGATGTCATATCGACTTGCTGCTGTGGACATCATTTCGATTGCGCAGCAGGCTAGTCCGAATTGCGCAGGCCACAAGGAATTAGCCCGTGCCCAATTGATCAACATTTCTAGCGGCGCGACTAGAAACGGGGTGCGTTCTTGCGGTGTTTGTCCCATTTATCTCTCCCTTATTCCCATTCCAATCCCCCTTTTTTCCACACATAAGCAAATCCCACTAGCAATGCAGCAAGGAAGAATGCCATTTCATAAAATGCGAATACACCGATTTTTTTTCCGATCACTGCCCAAGGGTAGAGGAAAATGACTTCTACATCAAAAACAAGAAAAATTAAGGCGACTAAATAATGGCGTAGGGGGAACCGTTCACGGAGCAAGTTGGTTTTTGTTTGAATTCCCGATTCATAG
>CAZENM010000188.1:0-4378 GCA_964513575.1 uncultured bacterium | reverse complement strand
GCGACAGGATTAATACCCATGCAAGGGGAATCAATCCCAAAGCATAGCCAATAAGGCAAAGTGCTGTTTCTTGGACAGCTGCCGTAGAAAAGTCACCGTGTCCATAAACCAGACGGATCATCGGATCGGCTGTAAAAAATATCAGAAGTGTTATCGCAAACATCAGCGCCGTAACAATCGCTAGCCCTTTTTTCAATAATGAATGAAACAACTCCGTAGCGCCTGAATGAATCGCTCTAGAAAGGGGAGGTAACAGGGCTCCCGATAAGGCTACCCCAATAAGGGCGATGGGAAGTTGCTGCAGCCGAATCGCGTACCAAAGGTAAGCGGGACCTTCCAAGCTTGCATAACGCGCAAAAACCGCGTCCATCGCGTTATTAATCTGCGAAGCAGCAACCCCGACAATCGCTAAGCTTAACGGAGCTAGCAAAGTTTTTACGTCCGGAGAAAACAGAGCGATTTTTTGGCGAGCCTTCCAAGTGGGGGTAATCTGGGGTAAAGTCATCCCCCATTGCGCGATACAACCGACCACAACAAAATAGGCTAGGTAACTCATTGCTGTGGACTCTGGAAGATCTTTCAAGTAAAGCGTGCCGGCGATCCAGATCAAATTAAAAGCAACCGGGGCAACTCCCGGAACGAAGTATTGATTATGACATTGCAGCAAAGAAGCGTTTAACCCAAATAGACAAATAAAGGGGAGGCTAGGAAGGAGTAGAACCGAAAGGGAAGCAATTTCACCGTCGAATAAAACATGAATCGCTATCATTCCAGTAGAAACCAGGGCGATCAATGAAAAAAATAACGAGGCTTTCAAATCTAAAAAAAATTGATCCGCTCGCAATGGGCTGAGCTTGCGGAATTTTTCATAGGTCGGGATGAAGGCTGTTTGCATCGCGCCTTCTCCAAAAAGCCTTCTAAGGAGATGCGCTAGTCGAAAAGCTACTAGAAAAGCAGCGACAGAGGGAGTGGCTCCAAAGCATGTTGCCATGGTGATGTCACGCACAAATCCGGATATCCTGCTTAAAGATGTTCCCGATAAAAACCTGAGCGCGGAATGTAAAATGGTTGAAAAACGATCGTTCATAATCGCGATTCTAAACGATTTTGTGATTTTTCTTTTGAGATATCTTACAGATCCTTAAAATATAGCGTAACTAGGATGATACGATGAAACCGGAAGAATTACTCATAGGCGCGCACACCTCAGCGGCAGGTGGTGTCTGGAACGCTTTGCTTGAAGGCCAAGAAATTGGCGCGACGACTATTCAAATGTTTACCTCTAATCAAAAAAGATGGGACAGCAAACCCTTTACGCCTCAAGCATTGAAAGAATGGGCTGCAGCCCTTCGGGAAACAGGTATCAAAAAAGTGATGAGCCACGATAGCTACCTCATAAACCTAGGCGCTCCTGATCCGGAAATTTTAATCAAAAGCCGTGCCGCTTTTAAAGCTGAAGTGGATAGATGCAATTCCCTGGATTTGAGTTTTTTGAATTTCCACCCAGGAGCTGCCCTTAAAGCCGGAGTTGAACAGTGCCTGGATCGCATATGCGAAAGCCTGTTAGAAGTGGAGCCGTTAGTGGCTGGAGGGTCTCTGCGGTTGTTGCTAGAGGCCACAGCAGGGCAGGGGAGCGTCGTTGGCGCCAAATTCGAAGAGCTCGCTTACATCCTTGATAAAGTTAAAAATCGGATTCCTGTAGGAATCTGTATCGACACAGCCCACATCTTTGCAGCAGGCTATGACATACGCACCCCCGAAGCATTCGATCATACTTGGAAAGAATTCGATCGCATCGTCGGTCTGGAGCACCTGTACGCGCTACATGTGAATGACTCGACTAAAGGACTAGGGACTCGCGTCGATCGCCACGCCCCCTTAGGCGAAGGGCTTATCGGGATCGAGTGCTTTAAACTCTTAATGCGGGATCCCCGCACCAGAAATATTCCCAAGTACCTGGAGACCCCTGGAGGCCCAGAACTATGGAAAAAAGAAATCGCGATGTTAAGACATTTCGCAGAAACATAATGGAGAAATAGATGCGCACAAGAATTCGAGAAATTAAACACCCTAAAAAAGATCCCGCTAGTTTATTGGGAACAGAAGTGACCGTCAAGGGTTGGGTTAGAACAGTTCGAGATCAAAAGAGTTTTGCTTTTGTGGAGATAAACGACGGATCGTGCCTAGCGAATTTGCAGATCGTGATGAACCAAGACATCCCCAAATACGAATCGCTGCTAAAAGACCTTTCTACGGGAGCTTCAATATCAGCTGTGGGAACAATAGCCGCTAACCCGCAAAGACCTCAGGACTTGGAGCTGCACGCCACCTTGGTTGATGTGATCGGCCTCTGCGATCCGGAGACATATCCTCTGCAAAAGAAACGACACACATTTGAATTTCTGCGCACGATCGCTCATTTAAGGCCGCGCACAAATACGATGGGTGCTGTCACTCGAATCCGAAACGCGCTTGCGTTTGCGACACATAAGTTTTTTCAAGAGAAAGGGTTTTTATACTTAAATACTCCTATTATTACCGGTTCCGATTGCGAAGGGGCCGGAAAAATGTTCCAAGTCACAACCTTGGATCAGGATAAGCTGCCGTTAACACCCGAGAAAAAAGTGGACTCCGGCAAAGATTTCTTTGGGCATCCTACTTATTTGACGGTTTCAGGACAGCTGGAAGGGGAGATTTATGCAAGCGCGCTTTCCGATATTTACACATTTGGACCCACTTTCCGGGCGGAAAATTCAAATACTTCACGCCATCTCGCTGAATTTTGGATGATAGAACCGGAAATGGCTTTTGCGGACCTAACAGACAATATGGACAATGCCGAAGCTTATTTAAAATATGTCTTCAAGTACGTGTTGGAAAACTGCATTGAAGATATGGAGTTCTTTGATAAGTTTATCAGTGAAGGAACCATCGCAAAACTTAAAAGCATTATCGAAACACCTTTTGAGAGAACGACTTACACACTTGCTGTTCGAATCTTAGAAAAATCCAATAAAAAATTTGAGTTTCCGGTGAGCTGGGGAACAGATCTTCAGTCAGAACATGAGCGTTATCTTGCTGAAGAATATTTCAAAAAACCTGTTATTTTGACAGATTATCCAAAGCAGATTAAATCGTTCTACATGCGCCAAAATGACGACAATCTCACCGTTGCCGCGATGGACGTTTTGGTTCCGAAGATTGGTGAGATCATTGGAGGCAGTCAGCGGGAAGAGCGACTAGATGTTTTAGAGGCGAAGCTTAAAGAGCAAGGGCTGCCTTACGAGTCCTACTGGTGGTATTTAGAACTCAGAAAGTATGGGACAGTACCACACGCTGGCTACGGAGTAGGCTTCGAAAGGCTTGTGCAGTTTGTGACAGGTATGGAAAACATTCGGGATGTGATCCCATTCCCGCGCTATCCCGGCAAAGCCGAGTTTTAGTGCTCGCGATAAGTCGCCACTCTCCAATAACATTGGAGGGTGTGTTCGACTCCCCGAACTATCCAAGCCTGCGCCAAGCCCGGAGGGTGTCCGATTTTAAAGCCCATTGTGACGAGCGTTAGCGAGGAACTGTGGGTTTTAGGGCGATTGATGTGGTTAATGCCATTATTGTATAAAATTTTATTGAACGAAAAAGCTATCAAAAGTTATCCTATAACATATTTTTTAAGGATAACAATGTCACATAGCTGCGTCGAAAATTATCTCCATTTGATATTTTCAACAAAAAATCGTGAGCCTCTAATTCATCCAGATATCGAAGAACGTCTTCATTCTTATATAATTGGAGTTTCAAGAGAGCAACGGGTTCCTATTCTAAAAATTAATGGTATAGAGGATCATGTTCATATTCTTATTAAACTTCATCCATCAATAGCGCTTGCTACATTAGTAAGAGAGTATAAATCATATAGCACAGCGTGGATGAAAAAAAATGAGTATTCAGATTTTTCCTGGCAAGCTGGATATGGGGGATTTTCCTATTCTAAATCTATGCTGGAGCCTGTTATTAAATACATTTCCAACCAAAAAGAACATCATCGTAGTGAAACATTTAAAGAGGAAATTGAAATTATCAAAAAAAATTGGGGAATAGAGTGGGATGTTTAATTTTTTCAACTTTAGCTAAAACACTAACCACATCAATCGCCCTAAAGGGCTCTTTTTATATGTTCTATCTTTACCCACAGTTCCTCGCTGACGCTCGTCACAATGGGCTTTAAAATCAGACGTCCTCCGGACTTAGGGACCTTCGCATCGTAGCAACTTCCATATGAACATTTGGACTTATGCATATATTCGGTTGCATCTCCCACACTTAAATGCTGCTTCAAGTTTCAATCCGCCTTTATAATCAACTCACTCCGTGCACACGC
>CAZENM010000187.1:0-4387 GCA_964513575.1 uncultured bacterium | reverse complement strand
TTTGGTTTACACCTTCACCTGGGGCGGCTCTGCTGTAGCCGGTAGACACGGGATCGATGAAAACCAAGTCAGTCAGGTCTAGGATGCTGTAGTCATTGGAAACCATTGAGTAGGGAGGAGTCGCAACGCCATCCTCCGGGAGGAGGACTCGTTTGGGACCGAACGCGCCCATATGAAGCCAGACTGAAGCGGATCCGGGTCCACCATTAAAGCAGAAGGTGATGGGGCGAGATTTTTTTTCTGTCACATCGTCTTTGATGTAGCTGATGTAGAAAATGCTGCCTTTGGATTCTCCCTTATCGTCTTTGAGGACAAAATTCCCTGCGGTGGCTGAGTAGTTCAGAGGTTGACCATCTAGCGTCATTTGATGTGCTGTGACAACTTTTTCTTCGTTAATTATCTTTTTGGGAGGAGTCTCTTCGGCGGCGTAAGTAGAAAATGTGATCACCGTTAGAACTAGCGTTAGAATTGATTTAATGAACAGCATAGCGTTCCCTTATTTAGAACAATTTAAGAAATATTTTTTAAAGTCATCAAGAGTTAATAGGGAAGCCCCGACGGCTTCAATTTCTTTAAGGGCATTTTGGGAGTCTTCGGGCTTCAGGTTAACACCCCGACAAGCCGCTGGGACAATAATTGTTTTGAAACCTAGATTAAGGGCATCCAAAGCCGAGTATTTTACACAGTAGTCGGTGGCTAACCCTGCAATCACCACTGTCTTTATGTGTTTATCTTTTAGGAATTTTTCGAGGCCTGTGGAGGATTTTAGTTCGTTGTCGAAGAAGGCGCTGTAGCTATCAACTGTGGGATCAGTTCCTTTGCGGATGACGTGGTGGATTTTGGAGTGATCCCATCCCTTTGCGAAGTCTGAGCCATGGGTATTTTGGACGCAATGAGTGGGCCAGAGGATCTGTCGGACCCCGTGTAAATCTATGATGGAACCGATGGGTTTGTGGTGTGTTTCCGCGAAGCTCCCGTGGTTCTTGGGATGCCAATCTTGGGTAGCGATGATGTGATCGAATGGGAGCTGCATAAGCGCGTTGACGGCAGGGAGGATATCATCTCCATGCGGCACAGCAAGGGCTCCGCCCGGAAAAAAATCGTTTTGGATATCGACAAGGATCAGGGCTGTCATGAGTTAATCATCTCCGATGATGGTATGTGAAATATGAGAACGGATTTCTTTGATCAGTTCGAATTTCTTCTGATACAAGGAATATTCCATTCCGTGGTTGTATTGGTGAGGGTTTATAAACCGTTTAATACCCACCTGAAAATGAGCAAGTTCTTCCTGAGTGAAGTCGTGTATCTCTGACAGGGTGGGGAGAGAGTAGACACGCTTGCCGTTTTTAAAGATAGGGATCAGCAGGTCTCGGTGGGACAAAGAACCTTGTATGAGCTTTTGTCGTGAAGGGTCAAGAGGGTCTACTATTCTGCAGGGGTCTTTGGGGGGATTATCAACATCGTAGATCATATCGGCGATATTTTCATTTTCATCATAGAATCTGCGAACCTGTAGGATTCCGGGGTTAGAAACTTTTAGCATCTGTTCGGAAAGTTTCAGTTTATATTTCCAAGGGCCGCCCGGGTCGCGGATGGCTGATAGTTTATAGACTCCGTCTAGGGAAGGTTGGTCGTGTGAGGTGACTAAGTTAGTCCCCACTCCCCAGATTGTGATTTGCGCGCCTTGTCGTTTAAGTTCGGTGATTAGCACTTCATCAAGTTCGTTGCTGGCGAAGATTTGTGTGTCTTGAAACCCAGCGGCGTCTAGCATTTTTCTGCTTTTAATGCTGAGTTGAGCGAGGTCCCCTGAGTCTAAGCGGATACCCAGTAATTTTTTACCTTGTTTTTTGAGCCATTTTCCCACTTCGATAGCCTTTTCGACTCCCATGATTGTGTCATAGGTGTCGACAAGGAATACGCAGTTATTGGGAAGGCTTTCGGCATATTTTTGAAAGGACTCTTGTTCGTCATCGAATACCATCACCCAGCTGTGCGAGTGTGTTCCCCTGACAGGAATTCCAAAAAGTTTTCCTGCTAGGACATTCGATGTGGAATCGCAACCTCCGATATACGAAGAGCGGCTAGCCGTGAGAGCCCCGTCAATCCCCTGCGCGCGTCTGAGGCCGAATTCCAGGATTGTGTCGTTTCCTGCCGCAATTCTCATTCTTGCGGCTTTTGTTGCGATGAGGGAAGGGAAGTTAATCAGGTTTAGAAGGGGGCTTTCCAGAATTTGACATTGGATAAGAGGGCCTTGGATTCGGAGAAGGGGTTGATAGGGGAAAACAACTGTTCCCTCGGGAACGGCGTGGATATCGCAAGTGAATTTTAAGTCTGCCAAATAGCTTAGGAAAGGATCTGTGAAGAGAGGAGTATTTTCGCTATCTAGGAGAGTAGAAAGATATTTTAGATCGGAATCATCGAACCGGAAATTTTCCAAGTAATCGACCACATATTCGAGGCCGGCTGCGATGGTGAAGCCGCCATTAAATGGGCGTCTTCTGAAAAAGAGGTGGAAAACGGATTCTTTGTTATCGAGTCCGGACTTCCAATATCCATAGGACATTGTAAGCTGGTACAGGTCTGTGAGGAGTGCTAGCGACTGGTTGAAAATTCTATTAGGTGTTTTATACATATTATTGGGGTGCCGTGTGAAGTTCATTATGTAGTCGGTCGTGTTCCTTTTTCAGATCATTAAGGCGTATTTGTAAAGCCTCGACTTGGCGATCCAGGGAATCTACCCGTTTTATTTCTTCGGAGTATTTACCGGGCTGACCGAACATATAATCTTGGGAGTGAATATCTGTATTTGCTTCTTGGACTTGGTAACGGTAGATCTGATTTTCCAGACGTTCAATTTCTTGATTTATTTTGGTAAGGGAATCCTCTGTCGGATCTGCGTGGGAAAAATTAGTCAAAAAAAGGAACGATAAAAACAGAATTTTCTTCATTGTTTAACCCGATGTTGAATAAGACCAGTTTAGGATTTATTTTTTTTAGGGACAACAGGAGTTTTCCATCGACGATTGGATTCTTCCTCCTTTAGGACTCTGAAATGAGCACCTCTATCAAGTGGTATTAGCCAATATATTTTATTTACAGTATTGTTTTTTTATATAGGAACTTAAGGTGGAAAGTTATGGATTGGGTATATTTCAACATCGCGATTGTATTTTTTCTGGCTCTGGATCTGTTTCTTCATAAGGACGCCAAAAAGATTTCCTTTAAGGAAGCGGTATTATGGAGTGTTATCTGGATTACAGTCTCCCTACTGTTCTGTGTGTTTATTTATTACGAACGAGGCCACCAGCCTGCCGTAGAATTTCTGACCGGTTATTTGCTGGAAAAAGCGTTAAGTGTGGACAATCTTTTTGTGTTCATCATGCTTTTCACTTACTTCCGCACTCCGAAGCAATACTTGCATAAGGTGCTATTTTGGGGAGTCTTTGGCGCGATTATCATGCGGGCGATTTTCATTTTCTTTGGGATTTCATTGATTCAGAATTTCCATGCGATCTTATATCTGTTTGGAGCTTTTCTTATCTACGCAGGATATAAAATGGTATTTCACTCGGAGCAGGAGATCGACGTAGAAAAAAATCCAGTTTATCGTATGTTTGCGAGACTCTTCCCGATTCAAAAGGAGTATGAGGATGGAAAATTCTTCATCAAAAAGAATGGGGTTTGGATAGCAACGCCATTGGCGGCGGTATTACTTGCTGTTGAAACCACGGATTTGGTGTTTGCTCTGGATTCGATCCCTGCCGTGATGTCGATTACTCTGGATCCATTTATTGTGTATACTTCAAACATCCTAGCCATTTTGGGACTCCGTTCGCTTTATTTTGCACTAGAAGGTTGCCTAGATACCTTTAGATTTTTGCATTATGGCTTGGGAGCAATATTGGTGTTTGTAGGAACGAAGATGTTAATTAACGACCTTTTTCGAATTTCCATTTGGACATCGTTAACGTTTATTTGTGTCGTACTCGTCTCATCGATCTTGGCATCCATTTTGATCAAGGAAAAGAAATAGAGTGCAGATAGTTATTGTTTTTTTGATGTATGCCCTATTTGCCAGTGTTTTTAGCGTGGGGAAGATTGCTCTTGAAGGGGCAGCCCCTTTCTTTATGACCGGAATAAGGATGCTCGCGGCCGGCGGGGTGATTGTCATATGGCAGTGGTTTAACAATCGTAAAGAACTGCGGATTAGAGTGAAACTTTGGCCGGTTCTTTTTGCTGTTGGATTCTTTAACGTATTCATTACTAACGGCTGTGAATTTTGGGGGTTGCAATTTCCCCCTTCGGGACCAACCAGCCTCATTTATAGCTTGGCCCCCCTCGTTGCTAGTGTATTTGCGTTATGACTTTTGGGTTAGCCTTTATC
>CAZENM010000186.1:0-4401 GCA_964513575.1 uncultured bacterium | reverse complement strand
CGGCTTTCCTCACATGATAGAGACGTTCCGTAAATCCACCTTCGGTGGTAAAGGCCATTAGCTTGTGCTGCAATTTGTCGGTCTAGGAGAGAGCAGGCTGCGGCAATTAGCGCAAGGCCTGAAAGGCCGGAATGTCATAGCCCAGGCCTCCGCAAGCTTCGGCCTGGGCTATGACATTCCGGCCTTTCAGGCCTTAGCGCATATGTTCGTTATTTGGATTGTTTGTAACATTTCGGTCTTAGCGCTAGTACAACAAGTCAATTTAAATGACTTGTTGTACTAGTGTCCATGCCTGTCAATTTTACTCCAAAAAAAAACGCTTAGAAATTTCTTTCTAAGCGTTAAATACTCCGGAAACAGGATTCGAACCTGTGACCAATGGATTAACAGTCCACTGCTCTACCGCTGAGCTATTCCGGAATGAAGCTAGAATATACTTTCGATCGCTGTTTTTTATCAATCTTTTTCTCAGAAAAAGATTGAAATTTTTTTGGAGGGGCTTTACAACCCCTCCAAAATAGGATTAATAATCCATGCCGCCGTGCATTGCCGCCGGTGCTTTGTCATCCTTTTCCTCGACAATCGTTGCTTCTGTGGTCAATAGCAATCCTGCGATTGATGCCGCATACTCTAACGCTGAACGAACCACTTTAGTTGGGTCTAAAATACCCATCTTAATCATGTCGCCTAACTCGCCGGAAAATGCGTTGTAGCCAAAGTTGTCCTTTCCTTCCGCAACTGTACGGAAGATGATGGATCCTTCTTGCCCTGCGTTTTCCGCAATCTGACGCAATGGCGCGCTGAGCGCGCGAATGATAATCTTAATCCCTGTGCGCTCGTCTCCGGATGCCGTTTCCGCTAGCTTGTCAAGCTCGGGAATCGCTCGGACTAAAGCGACTCCGCCGCCGGGAAGGATTCCTTCTTCCACCGCCGCTAATGTTGCGTGTTGCGCATCGTCAACGCGGTCTTTCTTTTCCTTCACTTCGATTTCTGTGGCTCCGCCTACGCCGATTTTTGCGACGCCGCCGGCTAGTTTTGCTAAGCGCTCTTGCAGTTTTTCACGGTCATAGTCAGATTCAACTTCTTCGATTTGTCGACGAAGCAGCTCGATTCTTTCTTTGATTTTTGCTTTATCTCCGGCGCCTTCCACAATAGTGGTGTCTTCTTTTCTTACTAGAATTGTTTTCGCGCGTCCTAACATCTTAATGTCGGAATTTTCAAGTTTTTGTCCCAGCTCTTCGCTGATCACTTGAGCGCCTGTGAGCACGGCGATATCCTCTAGGATAGACTTGCGTCTGTCACCAAAGCCCGGGGCTTTAACAGCGCATATTTTGAGTCCAGCGCGTAGTCTGTTCACGACTAGTGTCGCTAGGGCTTCGCCTTCGACATCTTCAGCGATGATCAACAATGGCTTGCCTGTTTCGGCAACAGCTTGCAAGATCGGTAGAAGTTCTTTGACGCTGCTGATTTTCTTCTCGTGAATTAAAATATACGCATCCTCTAGGAGGCACTCTTGAGATTTTGGGTTTGTCATGAAGTAACTTGACAGGTAGCCGCGGTCAAAGTTCATTCCTTCAACGATGTCTAATGTTGTTTCAAAACCTTTCGCTTCTTCGACGGTGATGGTTCCATCTTTACCCACTTTCTCAATGGCGCGCGCGATGATTTCTCCGATTTCCTTATCGTTATTTGCAGAAATGGTCGCAACTTGTTCGATTTCATTTTTGCTGCTGATTTTTTTACTTCTTGAGCTTAGGCTGTGAGTAACGCACTTAACGGCCATTTCGATCCCTTTTTTGAGGGAGAGGGGATTAGCTCCTGCGGCAACGTTGCGCAATCCTTCTTCATAGATAGCAGCTGCTAGAATCGTTGCTGTAGTGGTACCGTCTCCGGCCATGTCCGCTGTTTTGCTAGCGACTTCTTTGACCATTTGAGCGCCCATATTTTCGTGCTTATCTTCCAACTCGATCTCTTTTGCGACTGTGACTCCGTCCTTAGTGATGTGTGGAGTGCCGTAGGATTTGTCAATGATGACGTTGCGTCCTTTGGGTCCTAGAGTTACTCTTACGGCGTCAGCAAGGGTTTTTACCCCTTTTAGGATTTTTTGACGGGCATCTTCCCGGAATCTAATATTTTTAGCCATGGTGTTGTTCTCCTTATTTCAATGCGTAGGGTTATTGTTCAATAATGGCGATAAGTTCGTCGGCTTTGACGATGACAAGCTCTTGTTCTTCAATAGTGACGTCTTGTCCTGAATATTTTTCCATGAGGATGATATCGCCGGCTTTAACGGAAACGGGGATAAGTTTGCCGTTTTTGTCGGTTTTGCCGGGGCCAACCGCAATGACTAGTGCTTGTTCCTGTTTTTTCTTTGCGTTATCAGGGAGAAGGATTCCTCCGCGGAGTTTTTCCTCGGATTCCAGTCGTCTGACAATCACTCTGTTCCCCAGAGGGCGTAGTCGTGTAGCAATGTTTTCTTTAACGGATTGTGTTTGTGTCATGAGATGACCTCCATAAGTTAAGGGTTCATTTAGTAAAAACCATCTTACTCAGGAGGTCATTATTGTGCAAGAATTTAGCAGTTAAATTACGAGATTGCTAATTTACGCAGCTCTTCTGTTAAGCGACGAAATTTTGCGATCGCCGCTTTAACAGGTTCTGCTGTTGTCATATCCACTCCGGCATCTTTCAAAGTTTGAATGGGGTATTTACTACAGCCGCTTCTTAGGAAGTTCAGATATTCTTGTTGTTCTTTTTCTCCACCATGAACAACTCGGTCTGATAGGGCTAGGGCTGCGCTGATACCTGTGGCATACTGGTAAACGTAAAAATTGTAATAGAAATGGGGGATTCTGGCCCATTCGATTTCAATTTCATCATCTGTGATGACCTTGTCTCCGAAATATTTTTTAGTTAATTTGAAGTATTCTTCTTTTAGGGACTTTGGAGTGATCGGCATATCCTGCTCGGCCATTTCATGGAGTTTTAGTTCGAATTCAGCGAACATGGTTTGTCTGAACAAGGTTCCTCGAATGTCTTCGATTTTCTGGTTCAATAGGAATATTTTTTCTTCTTTGGATTTCGCGTTTTTGAGCAGGTATTGTAGAAGAAGTTCCTCGTTGAATGTGGAGGCAACTTCAGCTAGGAAAATGGGATAGCTTCCATAAATGTAGGATTGATTTTGTTTTGTAAGAT
Source organism: uncultured bacterium (assembly GCA_964513575.1). Taxonomy (GTDB): domain Bacteria; phylum Chlamydiota; class Chlamydiia; order Chlamydiales; family Parachlamydiaceae; genus CAMFKA01. The sequence goes on along the minus strand of CAZENM010000186.1, from coordinate 1,206 downwards.
AGCTATGCATGCTATGACCGGCTTCATGAGCAAGTGTAAATACGTCTCTTAAGATGTTTTTGTAGTTCATGAGCATATAGGGATAGCTGTCATAGCATCCTCCGGAATAAGCGCCGGATCTCTTATTTTCATTTTCAAATTTGTCGACCCAGCGGTCCGTTTTTAGTCCTTTTTCTAGGATTGTTTGATATTCTTTTCCTAGCGGTTCTACCGAGGCTACTATAGCGCTCACTGCTTCATCATAACTCATTTGTATGTCTAATTCGCTGCTGAGCGGGACGTACATGTCATACATGTGCAGGGGGCCGATGTCTAGGATTTGTTCTCGGAGGTTATGGTAATCATGCAGGGCGTCGATCTCTTCGTTCACGGTATTTACCAGAGAATGATAGACCTGAACGTCGATGTTTTTTGGGTACAGGGAAGCCTCTAGCGAGGATTTAAATTGTCGTGCTCGGGCGTTGAATACGTGCGTTTCGGTATTTCCCTTTAGAAGTTCGCAAAGGGTGTTTTCGAAGTTGTGATATTTTGAGTGGTATTGGTTAAAGGCGTGCTTTCTGAGCGCGCGGTCATTATCGCGGATGTATAAGCTATAGGTTCCGTGTGTCAGGGGCCTGAAATTTCCTCTAGAGTCGGCAACTTTATCGAATTTAAAATCTGCGTCGCTAATGGCATTAAAAGCTTTATAAGCTGTTTCTAATGATTTTCCCGACAGCGCCAACAGTTCTTCTTTCTCGGGTGTCAGCATGTGTTTTTTAATTCTTAGTACTTTATCCAAATGAAAATGATAGGGGGCTAGTTCGGGAGCTTCGGCAAGTTCATTAGCGTTTGGAAGAGCTAGGAGTTCGGGATCAAACCAAGCGGTTTCAATCGCATTGCTTCCCTGCAATGCGGTGCCGGAACCTTGCCGCCACAGCCAGTTGGCGACTGATACACTGGAGATCTGCGGCTGCGTCCGCCCACCCAAGGCAGGGCCACCCTTGGCCCAGACGTCTCCGGTCAGATCGCCGCCGACATCGATCAGAACGTTGCCACCCTGATCGGGGTACAACGCCTGATAGTTTGCAACTGCCGCCACGTAAGCGGCTTGGGCCGTGCCGAACAAAGTATGGTCTGTTCCAATGTTCCGCAGCGCCCGTGCTCGATTGAACTGCGCGTCCAAAGCTGCCGATCCAAGCGACGTCTGCGTTCCTGCGGTGTAGGCGC
>CAZENM010000185.1:0-4476 GCA_964513575.1 uncultured bacterium | reverse complement strand
CCCTTCATTGTGGGAATCATTGACGAGCTTGCCGATTTAATGATGGTCTCCAGCAGCGATATAGAAACACCGATCGCCCGTATCGCTCAAATGGCGCGCGCGGTAGGGATTCATCTGATCCTGGCCACACAGCGCCTCTCCCGCGAGGTGATCACAGGCCTAATCAAAGCTAACTTTCCAACAAGGATCTCGTTTAAAGTCGCAAGCCGCGTAAACAGTCAAATTATCCTGGATGAGATAGGAGCAGAGACACTATTGGGGAACGGAGATATGCTGTTCCTTCCTCCTGGAACTTCAAATTTAATTCGGGCACAAGGAGCCTACATTAGAGATGAAGACATTAATGCTGTGGTTAAATTTGTCTGCGAACAAGCACCTCCAAATTATGTCATCCATTCCTTCGACGCGATCGGGGGCTTTGAAGGGGGCGATGGACTGCAATCTCTTGACGATGTTGAAAAAGATGATTTATATGAAGAAGCCTTTGATATCATTCTTAGCACAGGAAACGCCTCTACAACATTCCTTCAAAGAAAACTTAAGGTAGGCTACGCAAGAGCCGCCAGCATTATCGATCAACTTGAAACTAATGGCGTTTTAGGTCCTTTAGAGGGCAGCAAACCGCGAAAAATCCTAGCAAAACGCCCCCAGATTGACGCTGAAACTGCGGATGAATTTTCCGACTCACTTAATAGCGAGGAGAATTAATGCCACACTCCAACACAGAACAACTCAAACGATTTCGACGCATGGGGTTGGTATTTCTTGCGTTAGCCCTATTCTTTAGCCTAGGGGCCTATCTTTTCCCAACGGCAATACAATCAGAGCTTCCTCACTGGTTCTCGCTAAGCGAGAGCGAAAAAGAATCTTTTTATATGGTTTCCCTTATTTTTGTCGCCGCAGGCATCTACTGCATCAAATAAACGCGCGTATTTTATTATGTTGGAAAATTGAAATCTGATATTTTAAACTTTCATTACCAACGTTTTTCTAAGGAATCATCTTATGTTTACAAAAAGACTGAATACTATTGCCTCAACCCTGTTCATTACCCTTTGCGGAGTTGGAGTGCTTTCCGGTGAATCGATTCAACACACTTTTTTAGATGGTACCACACTAAAATATTCCGTGCTGGAGAAAACAGCACCCGATACTAGCAGCACCGTAAATCAGGTTTCCTTTACACTCCCCTATCTAGGAACTTTAAAATTAAACGGCAAGGCGGATTTAAAAACGAACGCACCCGACAGCGACTACACCGTTATCATTTCTCCACAAATTGACCCATCCGCAGTTCTAGAATATGTAAACCTCCCTACAGGCGCTTTTTATTTAAAACCATCTCCAAAAGGGATCCTAGAAATACAATTGAGTAATCTAGGCGAGCGTGTAAAGGGTTCAAATGTCGTGATTGAAAGCTCATACTCGCAAGCTACAATTGAGCAGATCGAAGAGAGCCATGAATTCACAAAAGTTGCAGGCAGCGACGAGCTTTTCCTGAATAAAGGGTATCAAATTCTAAAAAAACTCACATCTAAGGGTTTTACTGAGGAGTACAGCCCCAACGTTCTTCGGGTAGGTTTTGACAACCCGTATGGAAAATTAGCCGAAGTCAGAACGGACTATTCTTATGTCTCCGGTAAAGACCCCTTTGATTACCAAAAAGATTTTGCGGGCACTCTTTCTCTAAAGGGAGAAAAAGAATTTGTGCTCAACGCCGACCTTCACGCGGGCATTCCTTTTTCAAAACCCTCCGGAGCCGAAAAATTGGAAGGATTTACGTTCAATCTTTCAGTTCCTGTTATTGACCTGCGTCTTGAAAATGACGCCGAAAAAAAACAATTGCGCGACACGCTTCAAAACAATATTAAAGTCTACGAATCGGTATTGGAAAAATATTCTAACCCCATAACAGCCTCTTTATTAGATTCTATTCGTAAAAACAGTGAAGAGATCATCAACCGCCACATGAAGTATTTCGAGGACTTAACAAAAGAAGATATAAACTTCTTTAAGACCTCCTTTAAGGGAGCGCAATCCTCTGAAACCAGCGCGACGATGGCTGAACTTGATATCGAATCAAAAGACTTCGCTTTAAAGCTCGAGTTCATTAATCCTGTCGGACAGGCAGTAAAACTTGTCTTGACCATGCCTAAGCCACAAACAACAACAAAAAAAATCTCTAGCAACCTCCGGCTCGGCGCTTGGATCTTCGAACCTGTTATCCGCGATATGGGCTACTGGGACGCAATCCAAAATGTGTCAGACGCCGATAAATTACTGGGGCTGATTCGTCAACTTTCCGATGATCCTGCCGCTACAGGGGACGCTCCCCTGACAATCACGATCGAGCAAGATGAAAATGGATGGAAGATTGGAACTTTAACTCAAGAAAAAGCCTACCAAATCATTCTAGGGTGGTTCTTAATGTCACTCCCCCTGAACAGGTAAGATATGAACCAAAAATGTTCCCAATGCGAGAGTCATTCCCCAAAAAACTACTCCGCTCCACAAACGGGAATGTTTACCTGTCCCATGCACCCGGAAATCCTGCAAGACAGGCCGGGTGCTTGCCCCATCTGCGGGATGGCATTAGAGCCTATCGGCATTAACGATGAAGCTGAACAAGCCGATTATAAAGAAATGAGGCTGCGATTTATCGTCGCCCTTATCTTCACAGCGCCTGTCGTCTACCTCGCGATGTCCCATACCCTTGGATGGCTTCAACTACTTTTAAGCCTTCCCGTGATTTTTTGGTCTGGAGGATTCATCTTTTCCAGAGCCTGGAATTCCGTCCTCAATAAACAACTAAATATGTTCTCCCTTATCGCCATCGGTGTTGGCGCGGCGTTTTTTTACAGCATAGTCGCCTTGATATTTCCTCAGTTTTTCCCCGAAAACTTTAAAGTTGATGGAGCAGCCCCGCTTTATTTTGAAAGCGCCACAATGATCACGCTGCTCGTTCTTTTAGGTCAGGTTCTTGAGCTGAAGGCTCGCTCACAAACAAATCGCGCCCTAAAATCACTACTTGCCCGCGCACCCCTGAACGCTTGGCTTATAGGGAACGGTAAGGAAAGACAAATTCCCCTCGCTGAAGTTCAAGTGGGAAATCTTCTGAGAGTTAAACCGGGAGAAAACATCCCCGTCGATGGGACTGTCGTCGAAGGGGGAAGTGATGTCAACGAATCGATGATGACCGGAGAATCTATCCCGGTAGAAAAGAAGCCCGGAGATCCTGTCACCGGAGGAACCCAGAACCAAAACGGCAGTTTTCTTATGAAAGCTGAAAAGGTTGGCTCGGACACGGTTCTTGCTAAAATCATTCTAATGGTTTCCCAAGCACAACGAAGCCGCGCTCCGATCCAAGGGTTGGCGGACAAAGTCTCTGAATATTTTGTTCCCGCAGTGGTCGTAATCGCCCTTTTAACTTTCTTCGCATGGAGTCTATTAGGTCCGACGCCTGCCTATGTCCACGCTTTAATAAACAGCGTTGCCGTACTGATTATTGCATGCCCCTGTGCCTTAGGACTGGCAACTCCTATGTCTCTCATGGTCGGATTAGGTGAAGGTGCGAAAAAAGGAATTTTAATTAAAAATGGCGATGCCTTAGAAGCTCTTGAAAAAGTAGATGTGATTATCCTTGATAAAACCGGAACGTTGACAGAAGGTACCCCTTTTGTTGTCGAGGTGATCGTGTTTTCCCCTTTCAACACCGATGCGCTCATCCACACCGCGGCTTCTTTAGAACAATATAGTGAACATCCTATAGCCAGGGCGATCACGTTAGAGGCAGCCAAAAGAAACATCACCCTATCCCAGGCTCAGGACTTTCTAGCGACCTCCGGAAAGGGCGTTTCAGGAACAGTCGACGGAGCGCAAATTACAATCGCTGCGACAGATCCAAATTCCAGTGAGGCTCACTCCCATAGAAAAAAAGGGGAAACGGCTCTTTCGATTTATATTAATAAAACCCTCGCAGGAATCATCATTATTGCCGATGTCATTAAACAAACTACCCCCATGGCCCTCCAAGATCTCCATAACCTAGGACTTCGTGTAGTGATGTTAACCGGAGATAACGCTGACACAGCGAAATCTATAGCAGAAAAACTTCACATCGAGCAATACCATGGGAGTGTTTCCACCGAAATGAAATTAGAAGACTGTGAAGCACATCAAAACGAGTGACCTGTAGTTGCTATGGTGGGCGATGGGATCAATGATGCCCCGGCTCTTGCAAAAGCAAATATAGGAATCGCTATGGGTACTGGAAATGACGCGGCTATCGAAAGCGCGATGGTGACTCTTGTTAAAGGTGACCTCAATGGAATCGTTCGCGCAATCCAACTAAGCCAATCTGTGATGAAAAACATTCGGCAAAATTTATTTTTCGCTTTCATCTATAACATTGCCGGAGTCCCCATTTCCGCCGGAGGGTTATACCCCCTGACCGGTCTGACCCGAGACTCTATGCTT
>CAZENM010000184.1:0-4595 GCA_964513575.1 uncultured bacterium | reverse complement strand
TTCTCCACAACACCTGAAGAGGGGATTTCATGTTGGGGCTCCGGGGCTTGGCAGTATTCCGACTATAACGGAAAACTCGGTTGGTTAATAGGAGCTTGGCTGCAGTATGACCCCAATTGGGTTTTAGTTTCCGCACACTATGTGTGGAGACCTGACGGTTATATTTTCATCCCCCCTTACTGGGATTTTCCCATTAATAAACGGGGAGTACTCTACAACTGCACTCTTCCTCCAACGACAATCTCTAGTGATGAAGTGATTCAAATATGCTTCGCCAATTACCCCAACCATATAGACTGGATCAACCATTGGTGGCACTTTAACCCCAATTGGTGGAATAATTGTGAGTGCGTCCCCCCTTGGTGGCACTGGAATACTTGGTGGACATTCTCATGGCAGGATCATTGGAACCTATGGTGGTGGTTTTCGCACCCGGGATTTCCACAACCCCTTTGGATAAACCTGGAATTAAGTAAAAAAATCACCCCACCAACTGGAAATATCATCGAATTGATGAAACATTTTAATGAGCCCGTTTTCCTCAAACAAATGCAACCTATTAAAGATGCCCTTCAACCCATAGGAAAAAGCATAGAAAAAAATGTGGAAAGACCCGTCATTAAAAATGATGTCAGACCCATAGGCAAGGTTATTTTACCCAAAATCATTCCGTCCCTCATAAAGCTTCCTCCAAAACCAACCCCCCAATACACGCCGCAACCATTTATCCATGAAACAATCGAACGGGATGAACCTTCCCTAACTCCTTCGCTTGACACCGATCGCCCCGATTACTCGCAATATGAACCGATGTATGAATATCGCTATCAGCCCGAATACAAATATCAACCCGATTATTACTACAAACCTTATCGTGAAACAGATGAATTCGAGCATAGAAACCGAGACTCACATGATAAAAGAAGTCATGGATCATACGACAAAGGAGACAGCGGGTCGTACGAGAGAGGAAATCACAGTTCATACGATAAAAGTGATTATCGCGACCGCAGAGACACTGAAGGGTCTAATAATAGAGAATCAGGCTCTAAGAGAGGATCGAAAGGGAGATAAATAATCAATAAAAGGAAATTATGTTTCAAATCTACATTGCGCTTTGGTTGGCAAAATTCAAATTTCCCGTCAAACTTGAAGAGCAATTGAGGGAGGGTGTTAATGATTAGAAAATCATTTCCCTTCCCTATTCAATAATTCCCTTTACATAGTTCACACGATAGAGCAAGTAACCCTCGCTGTCATAAAGCATTGCAGTTCCGGTACCATCCTTAACCTCGGAAACAGGAATCCGATCGCCCTTCTTATAATATTCCCCACGAACAAGTTTGTCTTGATCGTACTCTTCCATAAGCATAAGGGCTCCATCCTGATACCAAGCGGTGAGAACACCATTTTTCTTATTTCCACTCATTTCTCGTTGACTTTCTTGCACTCCATTCGAATACCAACTTTTGGTAACCCCTTGAATTTTTCCTTCCCACCACTGAATTGAAATTTGAGGCTTAGGTGTACCTTGACCAAGATTCGTTCGATAAAACTCTATTTCTTCGCCATGTTTAAGATCGTCTTTAACATGACAAATACGTAAAACTTCTCCCTGAGTTCCCAGAAACTTCACTTTTCCCTCCACAACCCCTTTACTGATATCTTGGAGCTCCATAACAGTTTCTTTTCCAAAAATTGCTTTTGTCCCATTCCAGTCTTTAACTTGGCAAATAAGATTTCCGCAAGAATCCCAATAGCTACCGCTTTGAAGAAGGTCATTACAATAAATTTCTTCAAAAGCTAGGTTTCCGGCAGGCCAGTAACGATGACTAACCCCATTTTTCTTACCCTCTACATAGGTGGTGGATTGAAAAAGTTGACAGTTATCAAGATAAATCAAAAATTGTCCATGCATATTTCCTTGGCAAAAGGAGACTCGCTTCCAGACTTGTCCGTTGGCGTGGAAATAAAGGGAATCACCCTCTAAAAGACCATTTAAATAGTTAAATTGAGCCTCCAAAGCATCTCCCTCACTCCAAACTTCCGATAGACCGCTGAATAGCCAAGTTTTTTGAGACTCTTCAGTTAAATCCGCCTCGCCGCCGATGACAGTTGCTTTTAACTTTCGTATTCCATTCTCGTGCCACTCTAAATAAGTTCCTTTTGCGCGAGCGTTAACGACTTCCAGATATTGTTTAGGGAGCCCATTTTCGTAGTAGCTTGTTATGTAGGCATGAATATCGCCGATAGAATCCCGAATGTAAACACGTAAAACTTTTTGATAGGGTTGTGTGGATAGCCAATCTACATCTTCATACTTTTTTAGCCTGTCTTTAGAGCTAATGGTTTCAGACATCCCATTGCGGTCGATGATATTAATACTCGACATACACGTGGGTGGGATGTAATCCACATAGCAACATTCCTTAGGGGTACAGGCTTGCAGCATAAATGCAATTGCAAACGCCGCGCATAGTCTTGCTTTTAAACGTATCACAGGTATTCTCGCTTCAACAATTTTAGGTTTAACTGAAACACTTCGTTCTTATCTACCGAGTTTTTCTTCTCGATTTTAAAATCAGTAATAATGAGCTGCGGACGATTCGGGCCGGGGGAGTAAGGGCCAATATCAACCCCTTCAACCTTTGATAAAAGCTCTTGTAAATTGTCGACGTTTATTTCTACGGGGTGAATAAGGGACTCAACCACCTCTTGAACGATTGGAGAAGATTGAACAACACCTTCCGAAAAACTTAAAGAATTCCCGCTTCCGGTTAGCAGCTCATAACGTTTTTTTATCGTCTCGTCTTCAGAGACATTTTTATTTCCCAAAACTTTTTGTAACCCCTCAATTTCAGGTTCTAAAAATTGAAGCGTCTCCAACTGCTTATCGATGTAAAAGTGATCTGCGTCTTTGTAAGTTTGGATAACGGCCAGATTCATCGCCTGTTTTCTTTCTAACATCTGATTCTGCTGTTCAATCATCTGAATTCGTTCATTCATCTCACTCAAATGAGAAAGGTTAGACGTGAAATTCAAGGCCACAAACCCTAAAGGAATCAGACCTAGGATCAATCCATACATCATCAATCGCTCTTTGGGGATAGATTGTTTCATAAAAATCTCCTATACGCCTTGTGGTGGGTAATTAGTTCGATCTTTTAAATAAAAAGAGGTCTTATACCTCCCTTTCGTGGAATTCCATTTTACTTCCATCTTCGGATCTATCATATCGTTTGGAGAAATCAAAGCGTCGTGAAATTCGCGCGCGTCTTTTGGTGAATTTGCCGACAAGTCTAGTTCGACTTTGACCTGATACCGTTCTCCCTTTTTATTCATCTCGGGGCGTTTGACCATGATATAACTTATTCCCTCAATCTGAATCAAAGCTTGAGGATTTTCCTTTCCGGAACCCTTGATAACAACATTAGGATGGTTGGCAAGCCACGCAAGCAAGTCGCTCACCCGTGGAACATTAGGGAACAAAGGAAAAATGGCAGGAGTTGATTGAATTTCATTTTCTAAATATTTCAGCCTGTCTGATATTTCTCCGATGCTTAAATTCTTGGCGTCAGAAACTAAAGAAGGATCCGCGGGATCTTTTTTTAAATAAGATCCCTCAAGTTCATTAAAGGGACGTTTAATATCCCCAAGCAGCTGAACATAATTTTTTCGAAGGTTATCTTCTTGGTAACCTAAATACTGCAGCCCGCCAAAATAAGCAACACCCGCAAGTCCTAGAGCAATCACCCCATAAGCAATCAAACTTCGTTTATATCGTTTCAGCGGATTCTGAAAGGCGTATTCCTTTTGTCTGAAATTTACCTGGTCTTTGTAATTACTTAATGAGGTCAATGCTGCGCCCAAAGGCACCGCAAAAGTATTCTGCTGTTCCGGGGTTACCCCTTCAATATGACGTACAGTGAGAAATGGTTTTTGCAAGTTAGCTATCAATTCTTGTCCTAGAGTCCCGCAATTAGCGCCCTCACCGGTTACCACAATGCCGGATAACTCTTCACCCTTTAGTTGTTTTCCCAGAGAATATACCACCCGAGTAATTTCAAAACGCAACGCGTCAAAAGCTTCTTTGAATTCGTGATTTAAATGTTCTTCTGTACTAAACGCGCCATGCTTCAACAGTTCACAACCCAAGGGAATCGTCTGGGCCGCGGCAAGCTTACCTTTTTTATTCAATACACAAACGGTATGTTGCGAGCTTAGATAAATCAATATTTGAGCGTCACTTCCCCCACCTTCACTCTCGTTAACAACCGCCTGCATATAAGACGATAAGGCCGCTTGTTCGGAAGTAATGATTTCGGGATCAACATTTAATTGAGAAAGCTCATCCAAATGATTTTGAATTTGATCTCCAGGGGCTGCTAAAAGGGTTAAATTGGTTCCTTCCTTATCTCTAGTCATCACAATCCTATCCACAACAGCACCTTCAACAGGAAATGGAAGAAGGGGTTCAACTTGGAAATAGAGAACCTGATCGATTTCTTTTTGTTTCGTTAGCTTGATGTCCATTGAACGGATAAGCACCGATTCCCCGCTTAATACGGAAACGACAAGATCATTATCGAGCCACC
>CAZENM010000183.1:0-4628 GCA_964513575.1 uncultured bacterium | reverse complement strand
AAGAGTCGATACAAAATGCTCTATTGATGTTAAATCCTAGGGTCCAATTTAAAAACCCAGTGATGTTCCTGACCTTTTTATGCGCCATTGTAACAACATTAGATGTTTTTTATGATTACACTGAAGGCGTTATTTCTTGGTTTAACATCCAGATCACCCTATGGCTTTGGTTTACGGTAATTTTTGCAAATTTTGCCCAAGCGTTGGCAGAAAACCGCGGTAAAGCGCACGCAGCCAGCCTTAAGAAAACTCAAATCAACGCTTATGCCAGACAAATCCAAAACGGCGTCGAAATAAAAACTTCGGCGGATCAACTCGGAAAAGGTGATACTATCCTTTGTGAGGCCGGTGATGTTATTCCTGCGGATGGCGAAGTGATCGAGGGCATCGCCGTGGTCGATGAATCCGCCATTACAGGGGAATCAGCCCCTGTGATTAGGGAAAGCGGTGGTGACCGTAGCGCAGTCACAGCAGGAACAATCATCCTAAGTGACTTCATTAAAATTCGCGTGACATCAGAAGTAGGTAATAGCTTCCTGGATAGAATGATTAACTTAATTGAAGGAGCCAAAAGGCAAAAAACTCCCAACGAAATAGCCCTTCATATTGTTCTATCCGCTTTATCGATTGTTTTTTTACTCATCACCTGTTCGTTAAAACTATTTGCAGACTATAGCGGTGCCGCCGCTCATCAAGACCTTTCAGCGATTGTCACCCTTCCCATCTTAGTAGCCCTGCTTGTCTGCCTGATTCCTACAACGATTAGCGCGCTAATGAATGCCGTCGGCATTGCAGGAATGGACCGCTTAGTGCGTAGAAATGTGATCGCGAAAAGCGGGCGTTCTGTAGAGGCTGCGGGTGATATCGATTTACTGATTTTGGATAAAACTGGCACGATCACTATCGGAAATCGAATGGCCACACAATTTCATCCTATCGAAGGGGTATTGGAAAAAGATTTTGCTCTGATAGCTCAACTGGCATCCCTTGCTGATGAAACCCCCGAAGGTCGCTCGATCGTCGTCCTGGCGAAAACCCTCTTTGGGCTAAAAGCAAAATCCCTAAATACCTATAACTGTGCGGTTATCCCTTTTTCCGCCAACACACGGATGACTGGAATCGACTTCGTTGATCCAAACGGGAAGGTGATACGTTCCATTCGAAAAGGTTCTGTAGATGCGATCAAAAAAAACATAGCCAGTCAAAATGGACTCTCGCACGAATCCATTGATATAGCCGTTCAAAACATATCCAAAAGTGGAGGCACTCCTCTTATCGTAAGCGACGGACCCAAGATCATGGGGATTATTGAACTCAGGGATATCGTTAAAGGGGGAATAAAAGAAAGGTTTATCGCCATGCGTCAAATGGGCATACGCACAATCATGGTGACGGGGGACAACTCCCTTACAGCTGCAGCAATTGCCGCGGAAGCTGGCGTCGATGATTATCTTGCAGAGGCTACCCCCGAAATGAAACTCAACCTGATAAAAAAAGAACAGGAAAATGGCAGATTAGTCGCAATGACGGGGGATGGAACAAATGACGCGCCTGCATTGGCGCAGGCGGATGTCGCTGTTGCCATGAATACAGGAACTCAGGCCTCCAGAGAGGCGGGAAACATGGTCGACCTTGACAGTAACCCAACAAAATTATTAGACATCGTGGAAATCGGTAAACAGCTGTTAATGACGCGCGGGGCTCTCACAACATTTAGCATCGCCAACGATATCGCTAAATATTTCGCCATTATTCCGGCAATTTTCAGCACTCTTTACATCAGTGAAAGCGCTGAACAAGGGCCTTTGGCTGTTTTGAATATCACCCATCTCCATTCTCCCGAGAGCGCGATCCTCAGCGCGGTGATTTTCAACGCGTTGATCATCATCCTACTCATCCCCCTCGCACTTAGGGGAGTTTCCTATAAATCACACACAGCAAATGAATTATTAAGAAGAAATATTCTAGTCTATGGCTTGGGGGGAATTATCACCCCTTTCATCGGAATTAAGGCTATCGATTTAATCGTGACATTTTTGGGGTGGGTAAAATGAATCAATTTTGGAATTGTTTCAGGATGTTCCTTTGGCTTTCACTGCTAACCGGTGTCATTTACCCGGTTCTTATAACAATAGCCGTACAGTTCTCTATGAAGGAGAGGGCTGATGGCAGCTTAATTCGCTCTCGGAATAAGATCATAGGGGCTAAACTTATTGGACAGAAGTTCTCCACCGATAAATATTTTTGGGGTAGGCCTTCTGCGGTGGACTACAATCCGCTCCCTTCTGGAGGAAGCAACTTAGGACCTACCAGCAAAGAATTAGAAAAGTTAGTAGCACACCGAAAATCCGCTTTTACATCAACCACTACTCCAATCCCCAGTGATCTGCTCTTTGCTTCAGGCAGTGGTCTCGACCCGCATATCTCCTCTACAGCAGCCCATTTTCAGGTTGACCGGATCATTAAAGCTCGGGGACTCAAAGAACCCGAACAGATAAACACGCTAACTAAGATGATATTAGAAAACACTACACCATCTTATTTAAGGATCTTTGGTAAACCATGTGTTAATGTGTTAATGCTTAACATTGCTCTTGATGAGGTTTTTTCTAAACATGAATGATCCAGATTACCGCCCAAGCCCCGAAGAACTTCTAAAGGTTATCAAAGAGGAAGAAAATCAACAGGGAAAGGGAGAATTAAAAATCTTTCTGGGAATGGCCGCAGGGGTAGGAAAAACTTATGCGATGCTGAAAGAAGCTCATGAACTTAAAAGGGATGGGGTCGATATTGTCATTGGAATTGTAGAATCCCATGACCGCCCGGAAACAATCTTCTTAACTAAAGATCTTAAAATTGTTCCGGAAAAAGGGATCACCTACAAAGGAGTCATCTTTAAGGAACTTGACGCGGAAGCGGTCATCAAACTTCATCCGAAGATAGTATTAGTGGATGAACTAGCCCATAGCAATGTTCCGGGATCGAAACACTCGAAAAGATGGCAGGATGTCATCGACATCCTGGAGGAGGGAATTGATGTCTATTCCACACTAAACGTCCAGCATATCGAAAGCTTAAATGATGTTGTCAGTGGAATTACGGAGGTTTCTATTAGAGAAACGGTTCCGGATAGCATCATCGAAAGAGCCGCCTCCATACACCTCGTGGATCTCACCCCTGAAGATCTATTAGAAAGATTAAAAGAAGGAAAAGTCTATCTTGGTAATCAATCTAAGATAGCCACAGAAAACTTTTTCCAAAAAGACACCCTGACAGCACTTCGTGAGATTGTCCTACGCTACGCCGCCGATAAAGTTGACCGTGACCTTCGTGAAATGATGCCTACCGATGAACGGATCATTGAATGGAAACCTCGGGAAAAATTTCTGGTTGGCATTAGTTCCAGCCCGCATTCGCAAAAACTCATCCGAATTACACGCCGTTTAGCTTTTAATAGCGCAGCGCCGTGGATAGCAGTCCACGTCAATGACGGCAGGATATTAGATGAAAAAGATTCGCAAGTATTAGAAAAAAATCTGGCGGTCGCTCGGGACCTAGGCGCGGAAGTCCTTACCGTGAATGACCCTGAAATTTCCACGGGAATACAACGGATTGCGAGACAGCGTAGTATTACGCAAATTATCGTTGGAAGGGAACCCCCCGAGCGTCTTTTTGGAATTTTTAAAAAGGCCTCTATATTTGATAAATTATTAAAAGAATGTGCTGATGTTGACATCCATGTCATTAGACAGCAAAAAGGCAAAGCGCGAACTCGATCAAAATTCTTTTCCTCATTTAAAGAAATCACTCTCCCCCCTTATTTGTTTATCATGGCATGCGTGTTACTGATTTCAATAGGAAATTGGCTGCTGCTCCCCTTTGTTGGGTATAAATTCTCGGGAAGCATTTTCTTAATCGGTATTCTTGGTTTAAGCTTAGTTTTCAGAAAAGGACCTTTATTTTTAGCATCGATATTAATCGCGCTCACTTGGGTCTTTTTTTTCGTTCCCCCAGTAGAAACTTTTATTATCACCTCTAATGAAGATATTGTTCTTTTGGGAGTCTATCTATTCACGGCAATAACGACCGGAATTTTGGTAGACCGCGCGCGCGAACACAAGGATATGCTGATAAAAAGCGAAGAGTCCTCACAAGCCTTATATCGCATTGTAAGGCAGATTGCCAATTCCACTTCTACCGCGGACACCCTAAAATTCCTACGGGAGCGCTTAAGCAAGATTATCGATGGAAACTATGACTTCATCATCAGAAGCATAGACAACGGCATTAATCTAGATAACCACCCCATGATTATCGATGAAAAGGAGAAAAATGCCGCTATTTGGTGTTTTGAAAACGGCAAGGAAGCTGGTTGGTCAACGGATACCCTTCCATCACTATGCAATTTGTATCTACCTCTACAAGGATACCATGAAGTTGTAGGGATATTCATCTTTAATCCAAAAAAGAATAAAAGCATTACCCTAGAAGACAAATCATTCCTATACACCGTTTGTCAACAACTTGCAAACCATGTGGAAAGAATGTTCACTCTCGAAAAAACAAAACAACATGAATATTTTGTACGAATGGAAGGAATTCAAAAAAAAATCTTTGAAGAATTTTTG
>CAZENM010000182.1:0-4713 GCA_964513575.1 uncultured bacterium | reverse complement strand
GAGGCATATGTTTGTATTGAACTTCATAATACCCCTAAAAAGATCTTTTTTCAAGCATCTGTAAATGTTCCATGATAGGACCTAACGCGAGTGCCGGAAAAAATGTAAGAGCACCGATCGTGAAAATAATTCCTATAAGCAATACCGCAAACATTGGGGATCCAGTTGATAATGTTCCTAGAGAGTGAGGAGATACCTTTTTTTGAGCCATCAGCCCAGCGATAGCCAAACTGGGAAGTACAATGGCCGCTCTTCCCAGCAACATTACAATTCCTAATCCGACATTATAATAGAGGGTATTTGCATTCAGTCCTGCAAATGCGCTTCCATTGTTTCCCGCCGCGGAAGCAAAAGCATAGAGGATTTCCGAAAGCCCATGAGGTCCCTGGTTTGAAACACTGGCGAGAGCAACCGGCAACACGCTGGAGACTCCCGCGCCGATTAATATAAGTGCTCCCGGGATCAATGTCGCACATACTACCCACAACATTTCCCGTCGCTCAATCTTTTTCCCTAGATACTCAGGAGTTCTTCCCACCATTAACCCTGATAGAAACACTGTGAGCAAGATGTACATAATCATTCCACATAACCCCACTCCGATCCCCCCAAAAATGATCTCTCCGAGCATGATGTTAAATAATGCGACTCCCCCGGCAAGCGAAGGAAGGCTTGATATCATTCCGTTAACCGATCCACTAGATGTAGCAGTTGTAGAGACGCTCCATAGAAGGGTGTTTATTTTGCCAAAGCGCGTTTCTACCCCTTCCATTAGGGGGTAAGCGTTCAAAATGGGGTCATGCACATGCTCTGAAATCATAGAAATTCCAAGCCCGACTATCCAGAAAATAAACATCACCGAAAGGATAAGCCATGCTTGCTTGCGCGAGCCGATTAATTTTCCAAACATGTAAACAGACGCAGCCGGAATTAGGACGATGGCTAACATTTCGATAAAATTGGTAAGGGAGGTGGGATTTTCAAATTGGTGCGCGCTATTGGCGTTGAAAAAGCCCCCGCCATTTGTCCCCAATTGCTTAATCGCGACCTGAGACGCCACAGGTCCCATAGGGATCGTTTGGATTCCTTTTTCTAGCGTAGAGATCTCGACATATGGGGAAAAATTTTGTATGACCCCTTCGCTGACAAGAAAAAGAGCAAAAAAAATGGAGAGGGGAAGCAAAACATAGATCAGGATGCGGACAAGATCCGACCAAAAATTTCCAATCGTTGACATCGATTTCCTAGTGATCCCTCGGATGAGCGTAAATAACACCGCCATTCCTGTTGCGGCACTAAGAAAATTTTGAACAGTTAACCCTAACATCTGTGTCAAATAACTTAAGGAAGTCTCCCCTGCGTAAGATTGCCAATTGGTGTTGGTCGTGAAGCTGACTGCTGTATTAAATGCTTGATGCCAGGTAGTGTTTGGCAGATTTTGGGGGTTAAGGGGTAGGAGTGCTTGTGAGAGATGGAGAAGGAAAATTGTGATGAAACCAAAAACATTGAAGAGCAAAAGTGCTTTCCCATACTCAGTCCATGACATTTCATCATAGGGATTGACGCCAGCCGCTCGATAGCAAACTCGTTCGATCTTATGAAAAAAAGGATCTATAAAAAGTGGTTTGTGGGAGTAAACATTTGCTAAATAAGTTCCCAAAAGCGGAATGAGCGTCAGCAGAATTCCGATGAATAGGAGAATTTCTAAAAAATGATGCATTAAAATTTCTCTGGAAAGATGAGCGAATAGATGAGGTATCCCACCATAAATAAGGCTAATAGACCAGCCAGGATGAAGGATGTGTTCATAATTATTTTTTTTGTTTCTTTTAGCCGAGGTATATCACACATAGAAATTTGAGTGATAAAATTATTGACTCATACATAATTTTTGGGACACGGCATTATTTAAGAAGATTTTGTTCTCATCTTAAGCCCTGTTTTTTTCTGAATCAAGTTGAGTTCAAACAGTGAAAGTACATCTTTTGCGTTCTGCAGATTGCCGTTATTAGATGATGGGTTTTTCATGCTTTTAACATAAGTGATCCAACAACGATGCATCAAAGGCAATCTGAGTAATTTTTGGTTGTGGGCTCTGATTTTAATGATTTTATTAAGAGCACGCTCTGCGCGAGGTTGAATATTATTGAAGGTGAAAGAAAGAGCTGTGAGCGATGAGTTATTTAACATAGTTTGCATTAAAGAGGCGGAGCCATCATTCCCAATTTGATTTCTATTTAAATTCAGGGTGTTGAGTGTTGAGTTTTTTAACAAAGCTAACCCCAAAGAGGCAACTCCTTCGGCGCCTATTTGATTGAGGCATAAATTAAGATTGGTGAGAGATGAATTCTCTAACAACGCCTGCCCCAAAGAAGCAGCTCCGAGAGGACCGATTTCATTCAAGTTTAAATTAAGGCAGGTGAGGGTTGAATTTGTTCGCAAAGCTTGTCCTATAGAAGCAGCTCCGGCATCCCCAAGATGGTTGCAGCCGAGATTAAGGTCGGTAAGTGAAGCGTTTGCTAGTAAAGCTGTCGTTAAAAAAGTTGTTCCGGTTGCCCCAAAACTATTTCCCTGCAAATAAAGGGTGGTGAGCGTTGAGTTTGTTAGTAAAGCCCGCCCTAAAGCGACAGCCCCATCATCCCCGATTTTATTACCCTGTAAATAAAGGGTAGTGAGGGATGAGTTTTTTAGTAGCGCGTTGCCCAAAGAGTTAGCTCCATCAACACCGATTTGATTGCTGTCTAATTTAAGAGTGGTTAATGAGGAACTTGTTAGGAGCGCATCGCCTATTGCGGCAGCTCCACGATCACCGATTGAGTTGCCTTTTAAATTTAGACTGATAAGCGAAGCGTTTTTTAAAAGAGCATTCCCTAAAGCTGTGGCTCCTGCTGCACCGATTAGGTTGTCGTTTAATTTTAGAGAGGTTAGTGATGTGTTTTTGAGTAAGGTTTTTCCCAAGGAGATAGCTCCGGCAGCTTCGATTTCATTATTTTTAAAATTGAGAGTTTTCAGTAATAGTTGTGCCTTATTGGAGACTTTAATATTGGAGATTTGTTTAAATTTTAAATTAAGGGTGGTTTTCCCTGTGATATCTATTCTAAAATAACAGTTTTCTGGTTGTTTTTTTACATAAATTGTCACGATAACCTCGGTTTTTACAGTTTTTTTGAATCGCTTTAGTTTTTCAGTGTCTCTATGTAATGTTTGTAAAAAATATTATATCATAAATGGAGATAAAGATAAATAAGATTTCAAGAGATTGATTTTTCTTCCGAGTGGAGGCTTGCGTAGAAAAATATTTTAAATAAATGCAATCATCCCCGAATGTGATGATTGCAAATGTCTATTAGGTTGGCATTTCTTTTTATGAAAAGTCCCGAAATAAAAAACTAACGAGGCATTTCCAACAAATGCGAGTTAATTTTTATGCCAAATTCCGTCACTTTTCTAACATTATTTTCTATGATAGAATCAACAGGAAACATCTCCACAGCAACATCACCGACTAAGGCGGCGCAGAGCGAGAAGTTAGAATCAGAACGAATAATGCAATCAAACCTCGATAGTCTGAAAAAATCATCTAAAACATTGTCAGTGGGCTTTTCTTCAGGAAAACGGCATCCGTAAATCACATCTGCATCAGGGGAGGTTGACCTAAAATTTTCCAAAACGGCCTCGGGATTAGGATCATCTGTGAAGAGATGCACGTAAATAGGTCTGTCTTGAAGGACTTCTAGGAGCTTCTTCCATTGCGTGATATAATAGTCTAACGGCAGAAACCTTTGTGTCAGGTTCACGAAATCCTGGTCGCTTGAGAGCCCCATCGCCGAACGAAAGTGGATTGCGACTGAAATTCTCCCGGACGGCACATCGATATATTCGATGGGTCTTAAGGGGCGTACCATCGGCTTATATTTCTTTTGAAACTCTACGTCATCCCAATTCACTTTCATATGCGGATATCCATAGTCCAAATTCTTTATTTCCCACTCAAACTCGGGAAAAAAGGGAATAATTGCCAAAACCCCGGAACGCTTTAGAGAGATAAGGTCCATCCCTTTTCTATAACGAAGCTTTACCTTGAATTGAAAGTCGCTCATGCACGATTCTTCTCGGTCCATGACTAGTTGGTCGGAAAACTCAAAGGGTCTGTATAAAAACGGTATTTGTAAGACGTGCGCGACCCACTTGCCGTGGAGGTAAGAGACGAGATTATCTCCGAAGCGTCCTCCGCTAAAATCATAAGTAACAGCGTTGAGTGAAGATTTAGGGGACGCTCTTTTTATACCTGCTTCAATGGGGGAATTTCCGGTCATGAAAATGATCAATAATGTGACGAGGATTTGTCGCATAGAAGCTCCGTGTAAAAATGAAGCATTACAATAATTCGTTTCGGGTTTTCGTTCAAGAAAGAATAACCTTCGGAAATGTTGAAAATTATTTGTCAATCGGCTACAAAGAGACTGTTATTTTTCACAGTCTCAGGGTTACCTTAGCATCACTACTGAGAAAGTCCATGCGCATCATCCCTTTGTTATCGACTATTGCTTTGCTTGGCCTAGGTATGGGGGCCGGAGTAAGTTACTGGCAAATGCACTCCCAAAAAACTACCCGGGAAAAACATACTCAGATCAATGCTATAGGTGACCAACGAAAAGTCGAAGCTTTTTTAAGGGATTATCATCCGAATGACGCTTTAAAAATTATCGAACG
>CAZENM010000181.1:0-4822 GCA_964513575.1 uncultured bacterium | reverse complement strand
GAAATCATTCGGATTGCCCAGAAGTATAACGCGACACTGGTCGTTGACGATGCTCACAGTTTTGGTTTAGGCGGAAAAAATGGATTGGGTTTTTGTTCAGGTTTGAAAGGCATTGATCTAGTTGTTGGGGGGTTCGGCAAAGGGGGCGGTGTTTGCGGGGGGTATCTGCTCTCTTCAAAATTCGTTGTCGACGCATTAACTCAATTATGTCCTGCCCTGATCTATACGACCGCGCTTCCACCAATGGTATTAGCAGCGATAGACGCAGCCCTGACAATTATTCCGGGCATGGATGTTGAAAGAAAGCGGTTGACGGGGCTGGCAGATGAAGTTCGTATTCTTTTAGGCCTCCCCGCGAATGGAATTCCGATTATCCCTCATATTGTGGGTTCAAATGAACGGGTGGAGGCGATTTCACAGAGTTTGAAAAAGAGAGGGCTCTATCTTCCCGCAATCAGATCTCCCACCGTTCCTGTTGGAACTGCTCGTCTTAGGATATCGCTTAACCACACTCATTCCGATGATGAAATAGTAAAGTTGAAAATGGTTCTAAAAGAGCTGAACAAAAAACACGAAATTCAACGACGTTTTGGTGCAGCTTCGCGACGTTATTCCTCTGAAGCTTCTGTGCAGCAACAATCAGCAGATCGCCTGGCGCGGTTAATTCCTGAAATTCCATCTGGACCGATATTAGAAATAGGATGCGGCACCGGTTTCTTGTCGCAGCATCTTATCCGAAAGTTTTCCGGCAGGGATATCCAACTGACAGACCTTTCCCCGGAAATGTGCTGCGCAACCGGTGAGTTTTTGGTTCAGAATGATCTTTTGTCAGAGGGTGTGACGATCAGACCCTTAGATGGGGAATTGCTTAAGAGCGATCAAAAATATGCGTTAATCGTCTCCAACATGTCTTTTCAGTGGTTTAATAACCTCCCCGCAGCTATTGAAAATTTAAAAAACCATTTGTTGCCGGGCGGAAAGTTGATGTTTAGCACTCTGGATGATAGTAGTTTTTTCGAGTGGAAAGCGGAATGCTTGCGGCTTAAAATTCCTTATTCGGGGAATTCTTTACCAGCGCATGAAAGCCTTGAATCCCGTTGTTCTTTAAAATGCCATTTGGAAGAAGTTGTGGAATACTATGAACGGCCGATTGAATTTTTTCAGCATCTTAAAAAAATAGGAGCTTCCACATCCCTTAATCAATCTGTAGGTAGTTTACAAAAACTCTTAAAGCAATGGCAGGCTCCTACAACCATCACATATCGGGTGCTTTATGCAGTTTCCTAGAAAGTTTTTTGTGACCGGGACTGATACAAATGTCGGGAAAACTTATGTTTCCGCTTTTCTGATGCAGGCATTAAATTGTGATTACTGGAAGCCGATTCAAACGGGTTGTGAGGAAGGAAGCGATACGGAGTGGATTCGGCAGCAGACAGGCCTTTCTGAAGATCGATTTTTCCCCGAGGCCTATCGTTTTACAGCTCCGCTATCTCCCCATGCCGCTGCCGATTTGGAAACTACCGAAATTGATCTGAAAAAAATTCAGTTACCCAAGTGTGAACGACTGATCGTTGAGGGGGCTGGCGGTGTTCTCGTGCCGATCAACAGCAAATTGTTAATGATTGACCTGATTGAATTTTTAGGTCTGCCTGTTGTTGTTGTTGCTAGAAGTTCTTTGGGCACTATTAATCATACTTTGCTGACATTGTCCGCCCTAAAGCAACGGAATATTCCTGTTGTCGGGGTTGTTTGCAATGACCCTACTAATGCTAATAATTTAAAATCTATTCAAACCTACGGCAATATCCATGCGGTCTCACTCGAAGATCTCCGAAGCTCGTCTTTGGCATCCCTTTAGCCAAATGGCTACTGAAACTTCTCCAATAAAAGTCGTGAAGGGGGAGGGGAGCGTCTTAACTCTTTCTGATGGACGAAAAGTAATTGATGGGATCTCCAGCTGGTGGGTTAATATCCACGGCCACTCACACCCTTTAATTGCCGCAGCGATCGGCCAACAAGCCGCTCAACTTGAACACGTGATCTTTGCGGGTTTTACTCATGATCCTGCTTTAGAGGCTTCGCAAAAGTTAGTGGAAATCCTTCCCCAAGGCCTGCGTAATGTGTTTTTTTCCGATAATGGCTCTACAGCAGTTGAAACGGCTCTTAAGCAGGCAATCCAATATTGGCGCAATATTCAACAGCCCCAGCGACAGCTGTTTATTGGCTTCGAGGGGGGGTATCATGGCGATACCGTTGGTGCTATGTCAATCGCCGGTAGAACTGTCTACACCAATCATTTTCATGAGCTGATGTTTAAAGTCGTGACAGTCGCTTTTCCGGAAACGTGGATCGGTGACTCAGAGATTGAGGCTAAGGAGCTAAAGGCTCTAAAGGAGCTTGATGTTTTGATTGATGAATTTGGAGATCAAATCGCAGCGCTGGTCATGGAACCCTTAATCCAAGGTCCTGCGGGAATGCGCATGTGCCGTCCGGAGTTTGTCGCCGAAGTGGTCCGAAAAATTCAAGCGGCCGGGGCGTTAGTGATTTTTGACGAAGTCATGACAGGGTTTGGGAGGACTGGGGAATTCTTTGCTTGCGTAAAAGCAGCGGTTACGCCTGACTTAATTTGCCTTGCAAAGGGTTTGACTGGAGGTTTTCTTCCTTTAGCAGCTACAGTTTGCACAGACCGTGTATATGAGGCTTTTTTAGGTGAACATCCCGCAAGAACATTTTTACATGGTCATTCTTATGCCGGAAATCCGATCTGCTGCGCGGCAGCTTCGGTGTCATTGGATTTGTTAAGAGCGGAGCAAGCGTTTCGAAAAATAGAACCGGGTTATGGAGGGTTAGTTGAACAACTACAAGCTTTGGCTCACATAGAAAAGATTCGGGTGTGTGGAACTGTGATTGCTTTTGATGTAAAAGGTGGGTTTGATCCAGTGCAATTTAGAAAAGCGGCCCTGGATTTAGGAGTGGTGATTCGTCCCATAGGGAAGACGATTTATTTGCTGCCGCCCTATTGTTTAACGGAGGTTGAGCGGCAGCGCCTGCATGGAACCGTCCTAGATCTAACAAAGCAGCTTAAAACTTGTCACGGCGCGACAAGTTGCGGGATCTGTTGAGAACGCTAAAGAGGTGATTCAGCAATTATCATGCGGACTCCTCTCTTTCGCCGTTTTATTAAGATAATGATATGGTTAGTTAAGGGAAATGTTATTGTTTAGTGATTGTAGTAGATCCAAAAGCAATAATGTATGCCGAGTGCCAAAAGAGGGAAAGATGACGTTTTCTCGGTTGTCTGTCAGAATCCCACCGCCTAATGGCTGCCCGTATCGAAATTGGGTGAAATATTGGTAACCGGATTTAAAGGTATAGACTCCGGCTCCATGAGGTCTTCCAAATTCAAATTCCCCTCTGTATTCTTCTTTTGTATGATAAACGGCTTCCCCAACTCCATGGGGTATTTCTTTTAAAATTTCACCTTTATAAAAAAACCCCGAATAGGAGTACCAATAAATTTTATCTTCTCGAGTAACCGTTAGACCTGTTTTCAAGGTTCTTTGAAATACAGTATTAACTTCTTTTGTTTGAGTAGCATTGGTTGTCTTGTCGACAGGTGTTCCCGACGAAGAATTTTGTGGATTTACCAGTGGTTGATGAGGCTGTTGTAAAAGTTCGTAAAGAGGGATGTCAGAAACGATTTCAGAAGATGAATATCGTAAATCGCGCTGTTTTTTTTCAACAGGCGAAATGTAATTTCTTCCCCCGGGGAGAAAGGGGGGGTGAGAATATAAATGGTTATGCGTGGACATCTAATCACCAGGATTTAAAATAATTCTTTTAACGCGGCCATAAGTTTGTCAGCTTTTTGGTTTGCTTGTTGAAGCCCTCCTGAAACATCGACAAATTTCTTTATCACCACTTCACAATAAATTTTCACTTTAGGCTCAGTTCCAGAGGGACGGATGGTTAATTTCGAGCCATCTTCTAGCCGAAAACTAATCACGTTTGATTTTGGCAGGGTAATTGGAGTCTCTTTTTTCTCGGGGAGGTTTTTTTCGACTCCCTTTTCGTAGTCTTCAATTTTGATCACAAATTCACCTGCTAGGACATTGGGGGGATTGTCATGGAGTTTTTGCATCCCCGCGGCCATTTTTTCCTTACCTTCTTTTGTGTCTTCGAAGTTAAGGGAAAGTAATTTTTGAGTGTAAACGCCATGTTTTCTGTAAAGGTCATGCAACTGATCGACGAGTGTTTTGCCGTGCATTTTGCACCATAATGCAATTTCGCAAATTAAAGCCGACGAGACGACAGCATCCTTATCGCGGGAATATGTTCCCAAAAGGTATCCATAGGATTCCTCGGCTCCAAATAAAAATTGATAGCCTTTTTTTTCTTGTTCTTCCCAACCGCGGATTTTTTCAGCGATATATTTAAAACCGGTTAAAACCTCTGTACAGTTTCTTTTATACGCTCTGCAAATTTCGTTAAAAAGTTCTGAGGTAACGATTGACTTCACAAAACCTGCCCGGGGGGGGAGCTTTCCCTGTTCCTCTAAGGATTGACAGATGTAATCCACACACAAGCAGGCCACTTGGTTGCCGCTGAGTAGAACCGTGTCGCTCTTGTGGGTGACGGCGATACCGACTCTGTCAGCATCCGGATCGGTAGCAATCAGTAAGTCGCCGTTAATCGCCTCGAGTTTTTTTATTCCTAGGAGCAGAGCATTTCGGTCTTCGGGGTTAGGGTAGGGAGCGGTGGGAAAATCTCCGTTTGGAATAATTTGGTCATCAACAAAGTGAAGGTTTGTAAATCCGGACTG
>CAZENM010000180.1:0-4829 GCA_964513575.1 uncultured bacterium | reverse complement strand
CCGCTTGCACGACCTTTTGTGACTGCGTATTTATGATTCGGTTTTGATTCTATTTGAACAGCTTCCATATGGTTGTGGTTCCAGCCGTGAAACAATGAACCATTATAATGGTCATTGCTGCTATAGGTTCTTTCCATGTTGAAGCCAAAAGGGCCCATCTCCAGGTCTGTTTGAAAATCAAAGAATGCGCCGGTAATCACATTGACGTGGTTATGAATGATGAGATTAGGTAATCCCTCTAATGGGCTTATGGAGGGGTTTGTGCTTTGAAGAAAATCATCGGCTTTTGAAATCTGGATTTCTGATGGAACCTGGGAGTCTTTATTTGCTCCGGTCAGTGCTGTAAAGGATACAATGGCTAGAAAGGTTAGTAGGTAGTGATTCAAAAGTCCTCCAAAATGTTATGTGAAAACGAATAACAAAGTAGAGGATTGCATTATTGATCACAATACGAATAAAAATTTTAATTTTACATTGGTGAAGGGGAATTTATAAAATGTTTCCTTCCTTTGATTTCTCTCCACTTTTTGACCACTTGTGCCGCTACGGGAGCGGCTTCCTTTCCATAGCCTCCAAAGCGTAGATAGACGACAACGACGATTTCGGGATCTTCTTTTTCATAAGAGATACCTCCAAACCACAAGTGGTTATAGAGGTTGGTGCCTTCAAAGGCATCTAGGTCAATTTGTTCAAGTGATTCAGAAGTGCTAGTTTTTCCCAACAATTCTTCTTTTAGATCAATATAGTCGCTGATGGCTTCAGGGTAATCATGATAAATTTTAGATAGTTGTAAAAGGCTGCTTTGATAGGTTTTAACGACGACTCGTCTCATTCCTTCCAACAGTATTTTTTGTAGTTGTTTAGGCATGGGAAGGGTACGGATGATTTCAGGCTCTTTTAGTCCCTTTAGGGTGATTTGAGGCTTTAAAATTTTTCCGCCGTTGGTAAGTGAGGAGAGCATCACCGCAGTTTGCAAGGGAGTAACAACTAAAGAATGCTGTCCGATAGAGGTTGCGTAAAGTCCTGTACGGTTTGTCATAAGATCGGTTGGAACCCTCCCCGGAATTTCTGCAGGCAAATCAATACCTGTTTTAGTGCCGTATCCAAACGCCCTTGCGGCATTTGCAAGGTCTTCGGGGCTTTCAAGGATATCTCCGGCAAGAATAGCGAAATAGGGGTTGCTGGAGGTCTCTATAGCTTTAAGGATATCCATTTCTCCAAGATTATTCGAAACGCTTCTTGGAAGAGTTCCTCCCTTATAGACCCTTGGAATGACTTTTCCCTCGCTTGTGTAGCCGACGTAGGTTTTTTTTCCGTCTTTAAAGTTTCTATCCACGATGTTTAGGGGGTTAAGCTGCCACATTCGAGTAGGATTGATTTTTTTGATTCTTTGTCTTATTGCTTCATAAGCGGTGACTAATTTGAAAATGGATCCCTGATGCGCTGCTTGTCGATATCCCTGAGAGCGCCCATATCCAAAGCCATGTTTAGGGTAAAATGAAGCTGCAAGATCTTTTTCTTGTTTTCCCCCATTCCGTAAACCTTTATAACGTCCTAAAAGGGGTTTATCAAGTTCCTGATAGGATCGAAGAGTTTGTAAAAAGGGAATTTGAAAATTCACCGGGATTCGCGACACGATTTTTTGTAGCTTGTGAAATTGAGAATTCCATTCAATTGAGTGGTGCGCCCCCGCATTAAGTTCTTCACGCCAAGTTTTCAGAAACGCTTCATAATTACTGGGTAAAACTTTTCCCCCTTTTCCTGTAAGGAGCATTTGGGAAATCGCGAAACGGTACGTTTCCCAAAATTCCGCAAAAAGCTCTTCTTCCTTCTGGTCTAAGTAGTCCAGGTAGGGTTTAGCATACATTTTTCTTTCTTGTTCCCAGGCGCGTTTTTCTTTCAAAAACAACGTTTCATTAGTTGTTCTCCACTCGGCAAACTCCCCCTCCCTAAATAAATCCCGAATCATTTCTTTAAGCGCAAAGGTTAAGACTGTGTGAGCGCTAGATACGGATTTATATTCATTTAGTGTTAAGTTACCGATATGGTACAGAAGCTCGTTTGAAAACCTTTCAACGGGGACAATGAGTTTACAAAGATCTAAAAATAGCAGCCGATTGTACTCGTCATTTTCCAAGCCGGGGTACCCTTCTTTCTTTTGCGCAATCACGGCATGTCTGACCGTTTGAACTTCAGCAAACGCTTTTCTTATGGGATTATTTTCCGGCAAAATGATTTTAAGATAGTTATCCCAGGTCATTGGTAAGCGTTGCTCGTCAAATCGATCTGTTTCATCGATGTAAATTTCCTTTTCCAGGGGGCGTTTTTCATTCCAAACATCTGCGATATAGCTATCTGTTTCAAACCAGCGTTGGATCTGCGACCGCTTTTGTTTGGTGGCATCAATTTTTCCGGATGGAATGAAGTCGTTGGGGTCAAATCGCGGGTAAGTTGCTAAAGCCAATATTTCCCCGCTTTTGGGGTCCATGGCAACAATAGCCCCTCCTTTAATCCAGGGCTGCTTCATCACTTGAATCATTGAATTATTCTGGCCGCGCACCGCTGTTCTGGCCTCTCGGATTCGCTCATTCTGGGTAAGGAGTTTTTCGGCGAATGCTTGCAGCTCCGCGGAAATGCTTAAACGAATTTGATTTCCCGATGCGGGATCACGTCCTCCCGGGAGTTTTCTAAGAAAGTTCCCTTTCGCGTCTGAGGCATAATAATGCTTTCCATGGAATCCTCGTAGGCTTTCTTCGAATTTACCTTCGATGCCGGTCTTTCCTACATAGTCATAGACTGTATAGGCTTTTTCTTGCAGGTCTTGCAGGCGCTGTTTTGCTTCTTCGGTCGAGGCGATTCCTTTTGGTGGGTCGGTCTCTTCTCCGTTCTCTATTCCTTTAATGTATTCTCGCAGAGCGGAAATCTCTTCAAAAATTACGTCGTACTGTTCTCTGCTAATCGCTCCCATATAACCGATCACATCCGCGGCGAGTTTACCCTGGGGGTAGTACCTTCGAGGCATTCGCTGCACCTGGATTCCGACCCAGTCCTTTTCCATCATTTTTAAGCGGTAATACTCGGCTTCGGAAATATCTTCTTTGATTACATAGGGGGCGCTATAGGCAAATGCGGCTTTGGCGTGGATAAGATCTTCAAGTCTTCCCGGATCGAGTTGAAGTTCTTCCCCTAGGTTTACCGCGAGTTTTTTGATGTATTCGCGGCGGGGAAAGGTCCGTTCTTTTACACCGTCTTCATTGAGTTTCCATCTGGTATAGGGAATTTGCCGCATCTGGGAATACACTAAAGCGACGTTATATTTTATTTTATTCACGGCCAGAGGGATTCCGAATCTATCGATGATGGTCCCACGGTTAGCGGGCTCGACAACAACTTTTTTCTGGGGTCTTTTGGATTCTTCTTCTTTGATATCATGTTGAATCACTGACAAATGCCAAGCGCGCAAAATAATAAGCACAAAGCCAACAAGGATCAAGTTAAGGACCCAATTGACCTTTTGGGAAATGTCGATTACATAACGGGAGTTAGAGGTTTGTCTACGGTATCTCATTCCCCAAGAGTGTATGGAGAACAAAATTTGCATGCCAGAGAAATTCGTAAGATCACAAAGAAAAATAGAAGCGGTCTTTAGAGGTGATTGCGAAATTAAAATCCAGGGCATTTTATTACGGAATCACCTCTTTATAGAGGGGATGAAAAAATAGAGATCGGCGAAATCAAACGGATTCTAATTTTTTCACAGCCTCGGCGTTTTGCCATTTCAATAAAAACCAAAAAAAATCCCAATCAAATCCAATGGATTCAAATTTTTTCAGGGCCTTTTAGGTTGTTTTTACTCGTAAAAATTATTGTAATCTAAGGCGGTGGGTCGATTGCATACCCTGTTTTCATGGTGTTCTCGACTGCTTCGTGTGGTTTTTTTTTGTTTTTTTATGAAAATTTTAGAAAGTGTTGGAAAAAAAATAGGCAAATTCGGTATGCTGTAAGATCGTTGCGCCTGTAGTTCAGTGGTAGAACTGTAGCCTTCCAAGCTACTAGCGTCAGTTCGATTCTGACCAGGCGCTTTCGTCACATCAAGTCACGATACATCAAACTGTACAAACATTATTTAATCCAAGACCGAAATCCTCTCGCAAAAGTCTTAAAGAGAGGATGCCGTCGTCAAAATAAAGGGACAAGGCTTGGCTAACATTACTATTAAAGAATTGCTAGAATCCGGAGCTCATTTCGGACACCAAAAACGCCGTTGGAACCCAAAAATGAAGCGATTCATTTTCGAGGAAAGAAACGGAATCTATATTATTGACTTAGCAAAAACTATCCAACAAATCCGCCATGCGTGCGAAGTTGTTAAGGAAACTGTTGTAAAACATAAGTCGATTTTGTTCGTCGGAACTAAAAAACAAGCGAAAGCTGTTATCAAAGAACTTGCTGATGCGTGCGGTGAATTTTACGTCGCGGAAAGATGGCTCGGCGGAATGTTGACAAACCTCCAAACTCTGCGTCAATCTGTCAAGAAACTTGAGCGCATTGAAAAGAAAATCGCAGCCAGCGCTAACAGCGGTGACTTGACGAAAAAAGAAATTTCTTTGATGACCAAAGATCAAATTAAGCTAGAAAGAAACTTGTCCGGCGTTAGAGCAATGCGCAAACCTCCAGGTTTGTTGATCATTGTCGACCCAAGCAAAGAACACCTAGCAGTCTCTGAAGCCCGAAAGCTCGGTATTCCTGTCATGGCTCTTGTCGATACAAACTGCGATCCGGATCCTATCGATTACGTTATCGCATGTAACGACGATGCTCTGAAAAGC
>CAZENM010000179.1:0-4864 GCA_964513575.1 uncultured bacterium | reverse complement strand
AACAAACAAAAACGATCGGCGAAAGCAAAGAGGCTGAAATATTCTCGCACCTAAAATTCGTTTATTGCTATACAAGCTAGCAAACCGAACTTCGGTCTAATCTTTGTTGAACACACAAAAGCTGAGGTCATTGGAAATGAGAGAACTCCTACAAAATCCCCCTAGTAAGCATGAAGAACAAATCGCAAGAGACACGCTGGAACGCTATTCCGGCTCGAAATGCGAAGATTTCCAACCTTATCTTCTGCTAACGAATTTCCCTAAATATGTCGTATCATTTGCGCAACGACACGATCTTCCCATCATTGAAGGGTCAATGTTTAAGGTATGCCACAGCCCTAAAGAAAAGATTACCATGCTCGATTTCAAGATAGGATCACCGGCAGCCGCCTTGGTCATCGACTTGATAGCCCATCTTCCCATCCGATCCTCCCTGCTTCTGGGCATGTGCGGCGGGCTCCGCAGACACTATAAAGTGGGAGATTATTTCATTCCGGTGGCTGCGATACGTGGTGAAGCGACCTCTGATTTTTATTTTCCTCCGGAAGTTCCCGCCATGGCCAACTTCCTAGTTCAGAAAATCGTGACCAACGTTTTGGACAAAGAAGAACTCCAGTACCACATCGGAATCACCCATACCACCAATAAACGGTTTTGGGAGTTTAATGAGGCCTTTTCCGACCACTTAAAAATGACAAGACCTCAAGCGATTGAAATGGAATGCGCGACTCTCTTCATGGCAAGCTACCGCTACAAGCTACCCTTGGGAGCGCTATTATTGATTTCTGACTTACCTTTGACACGAGACGGGATAAAAACCAAAGAAAGCTCGGCAAATGTTTATAGCAACCACGCGAATAGCCATGTCGAATTGGGAATAAAAATCATGCACGCTCTGGATGAGGCTATCCAACATGAGAGTAAGGGTGTTTACCGTGGTTATCGCCGCCGCTTTGAAGGTCACGAACACGATGCCCATCATGAACACCATGAAAAATCCCCAGAGGAGGACTCGAATGCTCAATAAAAACATTAATAACTACGGAAGAATTCTAAGGTTGGTTTTTGCCGTGCTTTTATTTGCATTTGCCATTTGGCAGCACAGTTGGATTGCGGCAGCTTTCGGGGTGTTCACCCTGTTCGAGGCCTATTTTAGCTGGTGCGTCCTTTATCAAATCATGGGATGGAATAGCTGTCCGATTGATAAACCAAAACATTAAAATTTTAAACACAAGACACCTATGCGTATATTACTCCTCACATTATTAGCCTTTTCTTTTGCTTTTTGTCCTCTAGAAGCCAAGAAAAAAGAACATTACAAATATGAAGTGGCACTCTGCGCCATCTTTCAAAATGAAGCCCCCTACCTCGCTGAGTGGATTGAATTCCATAAAATTGTCGGTGTGCAGCACTTTTATTTGTTCAATAACTACAGCACAGACAATTTTAGCGAGGTCTTAGCCCCCTACATCAGGTCCGGTGAGGTAGAACTCCACGACTGGCCCTATCCCAATGAAAATATTCGGCTGTGGAGGTCTTCCCAAATAGCTTCCTATAACAGAGGAATCAAACTTGCAAAGGACAAAGCAAAGTGGCTGATCTTTATCGATCCTGATGAGTTTTTATTCCCCACAACAGCCGCTAGGATTCAAGATGAGCTGAAAAGTTTTGAAAAGTATGGCGGGGTTTCTGTGAACTGGCTGATGTTTGGTACTTCAGGAATCGATCAAGTCAAAAAAAATGAACTTCAGGTGGGAAGTTTAACCTGGAGAGCCGCGGACGACTACCCATTCCACCACAATACCAAAAGCATTGTACGACCGGAACGAGTCAAAGAATGCCGTAACGCGCACTGCTTCTACTATAAAAAGCCTTATGTCTCTGTCAATATGGCGGAGCAAACATTCGATAATAAGTCATCTCCATCTATCGTCATCGATAGACTCAGGATAAACCACTACTGGACTAGAGACGAAAACTACTTTTACACCCATAAAGTGCCTCGCCACGACAAATGGGGAGAAGGATTGTCTACAAGTTTAGAAATCCTCTATAACCTTCATCAAGTCGAAGACCTCACCATCCAAAGGTTCGTTCCACAACTGCGACAAAAACTTGGGAAATGATTTGAAAACTGCACTTTATGGCGAGTGGGAATCCCTGATTACCCCTGAACTAGTTTGCCAGGCATCAAACTCTCCATGGGAAACCAAAATCCATGAGGATGCCTTCTACTGGACCGAGCAAAGACCCTCTGAAGGGGGGCGCACTGTCATCATCCGTTGGAGCGAAGAGGAAGGGAGAACCGTCATCACACCTATTGGGTATAGTGTTCGCACACGCATGTATGTGTATGGAGGCTCGGCCTATGCAGTTGGGGATACAGCGTTGTATTTCGTGAACGACAAGGACCAATGCATCTATTCCCAAGGACACAAGGGAGGAGACCCGAAAAAAATCACCCAAACCGGACTTAAATATGCCGAGCTATGCCCCATTAAAGGGGGGCTTGTGGCCCTGGTTGAGAGTCCCGGAGAAAAGCATTTTATCGGCTTTGTAGAAACGATGACAGGCAACACGATTCCTTTGGTAGAAGGTGCCGACTTCTATTCCTCCCCGCAAGTCAGCCCCGATGGCAAAAAAATCGCCTGGATCGAATGGAACCACCCTAACATGTCCTGGGATGAATCCTCCCTTTGGGTCGGCGAGCTTGAGGGGCAGCACATAGTTAATAGGATCAAAATCGCCGGCGGAAAAAACGAATCGGTCACACAACCTGTTTGGAATGGATCGCAAAAATTAGGATTTGTTTCGGATAAAACCGGCTGGTGGAACCTGTATGAGTGGGACGGTGAAAACTGCACTCCTCTATGTCCAATCGATGCCGAATTCGGAGCGCCCCAATGGAGATTTAACACCACTTGGGGCTATTACAAAGGCACTCCAATAGCGGCATACCGGACGATGGAAGGGTGGAAATTAGGGAAGGTTGAACAGGGACAGGTCGTCTCAATCCCGCTTTCCTTCAATTCCTATTCTCAAATCAAAATAAACGACGACAAAGCTCTCTTAATGGGAGGCTCTCCGCTCAAACCGTTTGCTGTCTACAGCATGAACCCCCTAACCTGCCAAGTCAAACTAATCAGCGAAGAGTGCTGCAAGATCCCTCCGGAATGGATCAGCATCCCACGACAGATTTCCTTTCCGACGAATGCCGAACAAACAAAACGAGCCTACGGCTTTTTCTATCCTCCAACAAATCCACAATATTCCGCCGAAGGCGCTCCCCCGGTGATTGTAAAAATCCATGGAGGACCCACCGGTGCCGCTGAAGCATCCCTAAGATCCGCCATTCAGTTTTGGACTTCACGAGGATTTGCCTTATTCGATATCGATTATACCGGAAGCACCGGATACGGCCGCGCCTATCGCGATGCCCTCAAGGGACAATGGGGCATTGCCGACCGTGATGATATCCTTTGGGGTGTCCGCTACCTTGTAGAGCAGCATTGGGTCGATAAAGAAAGACTCTATATCTCCGGAAGCAGTGCCGGAGGCTTCACTCTATTAAGAGCTTTAACAGGTGATCAATTATTCGCTAAAGGAGTCTGCTACTACGCCGTCTCGGA
The DNA here is from genome assembly GCA_964513575.1 of uncultured bacterium. Taxonomy (GTDB): domain Bacteria; phylum Chlamydiota; class Chlamydiia; order Chlamydiales; family Parachlamydiaceae; genus CAMFKA01. Next base: position 1,235 of record CAZENM010000179.1, on the reverse strand, counting down.
CCTGGAAGCTCTCGCAAAAGATACTCATAAATTCGAAAAACATTATTTAGATCTACTCATCGCCCCCTACCCGGAATATCGTGAAGAATACATCCAACGCTCCCCCATTAAGGAAATTGATAAAATCAAGGCATCCATGTTGATTTTTCAGGGACTTGAGGATCTAGTCGTCCCACCCGCACAGTCTCGCATGTTATTCGAAGAACTAAAGAAAAAGGGCATCGCCTCCGAGCTCGTTGAGTATGAAGGCGAAGGAAACGGATTTCGTCAGGAAAAAACTCTTTTAGACACCCTGAAAAGAGAACTGAAATTCCTGCAACAAAAATAGAAAAATAAAAAAGCCATCACGATAGCATAAGAGCATGATGGCTATTCAAAGACAATAACATCAGATTATCGAAAATTTGTGACGCCTGCTGGTGCGAAGCCTGCTGGATCAGCTAATCCGCTATAAAATTGAGAGATCAAGTGTATTGGCGATGTCAAAACACGTCCAGCTGCATTAGCTGTACTAGAAATAATAATTTCTATATTTATTGCTGCATGCGACAATGATAGCTTTGTATTACGATATCGAAAATCAGCAGTGAAGGTCTCTTTAACGACATTGAATATTGTTCCAAGTGTATTGATAACGAGCAATGCCACGCTCTCAACAACTATTATTAGAGGCCTCAACGTCCTTGAAATAACAATCATTATACTTACAGGTATTGATCCCAGGCGAGCTTTGCGGGGATTATTTTCTACATTACGACGTACCCACCCACACATATCCATCTCAACACGCAACATGGCATCTGCCATTTTATTACTTAACATTTACAACACCTCTTTTGGTATTTTTCATATAAAGTAAATTTATATCATACAAAAGAATTAAAAGCAAGTTAAACAAAAAAAACGTTTTTTTATTAATAATTCTGTAAAAAACACAACAATACTTTATATTCACAAAGACTATACTCAGTCCGAAGTTCTTCGTTTGCGCTCTTTTTTTGGGTGTTTTTTTAGCCCATCAATCTCGATAAATACGGTTTATAAACACCACGAAGTGGGTTTAGGAGTATAGCCCAGGGTAAATCTCTCAAACGAGCGCATAGCGAGGCTTGAGGGATGCAACCCTGGGTAAATAGCGAAGACATTAATCATATTTGGGACGAAATTACCTGAACACAAGGGTCCACACAAGCTAAAGCATGTGCACCGAAGAAGTAATTTGGGAAAACTGCCCG
>CAZENM010000178.1:0-4905 GCA_964513575.1 uncultured bacterium | reverse complement strand
ATTGCAATTTCAGCTATCAGAATGGATCAGCGAAAGGAGGCTGTTGAAAAAATTAAAGATTTGGAATACGGTGCAATTTTTCATGAACAGGGGTTAGGAAAAACCAAAATTGCAATAGATATTATGTTGTATTGGTTAACAAACAAGACCATCGATACGATACTGATTGTTACAAAAAAACAACTAATCCCCAACTGGAGGAGAGAACTCGAATCCCACACACACCTAAAGGCAAGGGTTTTAACAAATAATAAAATTGAAAATTTTTATATTTTTAACGGACCAAGTAGGGTTATCCTCACGAACTTCGAAACGATTCCTATCGAAATTGAGCGATTCAAACTTTTTTTAAAGAGTCGAGCCGTAGCTATTATTATTGATGAATCGGCAAAAATTAAAAATCCCGATTCAAATTTGACACAAGCATTCTTTGAACTCTCACCTCTTTTCGAGAGAAGAATTATAATGACTGGAACTCCTGTAGCAAACAGGCCATACGACATTTGGGCGCAAATATTTTTCTTAGATCACGGCAATTCCTTAGGGAGTGATTTTCACAAATTTAAATTAGAGAACAATCTCTCTAATGACTTATTCGAAAATGATGAATTGATAGCTGATTTTGAAAAAAGTATCTCATCAATATTTTCTTGCATAGCAACTTTTTCGATTAGAGAAACAAAAAACAGTGGCATTATCGATCTTCCGCCAAAAGAGTTTTACAATATTCATTCAAATTTTGAAACACTTCAACATGAAATGTATGAAAAAGTACGAACTGAAGCATTTTCATTCGTAATGAGAGACGGAATTAATACGATTGATGAGACTGATGTGATCATTAAACGCTTACTGAGGCTCATCCAAATAACATCTAATCCTCGGCTAGTCGATGAGGGCTATTGTGAGATTCCTGGAAAAATCCCATACCTTGTTGAACTTGTCGACGGCATAATGGCAGGCGGGGAGAAATGTATTATTTGGAGTAGTTACGTCCAAACTGTAAATTGGCTACAACAAAAATTCTCTGCATACAACCCAGTTAAGATTCATGGGGAAATGGACATGATGGCTCGTGACCGATCGGTCAAAGAATTCATGGGTAATCCCAATGTGAAGATCCTAATTGCCACCCCGGCATCAGCTAAAGAAGGGTTAACGTTGACAGTTGCAAATCATGCAATATTTTTCGATAGATCTCTTAGTTTAGATGACTATTTACAGGCTCAGGATCGTATACATAGAATTACACAAAAGAAAACTTGTAAAATTTATAATATTATTATGCAAAAATCCATTGATGAATGGATTGATTCGTTATTATTTTCAAAAAGCCTTGCGGCTAAGCTAGCTCAGGGAGATATCGCTTTGGAAGATTATAGGGGGAAGATAGATTACAGCTTCTCCGATGTAGTTCAAAACATTCTCAGAGGGGAAAAAAATGAGTGAGACAACAATCAGACTAGGGGCGATCGAATATCCGTTCATCGAAACACTGCTGCCACAGGCAACATTAAAATTTTTCATTGAGAATCCTCGCGTATACTCATGCTTCGACAGGTCTGAAAGAGAACCTACTCAAGAAGAAGTTGAAACTGTTCTATGTGAAATGGACGGTGTGAAGGAACTTAAGGGAGCAATAGAATCGATTGGGGGGCTCGTTCATCCATTAGTGGTAATCAATGATGTTGTTATCGAAGGGAACAGAAGGCTAGCAGCTTATCGGATACTGGCGAAAAAGGACCCGGCAAGATGGGCTAAAGCAAGATGTATGGTATTGCCCTCGGACCTTCCTGAAGAGGCCATTTTCGTCCTCCTGGGGCAATATCATCTTCATGGACAATTGGCATGGGCACCTTTTGAATTGGCGGGTTATCTTTATCGAAGGATTCAAAAAACAAATGTTAGACCTGAAGAAATTGCGAAAGAAGTGTCAAAGACCCCGAGTGAAATAAGGCAGTATTACAAGGTCTACAAATTCATGGTTGACAATGATGATCTGGACTCCAAGAATTGGAGTTATTATGAGGAATATTTAAAATCTCAGTCAATAAAAAAACAAAGGGCAACATTACCCGAACTGGATAAGAAGGTAGTAAAAGAAATTAAGGCGGGGAACATAAAAGATGCACGCATTGATATTAGGGAAAAACTAGGCACGATAACGAAGATGCCAGAAAGTGTTTGCAATTCTACCCTTCAATCGTTCATCGATGGGGAAAAAACACTTAACGAATGTTTTGAGGAAGCAAAGACGAATGGTGTAGATATTCTTCGAGATTTAATTAATTTTAGAACATGGATATCAAAACCAGAGACTGCTAATGTTGTCCGAAGTTTATCAAAAGATGACCTGGAAAAATACAAGTTTGAATTAGAACAAATAAAAGGAAAGGTTCATAGATTGACTGAAATAATTAATCAGCGAAAAGAATAGGGATAAAAATTTCCCATTAATTATGTTGTCTACTTCAGCTTTGAGTGATTAGACCGAGTCCTCCATCGACTTATTAGAACATCATGTCTCGGTGCTCCTTGCCTTGAAGTCGTAGGCACGGCTGAAATTCGTGCGGATCTTGTTGTTCAGGCTGGTATCGTGAAGTTCACAAAGCGACTTGCATTCGGCGCAAGGGAACCTCGCCCTTCGTTCGAAGTCGATAAAGATGCCAAGCTTCTTGTCTGTCACGTTCAGCATAACGTCGATGACGAACCATATTATTTTTCAGCCTCGATGCGGCATGAAACAGTTTCTTGTCATCCACGTAGGAAAGGTGACGGGATGGGGGAGCGATAAGATCATCCAACCAATCATAAATGAGCCAAAATTTCTCAACAGCAATTGTTGGCCTCGCCATTATTTCGAGACAATTAATTGCGATGATATAAAGATGCTTGATTTATCGAAATAAAGTGGAATTTAATTTTCAACTAACAAGTTTTATGTTTAAACAACGCAATGTGCAATTGATGGTTTCAGGCATCGAGCATTTTCTAAAAGACCGTAATAATGAACGAAAAGCAGTTCTTCAATCTTTGGAAATCTATCAACAATATGTTCCATCAGAATATGCATCATTGGGTGAAGCTTTTTATGAAAATGAAGTTCGTATCAATTCAAAAAAATGGGGAAACGATGCTCCGCCTTTGACGCCCGAAGCCTTGAACGATCTTTACGAATTCTATAGTGGACTCCCAGCAAGATCAGATGATGGAAAGGTTAACAAGAAAGATTTTCAGCCGAGCAAAAGCACCCTTAAAGGCTTCTTGAGAGAGACGACTTTTAACGAAGCAATTGTCGAATTAGTGGATAATGCCATCGATAACTTTGTCGAATCCAGGCAAGATCAATACCCGCAAACAATACTGGATTTTAAAATAATGATCAAAGAGCCGGGTCCTGGATATCCGGATGGTGCAATCGTAATCCGAGAGAATAGTGGCGGAGTACCCCCAGACAAGCGCATAGCACTTATTCGATTGGGACAGACCACAAGAGAAGGCTCTCTATCGATCGGGACGTGGGGTTGGGGGGCGAAACTGGCATATCATACCCTAGGTTCAGACATTGAAATATTTACCAGGCATTGGAAATTAGACCTCCCAATAGGATACTGGTACCCGAGCGATTGGTTAAAACAACCAATGCCTGAACCGAGAGATCCTGATCTATTTGAGGGCAGTTGGTACAATTGGGCACCAAATGATTGCAAGATTTCACCTGAGAGTTTGAAAAACATCCAAAAAGGCGAAACAATTACTATCGTCCACATGCCAAATCCTAAATTCTTCTCTCAAGGAGTAAATGTGCTTGTTAGTGATTTAAAAAACATGTTAGGGATTGCGTTCGCGGAGAAAGCCTTTGAGCTGAGGCAATCGTTTGGTGGCGGATCGGTTCCTTTTAGAATCGAAATTAAAAGCAACACTGAAGATATTGTAAATTTCGGTCCGTCGGTTGAACAACAGGTTATTGACAATTGCTCCTTTTTTCCAGGTTTCGAGCCGATAATGGTAAAATGTAAATGGTCACTAAATAATGGCGAAAACCTAGACGGTATTATTTATGCTGGAATCACACCCGAAGGAGAAACAAAAATTCCGAATGCAACATTAACTCCTGGATCTTCGTGGAAGTCGCAGGGTATATATATGTGGGGAAACGGAAGACCTTTCCTTGAGCACATCAATGGTCTTCCAGAGGCATCAGATACATTTGTATATTCCAAGAAATTTTTTTCCGCAGAATTGGGCCCTCCAAATTTGAAGGGAACAGAGTACAACTTCAAGTTTCAAAAACCTAAGATAGACCGTGGCAACCTCTTGCATATCTGGGTCAAATTCAGTTCGAGAAACAGCCAGTCGATCCCTTGGAACTCTCCAAGAAAAATGCGTTTTGCATCAGTTGGAAATGACTTTAAAACCTTAATTGAAAAGGACATCTGGGATATCTCAGTTGGTTATGCGCATTTGAGCAACAAAATTAAGCGTGATTATGTCAAACCATTTACCCAAAAATGGAACAGTCTAAATAATATCGAAAAAATGAAACTACTCTTCCCAGAAAGACTTATTGACCGGGCTGGTTACCCTATATCAGGTGTATCGTATGATGAGAATATCCTGTCGTTAATGAATACCCCTGCCAAGGACTTGATCTCATACCAGGTTAGGCCAAGAATCCTTAATATGAATTTGGATCAATTTAGAAAAGGGAGGGCTTTCGATCAAATACCATCAAGATCAAATAGATTGATTTCGGAAATCATTAGCCGAAGTATTGCCGTGGAGAATCCTGAGTGTGATAATGCAACACTCAAAGAGTTCTGGGAACCGTTATTGAGGAGGGGAACACCGTGAGTATGCCAATTCCAACGGAGTTTATACCGGGGATATCTACTGGATATGCTA
>CAZENM010000177.1:0-4953 GCA_964513575.1 uncultured bacterium | reverse complement strand
ATTGTCATCGAATGACTCACTAAGATTTGCGCCCCGCACAACCAAAATTTCGGCAATCGCCGGCTTTTCTTGCGTGATGGCATAGGCGAGCTCGGAATATCCCTTAGCTTTTTTTTCGATACTAAAGTGATAATCCCGAAGAAATTCTTTTAACTCATCTTGGTTGATATTAGCTGAAAGTACCGTAGAGAATATAATTCCCAACATAAAAAATAATCTAAATCGCATGGCTTGCCTCGTCTTCGAAGTATTGATATTACTCTTTTTCAACGCTGATTGCCAAGGACTTTGTAATTAGTGATTAAATTTTATGATTTCCAGCGCCAGTCCCATAAATCAATCCATTTAATAGCTCTTTTTTGCTCTTGAATTTTATGAATCGCAGGACTAGATTAGCGCCAGAAAGGAAAACATATGAAATCAAAATTCAAAGACTTTATTCCCAAAAGCATCACCTGTCTGCGTGAAGGCTACACAAAAGAATATTTTTATCACGATCTCTTTGCAGGTATCAGCGTCGGAGTCATCGCGCTTCCGTTAGCGCTCGCCTTTGCTATTGGTTCCGGCGTTACTCCGGAACAGGGGCTCTTCACCGCCATTGTCGCTGGCTTTCTGATTTCGCTGCTCGGCGGAAGCCGTGTGCAAATTGGGGGACCTACCGGAGCCTTTGTGATCATCGTCTATGCCATCGTGCAAGAACATGGATATGATGGCTTAGCTGTAGCAACTCTAATTGCCGCGGTCATGCTGATATTGATGGGGATCGCTCGCTTTGGAATCTTTTTAAAATTCATTCCCTATCCTGTAACAACCGGATTTACCACCGGGATTGCCGTCGTCATTGTCTCGCTGCAGATAAAAGATTTTTTTGGATTGCAAGCTGAAAAAGTTCCTACTGAATTTCTTGAAAAATGTAATTTATTCTGTCAAATCGCCCATACATGGAATCACGCCGCCCTATTGATTGCTTTTTCCACATTAGTATTGATTTTTGGATTACGGCATTACTTTCCACGTTGGCCAGGCGCAATTACTGCGATCACATTAGCAACATTGGCAACCTATTTCTTAGACCTACCCATCGAAACAATCCATTCAAAGTTTGGGGAAATCCCTAGAAGTCTTCCCAGCCCCTCTATGCCTTCATTTTCCTATGATCTATTCAGAAAGGTATTTCCCGATGCCATAACAATAGCGTTATTAGGAGCGATTGAATCGTTGCTATCCGCGGTCGTAGCAGATGGAATGACCGGTCATAGACATCGCTCAAACATGGAACTCGTCGCGCAGGGATTTGCGAACATCGGTTCGGTATTGTTTGGAGGAATTCCAGCAACCGGCGCGATTGCGCGCACAGCCGCAAATATCAAAATGGGCGCTAAAACACCCATGGCAGGAATGATCCATGCCGTGACCTTGTTTATGCTAATGTATTTTTTGGCGCCTCTCGCGGGTCTGATTCCCTTAGCGTCTTTGGCTGGCGTCCTGGTTTTTGTAGCGTGGAATATGAGCGAGCTCCCTCACTTTATCGAGATCTTAAGGGGACAAAAAGGAGATGCCGCAGTTTTACTAATCACATTTTTATTAACAGTACTCGTAAATCTTGCTGTTGCTGTGCAGATCGGAGTCCTTTTAGCGCCCATCGTTTTTCTTAAAAGAATGACGGATAAAACCACTGTTGATGTGTATCGAAATTTAGTCAAAGAAAGCGAAGACGAAGAGACGGATACTGAGGATGAAGATCTTATGTTCCTTAAATACATCCCCGCCGATGTCATTGCTTTCGAAATTAACGGCCCGTTTTTTTATAGCGTTGCCGATATTCTAGATGAGGCTCTACTTCAAACACATAGCCGACCTAGGGCTTTTATTCTGCGCTTGAATAAAACCCCCATGATCGACGCTACAGGTCTGCATGCTTTAAAACAGTTTGCTCTTAAGTGCAAGAAAGACAACATCCTATTTTTAATCTCCGATATAAATAAAAATAAAATGGAGCTATTGCGCAATGCCGGTGTTGCAGATGAGGTGGGCCCGGAGAATCTTTATGATAACTTCGATCAAGCGCTCGAACGGGTGAGATAATTTGCTTCATGGGCACAAAATAAAAAAATGGTTCTACTTCACGGATTGGCGACAGGCTGCGCTACAGTTCCCGGAGGATTTTTGTACCAATCAGGATTGTTATCATTAACGACATGTTCTCTAACTTTCAACACTGTAAACATTCCAGACATTTCGATCGTTCCAAACTGCCCCGGGGAACCGTAATGGAGGTAATTAGGCGGCCTTCTCGTATGATGCTTCATATCGAACATGTCACCCATTCCTGAGGATCCCATAGGCATATATTGAGGAAAAAACCGCTCCATTTTTTCTGTGATCTGCCTCTGATTTACTCCCAATAAATTGGGAATATCATGTTCCATCCCATTCATTGTATGGTGTGTCTTATGGCAATGAAGAGCCCAGTCACCCAGAGCATCCGCAACAAATTCGATGGTTCTAGTATTACCTACAGGGACGTTAATCGTCACCGCATCGTATTGCGCAGAGGGCTTCATCCGTTTCCCCCCTTTAGCTGTCACTGTAAACTCATATCCATGCAAATGAATTGGGTGACTATCCATGCTTAGGTTCCCCAGACGTATTCGCACCCTCTGCCCTTTTTGTACCACTAAGGATTCTGTTCCAGGCCAAACGGAGCTATTAAAAGTGAAGTAGTTGAAGTTCAGCATCACTTTTGGATCTGGAGTAAAGGCACCTATCGGAATAGACCATTCGTGAAGCATGATCGCAAAATCGCGATCTACCTTTTCCTCTTCAAGTGGATTTTTTGGATGAATGATAAAAAAACCCATCATTCCCATTCCAATTTGTGTCATTTCATCGTAATGGGAATGATACATAAAAGTTCCGCTTTGACGCAGCTGGAACTCATACTGAAATGTTTCTCCCGGAATAATAGGCTTTTGATTAAGTCCAGTGACCCCGTCCATCCCATTTGGGAGTAATATCCCATGCCAATGAACTGTTGTTGGTTCCGGAAGTTTATTTGTCACATAGATTCTGACACGATCACCCTCTACAGCCTCGATCGTAGGGCCTGGAGTTTGTCCATTATAGCCCCAGCAGTTAACAACCATGCCGGGGGCAAAATCTCTTTTTACAGGTTCGGCTATTAAGTGGAATACTTTAACCCCCTCTATCATTTTCCATTCAAGGGTACTTCCGTTGGGAGTCATCACAGGGGTATAAGCAGGGGAATGTTCTTGTGCCGGCAGTATGGATACCAAACTCAAAAAAAAGAATATTAAAATTTGGATACAATTATTCAGGATCTTCATTATTTCTCCTTTCCAAATCGACTGATGCCGACAAATAGCCACCTAAAGAACGATCCAAATCAATCTTACTGATCCAATAATGTTTCAAAGCATTTGTGGAGTTAATCTGCATTTGGATTTCTTGTTTTTTCGCGTCCAGTAATTTATATACGCTAAGTGCCATGACATGATAATACTGCTGCGAAGTGTTTAAAATTTGATCTTGCAAAGGAAGCAATTCATTTTCATATGCCGCTACAATCGTTCGTTGAATCAGAAGCCTTTCGTTAGCTGAATGAAGCTCGGAGAGTATTATAATTTGCAGCGCTTGTAATTGGTTAACGCTTTGTCTATATAGAGCATAAAGACGTTCTCTGTCTGCTTGTCCGTAGTTGAAAATCGGAATTGAAGCCCCAATAGCCGGTCCTTGTGTCCATAGCCCAGAGGGATCTTTTTCCCCGGCAAAACCTGCTACTAAATCTGTGTAAGCCCACCATTGTTTTGTTGCGCCTGTTCTTGCGATTTTTTCTACGTACCACCTTGCAGCTTCCAGATCTAAACGATGCGTTAACGCAATTGATTCCAAACAACTCTCTGAAAACTCAGAGAGAGGCATCGTGGGCAATTCATGACTAAAACTCCAACAAGTATCCGAAGAATCCAGTCCCAAAAGCACATTCATATGTTCTTTCAGTTTAATGATTTCTACTTGACCCTGAGCTAGGGCCACCTTGGCTTCCAAATATTCATTCATTTGGGTCTGGAGTGTAAGATTATTTATATTACCCGCTTGAATTTGGACTTCTGCGAGTTGATAAGAAATCTCTGTTAACTCCACAAGTTGCTCTAACTTTCGATTAATTTTTTGTCCGGCTACTAATTTGTAAAACGTTTCCTGGACATCAAAGGCTAAATTAAGAATTGTATTTGCCACCTGCAATTCAGTCTGAGCAAATGCCGCTGAAGCAATCCTCTTTCTGAGAGGAACCATAAATATATCGACAAGACTTTGAGTGACGGCAAACTCAGTGTTCAAACAGAACGAGCTCTGATTAGGAAATCGGAAAAAGGCTTCAACAATGGGATTTTTAAGCAATCCAGCTTCTAAAAGATCTCCATATGCAATTCCGATCTCTTCAAAAACGCTTTGAACGATCGGATTATTCAGGAGAGCCACTTGCACTGAGCTATCGACAGTCAAGTTTGCCTGAAGCAATCTTTCGACGGTCTTTTGAATTTGATCTGAACACGCAAAACGATTCCATCTTACATCTTTACGAATCCGAGACTCCACTATCGAGGCTACATAGTCATCATTTGCACTTTTTGCTGTCGTACAACCGGAGAATATAAAAAATGTTACCACGAATAAAAGTGAATTTTTCATTTAGCAACTTCAATTTATTTGAATGCGACCCTAACACACAAACACCGAATAATCAATTGAATCTCTAGCGCTTCTTCAAACTATTGCGATGAAGCTATAAAGATTTAGTTTTATATTGATTTCCAATATTAAACTCATTATAATTTCAATCTTTTACAAACCAGGTGTTTAATTCAATAAATCCCCCTTCCTATTTAACTCGTTTTTGTCCATTTACACCGTTATGGCCGCATCCCATTT
>CAZENM010000176.1:0-5004 GCA_964513575.1 uncultured bacterium | reverse complement strand
AAAGAGGAGATTCCTCTACTGCCGGAAGAAGACCAACCGATTCGAGAACTTCTAATTATCCAAGACAAGAATCAAGATCCTTAGAACCTCGCACACCTCGCTACCCCCCAAGCACTTCACAGACACCGCCTCCTAGACGCCCTGGACCTAATCTTGCGAATAGACCCGAGTACTCGATGCCAAAACCGCGCACACAAATCGAATTTGAGCCGCGCGAACCAAGTATTCGTTTAGGACCTACTGGGAAACACGTTAAAGATCTGATTCCACCTAAACCTGCTCCTAGAAGACCCGTTGAAACCGGTGAAAGAAGAGTTGGAGGCGAACGAAGACCTTTCGATCGACCTGCCGCAGCTCAAGCTCCCGCAGAGCCTTCTGAAAAGAACAAGGGCCTGAAACCCCGTGTTAAGCCGGATAAACCTGGGTTTCCTAAGGAAACAGAAGAAGAAGCGAAAAAGAAACAAGGGAAATTCAAAGAATTCCGAGATATTAAACCAGTCAAAAAAGCCGATCAACGTTCATTCGATACCCGTGATAAACAGGGTCTCAGAGGAACCGAAGAAGATGGCGGCGGCTGGCGTAAAAGACGTGCCAATAAAGGGTATCGTCAAGAACAAGAAGATATCACGATTCGTCCTACTTCCTTAAAAGTACGTCTCCCTATCGCTCTAAAAGACCTCGCTTCCGAAATGAAGCTTAAAGCATCTCAGTTAATCCAAAAGCTCTTCCTGCAAGGAATGGTCGTCACCCTCAATGATATTTTAGATGATGAAACAACCATTCAACTTCTTGGTCATGAGTTTGGATGTGAAATCACCATCGATACTTCCTATGAACAACGGATGAGAATCACTGACAAATCGATCAAAGAAGAAGTAAAAGCTTCCGAATCTGATCAATTGGAAACTCGTGCTCCAGTCGTTGCCTTCATGGGTCACGTCGACCACGGTAAAACCAGCTTAATCGACGCGATCAGAAAAAGTAATAGAGCCGCAGGTGAAGCGGGCGCAATCACGCAACACATCGGAGCCTTCCGTACTCATACAGCAGTGGGTGATATCGCTATTTTAGATACTCCGGGTCACGAAGCCTTTTCAGCGATGCGTGCTCGTGGTGCTGATGTCACCGATATCGTAGTTCTCGTTGTTGCCGGCGATGAAGGGATGAAAATGCAAACAGTCGAGGCTTTAGAACAAGCTAAAGCTGCTAAGGTCACTATCGTTGTTGCCATCAATAAATGCGACAAACCCAATTTCAACGCGGAAACTGTTTACCGACAACTGTCCGAACATGAATTGTTACCCGAAGCCTGGGGCGGAACAACTATCACCATTAATTGCTCCGCAACAACCGGTGAAGGAATCCAAACACTCCTAGAAATGCTTGCGCTTCAGTCCGAAGTCTTGGAACTTAAAGCCAATCCCCAGGAACGTGCACGTGGTACAGTGCTTGAATCCGAAATGCATAAGGGAATGGGCGCTTGCGCTACAATTCTAGTGCAGAACGGAACGCTTAAACTTGGCGATTGCTTAGTCCTTGACCAACATTGGGCAAAAGTGAAAACCATGCGCAATGAATTCGGGAAAAATATCACCACGGCTGGACCTTCGACTCCTGTAGAAATTACAGGAATGTCCGGAATTCCTGACGCAGGACAAGAATTCATCGTTGTTAAAAATGAACGAGAAGCGCGTGAAATCGCCGCGAAACGTTCGCTTGAAGCAAAGAAAAATTCTATGGGTACTCCGAAAAAGCATTCGATGGAAAGCTTAATGCAACAAGCTGCTGACGGATTAAAGAAAATCTTAACCGTAGTACTCCGCACAGACGTTCAGGGATCCTTAGAAGCGCTTAAAGTTGCCCTAGGGAAAATCCAGTCCAACAAAGTCGAATTGAATATCATCAGCGCTCAAGTGGGCGAAATTACTGAGTCAGATGTTCAACTTGCTGCGGTTTCGAAAGCGATTATCCTTGGTTTCCATACGAAAGTTGAAAGCCATGCCGAAACCTTAATTAAACAGCTTGGCGTGAAAGTGCGTCTGCATGACATCATTTACCACGCTGTTGATGACATTAAAGAACAGATGTTGAATCAGCTAGACAAGATCGCCATCGAAACTGAAAAAGGTAAAGTGGAAGTGAAGGCACTGTTTAAGTCCTCACAACACGGAACGATTGCCGGATGTCAGGTGGTGGATGGAGTTGTCCACAGAAACAACATGGTCAGGGTTATGAGAAACGCAGAACAGATCTGGAAAGGTCCTATTGCTTCCTTAAAACGCTTGAAAGAAGATGTTCGAGAAGTTTCCAAAGGGTTTGAGTGCGGTGTCCTGTTATCAGGATTCGAAGACCTACTCCCCGGCGACATCTTGGAAGTATTCGAAGTCACCTACATCACTCAACAACTGTAAGAGGGGCTATGGCAGTCAAAAGAACTGATCGTCTAAATTCTTTAATTAAAGAGGTCATCTCCGAAGTCATTCGTAAAGATGTAAAGAATCCTCATGTTAACGAATTACTGACAGTTACACACGTAGACATTACTAAAGATCTACACCATGCTAAAGTCTATGTAAGTGTGATCGGTACAGAACAACAGAAGAAAGACACCATCGCCGCGCTGCAAAGCGCTGCGGGGTTTATTGCCGTGAATAGCTCGAAAAAAATGACTATTCGCTACTTCCCCGCTCTAACATTTATTCTGGATGAGAGCGTGGATAAGCAAATGAGAATTGAAATGTTGCTCCATCAAATCAGCGCGGAAAAAGAAGCGCGTCCGGAAGATGATCAACCGGCAGAGGAAGAAACTGAATCATGACGTTGGAAAAAGAAGGAATCTTACTGGTCAACAAGCCTTCGGGACGAACATCTTTTAGCTTAGTCGCGGCAATCCGTCGCCGCCTAGGAGTGAAAAAAGTTGGCCATGCAGGTACTTTAGATCCTTTTGCGACCGGAGTCATGATATTGTTAGTGGGGCGGGATTACACTCGCCTCTCTGACAGCTTTCTGGGACAGGATAAAGAGTATCGCGCAAGGATCCTATTAGGCGTTTCCACAGATTCATTCGATTGTGATGGTCAGGTCCAAGAACGATCAGATGTTGTGCCTACAATCGAGGAGATCGAAAAAGTTGTTGCCGCCTTCCAAGGCGAAATAGATCAGGTCCCCCCCATGTTTTCGGCAAAAAAAATCAACGGCCAAAAACTTTGTGATCTTGCTCGAAAAGGAAAGGTTGTCGATCGACTTCCTAGCCGCGTAAAAGTCGAGACGCAAATCATCCACTATGAATATCCCTATTTAGACATTCGCGTTAAATGCAGCAAGGGTACATACATACGCAGCATCGCTCATGAGATTGGAATTGCGCTAGGAAGTTTTGGTCATTTGATCGAACTTCAAAGAACCCAAAGCGGAAAATATGCTCTTTCAGAGTGTTTTGACGGCAATCTTCTAGATGTTGTTGACTACGATTTGCGGCCCCACTTAAGAAAAATGGCATGAAGATACACTATTCGCTTGAACCAAAAGCAGATAGAAAAAATTCAATCCTTACAGTCGGTAATTTTGATGGGATCCATTTAGGACACCAGGCGATGATAAAGCAAATCGTCAAAGAAGCTCATCAATTGCATGCGCGATCAACAATCATCACCTTTATTAACCATCCCGCACAAGTCATACGTCCCCACCAATGCCCTCTTCGAATAACCTCTAATGAACAACGAATCCACCTATTCAAGTCTTTGGGTTTGGATGACCTTTATCTTCTGGAATTTTCAGAAGCTTTTGCAGGTCAGACGACACTGCAATTTTTAGAAAAACTCTCCGAAACCATCATTATTAAAAAAATTATTTTAGGACATGATGCTGCCATTGGAAAAAGTCGCGAAGGTGATCTGCCTCATTTGATTAAACTAGGCAAGCAGCTTCACTTTGAAGTAGAAGACTTTCCTGCTATCAGCAAGGAGAGCAGAGTTGTTTCAAGTACCCTTGTCAGGCAGGCAATTAATGCCGGAGACTTCCGACTTGTCAGTAATTATCTGGGAAGACCTTACTCCATATATGGTAAGGTCATTCGCGGAGAAGGCAAAGGAACAACTATTGGCTTCCCAACAGCTAATTTAAATGTTAATGGCTTGTGTCTTCCTCCGCAGGGGGTCTATGCAGTCCGAGTTAAAGTTGGAGAAGAACTTTTTTTCGGAATCGCGAATTTAGGAAAGGCACCTACAATCAAAAATTCCAAAGATGTTAAATTGGAAGCGCATCTTTTTGACTATCACGAAAACCTCTATAACACATCCATCGAAGTGATTTTTGGAGAGTTCATCCGTCCGGAAATCAAATTCCCGTCTGTTGAAGCCTTGAAAAATCAAATTAAAGCAGACATCAAGACAGCACAGCATCTCCACACAACATCTTCGCCCTCGTAGCACATGCTTTAGCTTGTGGAGGATCGTCGAGTACAGCTAACTAAGCTCTAAATATAACAAACACAAACAGTACATTGATTGAATTTGGGGTATGTTTTATTTAGGCACAATGATCCACACAAACTAAAGCATGTGCCACGAAAGCACTGATTGAATTTGGGGTATGTTTTATTTAGCCACAATGATCCACACAAGCTAAAGCATGTGCCACGAAAGCATTGATTGAATTTGGGATATGCTTTTTTTAGCCACAATGAACCTCACAAGCTGGAAGAGGTTTCACCACTTTAACGCATAAGCCTAAGTTCCTATTTTAGAGGGATTATGAGGCAGCTTTTCGGGTTTATTTCACGCAGAGCGTTAAATAAATCCGAAAAGCTGCCTCATAATAACTAAAATGGACTATAACGGGTAAAAGTATGCTTTGCCATACTAGCTAACAGTCACGAGGTTCAGTAATTTATTCGGTACAAAAATCACCCGTTGGATTTTAACTTCACCCAAAATCTGAGCGATATTAGGGTGATTTTTTGCCGCTTCCAAATTCACTTCTTCCGGTTTATTCAATGGCTAT
>CAZENM010000175.1:0-5014 GCA_964513575.1 uncultured bacterium | reverse complement strand
TTTTGGGGGTTGCAATTTCCCCCTTCGGGACCAACCAGCCTCATTTATAGCTTGTCTCCCCTCGTTGCTATTGTATTTTCGTTTTTAATTTTGGGTGAGCATTTATCACGTATGCAGGCCGTTGGATTAGCAATTGGATTATGCAGCATTATTCCTATGATGGGATGGGATAGTGATTTCGGGTGGAAAGAGTTTACGATTGCTGAAGGAGCGGTGTCTATTTCCGCATGTACTGCTGTTATTGGATGGGTTTTTGTAAAAAAGCTGACCGTGAATGAAGGGTGTTCGATTTTAACTACGAACGGTCTCAGCTTCCTGATCGGTGGCCTGTTATCTTTGATCACCTCTGCTTTTGTTGAAACATGGAATCCCGTTCCTCTTTACCACAACACGTGGGGTTTCTGGGGGCCTTTCCTTTATATTGTTATCATCCACAATCTTTTATGCTACAACCTTTACGGTTACAGTTTGAAGAGATTTAGCGTTACATTTATGACATTAGCCGGATTAACCAATCCCCTATTTGCAGCGGGATTCGGTTGGTTGGCTTTTGGCGAAATGGTCACCCGCGGATTTTTTATCGCACTCATCTTAGTTGCTGTGGGTCTTTCGATCTACTTGCATCATTCAAAAGAACAAGTCCCAGTAAAATAAATCGGGGGGGGTTATGGATCCCCCAGGATCGATTTCACACAGTGGTGTTTTTACACTATTTAAGAGTTATCGCAAAGATTTTTTTACAAGATTTAAACTATTAAATAATTAATAAATACTAAATGTTATATAGGATAAACAAAACAAACAAACCTTAACCAACAAACCACTCGGAGAAGTTTATGGCTAGTTCTTCCTATAATTCTATTCCGGAAACACCAAAAGTCCCTTTTGGGTTATTAACGCCGCGTATTAAAACTGATTGTGAGAGATGTTTAGGAAGGGTTAATGGCGAAGCTGACATCAACAAAAAAAGGGGTTTATTGACTCAGCTGTTTGTTAAGCAGCTTTTATCATCGCAAGATATTTTTTATTCTAATCCGGATACATTAAAACAACTATCCATTCAAGCTATCATGTCGGACATCATCCCAACCAAAGAATCTGAAAAAAAAATTTACGTAACGAATATTAAAAAAATATACGACGAATTATTCCAAAGGTCCGAGCTTAAGGATCACGAGGAAAGGCTGATCACCGAGTTTCTCACTTGTTATTATCGACAAGAGCCCCTACTGCTCAGCCCTAGATCTCAGACCCGGGAATGTATTATTCATGATGATGTCATCACGAGAGAAATGAGGCAACGGCCCCTATCTCAAATCCAGTATAAAAATCCTGATTTATTAAATAAAGACCCGATGCAGTGGCTTTTCCGAGTATTGAAGTGGGATATCCCCGTGTCAAAAATAGCGCGATGGCCTCAATTTATCCATCCCGAGGTTTTCATTGTCTGTTATAAGGCTTTTACGACCACGGAGTTGTTTTTGGAAGCAGTCTGTGAAGCTATTAAAGACACGACATTTTCTTTGAATGAAAGAAAAAAAGTTCAGAATAATTTGATCTTTCTTTTAGGAAGGTGGCTTTCGTGTCGTTATTATCTGGATGAGCTATCTGAAAACCTCATCAAAACGAAATTCGAAGAAATTTTAAGTCTCCTTGAAGGATCATCATTTGATGAAATTAAGAAAGAGAATCAAATTTTACAAATTCTTTTTGAAAAGTCATTAACAGTCACTCCGCGAGCCAAGTGTAATTCTGTTTCGTTGGAGTCTATCGCGGATCTGCTGAGGCGCATGGTTCAGAGAAAGGATAAAGAAGTGACGGAGACAGCTTGTCAGATCTTTGCAAAGGAAATTCATTGTTATTTCGTGAGGTATATCGATGAAATTCCTATTAATGAGTATTTCTGCGATTTAACTACAATGAAAAACACTCCTCACCTAGCGCGCTTAGCTTGTGCGATTAATAAATTTGAAGAGTGGCTCTACAGGGAGTTTATGAATCATACACCGGCGGACAAGATGAAATTTGAAGAGTCAATTATCTATACCATGGGGATTGCTAGGCAGCGTTTTGATTTTCAAACACCATTTTCGTTAAAAAACGTGTTGGATAGACTTAAGCATGTGGAGAAACGAAAAAAAGATGTACAAAAGTCATTTGAAATCTTTCAAAATTTATTTCAATTTGAAAAAAACATCAAACATCTGAGAGAAGCCTATAGCAATTTAGAAGAAAGCGAAACTGAATATTTTCCCGTTCTTCCTTTTCTTACCCGTGATTTAACCTTCATTTTGGGTAAACCACAAAAGGCCTTACATAAAGGGATAGAAATTTTTGACATTCAACGATTTAATTTAATCTATGAGGCTCTGAGATCTCTGCTTGCCCTGAAAAGAAGCGCGCCGGCGATGATTCCCAAAACTAATCTACAGTTTAAAATATGGTCTGAACTCGGATTGGGGGCGTCTTCTTCATCAATCTCTGAAGACCATCAGACCTCGAAATAACGAAATCGACCTCTTGTAGGTCAGCGAGTATATTAACCATCTCATCGCCATGCTTTGAGTCATGAACGTGAACTAAGAGCGGCGCTTCGTGTTCTTTTTTCATTTTACAGATCTCTCTGAAAACCGTCGAAGTTAAACCTGAAGCGGAAGGAACTTGCAGCAATTGGTAGCCGCCGTGCTTAAGAAGCTCTTCGAGGGTGTTTAGGTGTTCTTCTTCATCAAAGACTTTATGGGAAATATCATTTTCCAGCAAACGTTGCGCCAGTTCTCTGAGCGTTACTCTCGCGCATCCGATCCGTTCGATCGCGATCCCTGCGGCGATATTGCACATGCAGCAGCCCTCCGCGGGTGTAAAATGATTTGCGATAGCAGTTGTTAACATTGCTAGCACGGTATCCCCTGCTCCCGTGACATCTTTAATTTGTTTAATCGCCACAGGGAAGTCTTCGCGACCTGTTTGACGATTGAACAAGGCGATTCCAGCTTCTGAGCGTGTGATCATCAGCCATTGGGCGTCTGTCAAGGAGAACAATCGATCCGCGACAATTTCTAAAGGGGTATTTGGAGGGAGGTTTGCGGCTGCGTAGGCTTCGGATTGGTTTGGCTTTAACCAGGTAACCCCTTTATATTTCTCAAATTGGAGTCCTTTGGGATCTGCGATAACGGGAATATTTCTGTGTTTGCATTCTTGGATGAGCGCTTGAAGGAGTCGGTCGGTTAAAAAACCCTTTCCGTAGTCGGAAAGCGCTACCACATCCGCATTCGCAAGGAATTGGGGAAGCGAGGTTAAAATCTTCTCTTCGAGTGCCGTTGAAAGGGAATCGGTTGTTTCGTGGTCGATGCGTAAAATTTGCTGTGTATCGGCGATGATTCTATTTTTTATGGGTGTGGGGAATGATTCTTCGACGAATAGTCCGTCGATGGAAACGCTCTCTTGAAGAAAAAGTCTTTTTAGGTGCTCGCCGGCTTTATCATCTCCAATTCTTCCAAGAACAGCCACCTGAGCGCCCATAGAGATTAGGTTCAGCACAACGTTTCCGGCGCCACCGGGGCGTTGCTCTTCGGACATCACGTGGATGATGGGAACAGGCGCTTCCGGAGATATCCTTCTTGCTTTCCCAAAGGTGTAGGCATCAAGCATCAGATCGCCCGCGACGAGCACGCGAAAAGGGGCTATGCAATTAAACTTTTTAGACAGCTTTACCATGTGGCCTCTTTCATCAAATAGTTTTGCGTGTAATCGGCGATTGCCGCTTCAAATGGAGTCGTCACAAAAAGTTCTTTAAGGGCATTTTTGGTTTTAGAAACATCAGCACAGGTGTAGTTTTGGTACTTTCCGATAAGATCTTCGGGCATGTTAACATATTCGATATGAGCGGGTTTGTTAACAGCTTTAAACATTGCCTTCGATAAGCTATTCCAGGTTTGAGGAGTTCCCGTACCGATATTATAGATGCCTGTGGCATTGTTTTTCAGGAAAGCGCAGGTCATTTTTGCAGCGTCTTTGCTGTAGATAAAATCGCGCATTTGGCCGCCGTCAGCATATTTTTCCGGCTCTGAAGACTTAAAGAGTTGCACAGAGCCAGTTTTCAGGATTTTCGGTAGAAGATGAAACACAGCAGAGGCCATCCGTCCCTTATGGTATTCATTGGGACCAAAAACATTAAAATATTTCAAACCGGTCAGCTTATTCAGGACGCCTTGATTCAAGGCCCACAGATCGAAAAGGTGTTTGGAGTATCCGTACATATTGAGAGGATGAAGGGTTTGAAGGGACTGATCTGTATCGTTAAAACCCAAGACACCATCACCATAGGTTGCTGCGGAGGATGCATAAATAAATTTCTGATTGTTTTTCAGGGCGTACTCGGCCAGATTAACGGAATAGCGATAGTTATTTTCGAGGAGGTAGGAAGCATTTCTTTCAACAGTACTTGAGCAAGCGCCCAAATGGATAAATGCTTCGACCTGGGACTCCCGGCCTTCCAGCCAAGAAAACAGCTGTTCTTTTTCTAGAATTTCCACGAACTGTTTTCCGACCAAGTTTTTCCACTTTTCACTTTCCTTGAGGGAGTCGACGACCACGATGTTTGACAATCCTTGGTCATTTAATTCTTTAATAACGCTGGAGCCGATTAGACCGGCGCCCCCGGTGACTACAATTAATTGATCGTCATATATTCTCATAGAAATCTCACTCGTACCAACGTTTCGGGGGGCGATTAATAAATTTAGCTTTTTGGGCGGCAACGCCGATCATCTCCGGAGGAGTTGCCTCGCCTAGACAAAAGAACGCGGTGCCGGAACCACAAAGAAGAACGGTAGAAAATCCGGCTTGAATAAGTTCTTCTTTGATCGTGCGCAATCGGGGTAGTAATTCGAATGCCGACGCTTCCAGATCATTATAGTACTCCGGCACACTCATTGCTAGTTTTTTAAGCGAGGCTACGGGATCGTGATACTCTAAAAGTTCCGGCTTTAAATTTTGATAGACCAGGGGCGTAGAT
>CAZENM010000174.1:0-5018 GCA_964513575.1 uncultured bacterium | reverse complement strand
ACTCCTTGCCTATGTGAGATGCCTTCGTCGTTTTGTTTTTTCTTTCGGTAGGGATGTTGTTTAATCCCGATGCCATTGTTTCAAATTTCAGTTTGTTTATGTGTGTGCTATCGATCATTTTACTGGTTAAACCCTTAACGACGTTCATCATCGTTAAAGTCTTAAAATATCCATACATGGTCGCATTATCCGTGGCGTTTGCTATGGCACAAATCGGCGAGTTTTCTTTTATTGTGGCCGAGGAAGCGCTGCATTTGAAAATTTTACCGGATGATGGGTTTGATGTGATCGTCGCCTGTGCGCTGTTTTCTATCGCGTTAAATCCATTGCTGTTCAGACTTTTGGCTTGGTTTAAGCCCAAAGCCTGAATAGCAATCGAAGCTTGATAAAATTTACATCCAACAAACAGCATTCCGACTTAAAAACAACGTCTGATAATCAATGTTATGTTATTTTTACCTAAAATTTGTCCTCATTTGTTCTTGTACGAACCATCTTGGTGACCCAGGGCCAGAAGATGGAAACCTATATAACATTGGCCTATGAGATGGTTGAGAAAAATGCTCCCTAGACCAAATTTTTCGTATCTCTTCAGTCGTCAAAGGTGGCTCAATTGTGGATACTTCGCTAGGCTGATCCGCAACTACAACAGGATTTAGTTCTCGATGTAAAGTTTGAATTTTAAGTAGCTCGGCTGGATCGACGATTCCAAAATTATTAAAATTTGGGGTTGTACCGGTGTCACGCAATTTTTCGCTTCTAGCGCAAACCATTGCAATTTCAATAATTTGACTTTGATTTGTGATGCCGAATCTGTCAAAATTATTGGCTGTATAGGTTGGATATTTATCAGCGCATAACTTTGCAATTTCAATTTTTTGTTCCGGGTTTTCAATTCCGTATTTGCGAACATCTGCGATAAGTTGTGGATGATCTTCTGAAAGGATTTGGATAATTCCCAAGAAATTTTGATGAACATGTGAATAATAAGGTTTTGATAATCCCAATTCATCACTAAAAGCCTTCAAAGTTACAAGGCCTACTCCCCCAACAGCTGCTACGACCGAGAGTCCTAGCAAGCCGCATGATTCAGCAAGACTTCCACAATCTCTTTTTTGCTCAGCTTTTGTGTAACACAATTCACTAAAACTTAATATTGTATTCATTAGATCTCCCGTTATTTTAATATAATTTTAGTTAATTATATGAAAAATGTGAATAAAAAGCAATGATTACTACAATGACGTCCTTGAGAGGTTGCCGCGACATGATAAGTCCTGACATCCTATCGCTCAACACCCTAAATTTCAATGGAGTATTTTTTTTGGGCAGCGTTAAATATCTGATGGATTAATGCAAAGATGTTTATTTCTGTTGGTGTGTTTTCCTTAAAACTATTTTTGACTGCTACTAATTCAAGAGCCGCTTCCGCAACGCCTCCAATCGCAGTGATCACAGGAATCCCTAAAAACGCGGATGATCCCGCCAGGTTTCTATTGTTTCACCTATCATGACTTATTGCGTCGCCTATTAGTTTGAGAAATTTCCCAAAATCGATGTTACAAAATTGATAGCGCCAAGTGATCGTATCCGTGAACTCGTGAAAAGTGAGGTGTTTTATATTGATTATTAATTACTTAAATTATAACCTTTTTTTTCAACTAAAAAGTTTTTACAGACAGTAATTAAGGGTGATAGAATGATACAATTACGATGCGACAACCACTTCGAAGTCGGAGCTTTTGTCCGAAAGCATATGGAAAACCCCAAACAACTTTCTCCCGAACTCAAAGAAAACTTTGATTTCATGACGATAGCAATGCTGCAAGCTAATGCTACAGGCAAAGAGCTTAAGTATGCTTCCGAAAAGCTCCAAGATGATGAGAAACTTGTAACCTTAGCCGTTAAAAAGCATCCAGAGGCCTTGAAATACGCAAGCGCTAGACTACAAGCATTGATGACTTCTACGAAGAAGTAGAAGGTGTTTGCTGATCCATTTTGTTAATTAACACATTCACTTTTTGGATAACTTCATCAATAGTTGGACGATTTTTAGCTGGTTGACTAATCATTAACGCAATCAATTCCAGCATAGGCGCATCAATTTTAATTCTGGGATTGATCTCCCCCGCCAGAAATTTATTCAGAATTGGCATAATCTGTGATGTTGACGCCCCTTCCTCACCACCATAGACCAGCAAACCTAATGAATCCATTAATCTATCTTTAGGGCTCAGTATAATCCTTTCAAGCGGCTCTTTTGCAAGCATCGTAATTAAACACATTCCCAGCCCGTAAATATCAGCTGCCTTTGCTTCGTTAACACCTTTTATTCCCATCATAGCTAAGAACGGGTCAAAATACCCAGGGGTTCCCCTGCTGAAAACGATTTGGTTCGGGTTATCAAAAATATGTGTTTTCCCGAAATCTATCCAATGCACGGAGTACTTTTCTGGTTTATTCGGGTCATATTCGACTAGTACATTATCGGGTTTGGCATCCAAATGAGCAGTATTTTGATCGTGCATTTCTTTGATTCCTAATAAAACATGAGAAAATAACCCTAGAACCTGCCTTTCAGTTAAGGGTGGTGAGCCTTCCTTCATTGTCAATGCCAACAAATCAGAGCCTTTTCTCTCGATCACAAACCGTTCAGACTCCCCTTTCTTATACAGCAATGGAATTAGCAAATTCGGTGAGTCTTTAAATTTCTCGTAGACCTTTCGCTCCATGTTACTGAATTTCGCCTCATTAAAAAGTTTTCCACGAAGCAGTTTATTACCCGATTCCGAGTGAAGTTCTTTTAAGACCTTCTCCCCTCCAGTAGCCACAAAACGTGACTTGGGGCTGGGAACATTTTCAAGATTTAATTTCTTCTTGTCTTTACCGTGCAGAACTTTATGGAGAGTTATTTTGTTTTCTTGATTTTTTACAGCTATCCAAGTAGAAGCCTGCCAGTTTTTGAATGATTTTGTCTTTCGTGAATATTCTACGACACTTACCTCAGGGGCGTTTTTAAGATCCTTCATGGCCTGCTTCATGATTTTAGTACTTTCGGTAACATCTCCCTTCGTGAGAATTTTGTCCTTATCAAGCCTTGTTTTTTGAAGGAATTTGTCCAAACTATGGAAATTGTGCCCCTGAACATTAAGTCCTCCGGTGCCCAAAACCTCTATGCTCAACTTTTTTATTTTTTCGTTTTTATCGTTGGTTTTGATTAAAAGGGTATAGACGTTGGCATTCTTTCCCTGGCGAAAAATGGCTGAACCCACTTCTTGACCTTCTAGAAAATTCATTCGAGTACTTAGCACCGTTATTTTGTCAAAGAGCAGCGATTTTAGTGCATTAACTGTATCCTTCCGTCTAAACCGATCAAACTCTGTGCTACTTTTTGAGGATTTATGCCTTTTTAGTTTTCCCTTCCCAGAAGAAGCGATGCTGTTAATCTCCTGAGAAGAGGAGCTGATCGAATGACCTTTTGGGCGAAATGGTGTTATGCTAGACATATAAAACCAATATGTTGTGTATTAGAAACTAAAGATTAGTTTCATGAAATAAGGCAATTCCATATTATTATTGTATCAATACTGGTATTTGTTTGTGTAAGCCAAATAAATTCATCTGCTTTTACAGGTCAAGAATTATTTGGTGAGGTAGTAGCCCAAACCTATAAATTAATTCCCTTTTGAATTAGGATAAACCTTAAGAAGACAATCAATATTAAGCATTAATTTTGGAGGAATTATGTCGATAGGTTTAATTTTATTAGGTGCTGTTGTGGTACTCGCCCTCTACGCAGTCGGCTTATACAATAAGCTGGTTAACCTGCGTAATCAGGTGAAAAATGCGTGGAGTCAAATCGACGTCCAGCTGCAAAGACGCTATGACCTAATCCCCAACTTGATCGAGACCGTGAAAGGATACATGAGCTATGAAAAAGGGACTTTGGAAGCTGTCGTTAATGCGCGTAATCAATCTGCGGCTGCGTTACAAGCTTTAAAAAGTGCCGGTGGACCCACTGAAGGAAGTCTTAAAGACCTCATGACAGCTGAGTCAGCACTAAAACAAGGTGTGACACAGATTTTTGCATTGTCAGAAAGCTACCCCGAGTTGAAAGCAAACGAGACCATGAAACAGCTTCAGGAAGAATTATCTTCGACAGAAAATAAAATTGCTTTTGCCCGACAAGCCTACAACGACCAAGCAATGATCTACAATACAGCTCAACAAGTTTTTCCTGCTGTATTAGTGGCTAACTTTTTAGGTCACCACCCTGCTGATCTTTTCGAAGTCAAAGAAGAAGAAGCAAAGAAACCTGTTAAAGTGGCATTTTAAATGGCATTTAATTTTTGGGAGGCGCAGCGACGCGCCCGATCTAAAACATCTTTGTATATCGCAGCATTTTTGATCATGACATTCATCGTTGCTGCCGGAATAGAGTGGTTTGTGAGATCGGTAGAGGTTGAATACTATCCCGATGAAAATGGTGTTGCTAGTGAGCCTGCGAGTGAATTCCCTATCTATGGGGTCTTATTCGCCGGACTCACCTTTTTGATTGCCGGATTTCAGTATTTGATGTACTCCACCCAAGGAGGATCTTATGTTGCTGAGTCAATGGGGTGTAAACTTGTTGATTCAAGGACAGCCGATTTTAAGCAACAGCAGCTTTTGAATATTGTGCAAGAGATCGCTATAGCTTCCGGGCAACCAATGCCTAAGGTGTACCTCATTCCCGCAAATGAAATTAACGCTTTCGCTGCGGGATTAACTTCGGATAAAGCGGCTATAGCAGTATCCGTCGGTGCATTAAACCTATTGAATCGGGAAGAGTTACAGGGTGTGGTCGCCCACGAATTTGGGCATATTTACAATGGGGATATGAAAATTTGCCTTCGTCTTGCGGCGATGGTCATGGCGTATTCATTCATTCTGTATATCGGGCTCAGAATTCTGCAATTTGCCTCTTATAGTGGCGGCAGAGATCGCGAGCGGAACGGAAATCCCCAATTGCTTATTGC
>CAZENM010000173.1:0-5057 GCA_964513575.1 uncultured bacterium | reverse complement strand
AGGTTTGGATGTTTGGCCGGGGCCGGTCGCGCTGGCTTGTGGGGGTTTAGGCGCTGTTCCGCCGATAGGGGGTAATTGGAGATTAAACGTCTCGAGTTCTTTTAAGACCTCTTTGCGCACTTCTTTTAAATTGATATTAAGGTTTTCCAAAACCTGGGCCGCGACCCCTTCTGTCTGTCTTAGCAGCCCAAGGAGAAGATGTTCAGTACCTACATAGTTATGGTTTAAATTTGCAGCTTCTTCGTTAGCAAATTCAAAAACCTTTTTAACCTTCCCTGTAAGAGCGGGTTCGGAATAAATTTGAATTTCGGGACCATATCCGACCAATTTTTCGACTTCAGTGCGTACAGTCTCGAAGTCGATATTCATATTTCTTAAGACATTGACAGCAACGCCTTGTCCTAGTTTCAGAAGCCCTAGCAAGACATGCTCAGTACCCAGATAGTTGTGGTTAAGTCTTTGAGCCTCTTTCTTGGCCAACTTAATCACTTGTTTTGCACGATTCGTAAATTTATCAAACATATCTAGGCTCACTTTTTTTCAGTTTCGAAACAATCAACATCTAATTTTTATTTTATGACTGTATCCCTATTTTTGTAAACCTATCCGCA
Source organism: uncultured bacterium (assembly GCA_964513575.1). GTDB lineage: Bacteria > Chlamydiota > Chlamydiia > Chlamydiales > Parachlamydiaceae > CAMFKA01. The sequence continues at coordinate 4,446 of CAZENM010000173.1, read as the reverse complement.
CCGTGGATGCATTCATTTATCGCAACACCATCGATACAGGCCCCGCCCATTTCTAAACCCGGGTGATTCAAACGGATATGATTTAGAAAATCCCGCAACCTTGAAGAATATCCCACCTCGAACTGGGGAATTGCATTTTCTGCGATGCTCACATGAGTGACATCGGGCAAAGCTGTGACACCCATCTGTCTATTAATTGCCTCCAAAGCCACAGCTACAAAATCCCATGAACGCCATCCTTCCGGAGCTCCCGTCCCGCCTATCATGACAGTCAACCTTCCCTGGCGCTTATCTAGTTGTTGACCCGGAAAAACTTTTGAATCCCAAACAACGCCTAAGACTTGTTCTTTTTCTTTGGATGGAATCAAATATCCAAACCCGTTCAAAGGAAGATCGATTGAGTGGTAGCCCAAATTGACTACCGCCACCGTCGAAGCGGGAGTCGCTTTAAACCCCCAAAACTTTTCCAAACCCTTTCCCGGTAGCGTCGATATCACTTTTTCGCATTCTATCACCTCGCCATTTTCCAAGCCCACTTGCCAACCTCGCCCTACCTGTTTCACAGAAACCACGGATGCGTTTAACCTGATTCTACTCGGTCCTAATCTTTCGCCTAACCTTTTCACAAGACTTTCCAAACCATTCTTCAAGGTAAACAAAGGAAAGGGTTCTTGGGACTTACCCTTAAAACCACTTAGGATCATACCCTTAAGCAAAGACCCGTGTGTTTTTTGAAGTTGGTAAAGAGAAGAAAAGGTGGCCTCAATGGACAAGCTTTCGGCGGTTCCAGCATAAACACCTGAAACTAACGGAGATATAAAAACATCCAACAAATCCTTTCCCAGTCGTTTTTCAATAAACTCCGCAATAGAACAATCATCATGGATCGAAGCGGTTGTTACATCAAGTACAATTCCGCGAAAAATGATGGGGAGAAATGGTGAAAACAGCATTCCCGCAAGGCCGGGGATCCTTGTAAGTTTCTTATTATGAAATAGATATCGAATCTGCGCCGCTGGATCGGCGGGCAAAATATCATCCGCGAGTCCAAGTTCACGAATCAACTTCAGAGTCGCTCCCCCATTTCCATAGGATCGGCAGCTTCGGGGGCCAGTCTCAAAAAGAAACCCATTTTTTTCAATCGTTCGAATCCATCCACCTAAGCGAGATGACCCTTCTAAAACCAAAACATCATGATCGCGGAGTTTCCACGCTGCCGCTAGGCCTGCGATCCCTCCTCCTAAAACAACGATCGATTTTTTAGAACTCATGAATGGCTTCGACAAGTTCTTTAACGACATCCGGGGATGTTTCCGGAAGAATTCCATGGCCCAGATTGAAAATGTAGGAAGGATCTCCCTCCATCTGTTTTAAAATTCTTCGCACTTCCCGTTTAACAACCGATCCGGAGGAAAGAAGAATTTCCGGATCTAAATTTCCTTGAAGGGAGATGGAATTTCCAACCTTCGCGCGGATTGCGGTGAGATCGCCATTCCAATCAATGCTCAGGCATGTGGGGTGAAGGGCCGCAAGGTCTTTGACTAGTAAAGAACTTCCCCTTGCAAATAGGATTACAGGGATATGTTGCTTTTTGAGAGCATCGACAATCATTTTTAAATACGGCAGTGAAAACTCTCTAAAATGGGGATAGGCAAGCATCTGAGCCCAAGACTCAAATAATTGAACCGCATCAACACCCGCGCGCGACTGTTCGATCAAGTAGTCGATTGTGTAATGCGTTAATTTCATCAGCAACCGATGAAAGCTCTCGGGGTCCTGTAACATCCATCGTTTTGTTTTGCGTAGATCTTTACTCGCCCCACCCTCAATCATATAACTAGCCACAGTAAAGGGAGCGCCCGCAAAACCTAATAAAGGAACTTTCAGGGATGGTTTTAGTAACTTTATCGCATCAAAAACGTATTTTAAAGACTCTTTAATTTCTATGGGGGGTAAATTCTGCACATCTTGCGCGTGAATAAGAGGTTTTGCAAAAACAGGTCCCAGCCCTTCTTCAAATGACAACCCAAGCTGTAGAGCATCAGGAACGACTAAAATATCGGAAAACAAGATGGCCGCGTCGAATCCATAACGCTGAATGGGTTGTTGTGTGATCTCTACCACCAATTCCGGAGTGCGGCACATCTCCATAAATGAATACTTTTCCCGGATTTTGCGGTATTCGGGAAGATATCGCCCAGCCTGGCGCATGAGCCATACCGGTGGGCGTCCCTGGTTTTTCATTTGTAATGCTTTTATCAGGCGGTCATTCATCTACAGAATCCTTTCCAAAATAGCTTCCACGGTAAAGCCAAATTCTTGAGCTAACATCTTTGCCGGCGCAGAAGCGCCATAGCGATCCATTGCGATTGCAATTCCTTTTCTGCCGATATATTTATGCCATCCTTGTTCGACACCCGCTTCGATGCTGACTCTTTTTCCTAACTCTCCACCAACAACACTTTCGATGTACTCTAAAGATTGTTTTTCAAAAATTTCCCAACAAGGCATCGATACCACGCGCACATTTTTGCCAAGTTTTTCCAGCTCAACCGATACATCTATGGCTAAATGAACCTCTGATCCTGTCGCAAACAAGGTATAATCAGGCTTGCCTTTTTCCTTTTTTATAATATAGGCTCCGCGTCCCACTCCATCAGCAAATGACACATCTGTATTCTGGATTTCGGGAAGATTCTGCCGCGATAGAAGGAGCGCCGTGGGTCCCTTGTAATTAAGAGCCGCAATCCAGGCCATTTTAACTTCATTGGCATCGGCCGGACGAATCACTTGTAAAAATGGAATCGCTCGAAGCGCTGCATAATGTTCGATCGGCTGGTGTGTAGGACCGTCTTCACCGAGGAACACGGAATCATGCGTAAACTGATAAACAACTTGGACGTGCATCAGGGCACACAATCGGATCGCATTGCGCATATAGTCGGAAAAGGTTAAAAATGTTCCGATAAACGGAGTAAATAAATTTATTTCCGATAACCCTGTAGCTATTGTAGCCATACCAAATTCACGAACGCCAAACTTGATATTGCGCCCCGCAAAATGCCCCGCGGAAATCACGGGGAATTTTTTTATCATCGTCAAATCGGAACAGGAAAGGTCCGCAGATCCGCCAATCAACTGCGGAAGAAAGTCAGCAAGCCCGTTAATGACATCTTGCGATGCTTTTCTTCCCGCTACGGGTGATTTAATTTCAAAACTTCTTAGGCGGGTTTCCAAGTCAGAGGGAAGGCGCCTATGCGACATCGCTTCGAAATCCGCAAATTTTTCATGGTTTTCCCTGCTCCACTCTTCAAAAGTCTCTTTCCATTGATTTTCCAGTTTTTTATCTTCTAAAAGTTTTTCGTTGAAAAAATCATAAACCGCCTGCGGGACATAAAAAGGTTCTAAAGAGATCCCTAGAGCTTCTTTTGTGGCGAGCACCTCTTCTGCCCCTAAAGGAGAACCGTGAACTTTATAAGTTCCTGCCTTATTGGGGGATCCTTTTCCAATGGTTGTTGTTGTGATGATCATTCTAGGACGATCCTGATCCTTACGAATCCTTCTCAGAGTCTGATCAATATCATTTAAATCGTTCCCGTTCATCTCAAAAACTTCCCACCCATAGGCCTCGTAGCGCATGCGGGTGTTTTCCGAGGAAGATTCAGATAAAGGACCGTCGAGGGTTACATGGTTCGCGTCGTAAAGTACAATGAGATTATCAAGCTTAAGATTCCCAGCTAAGGAAGACACCTCAGCGGAGACTCCTTCCATGATACAACCGTCTCCGACCAGAACCCAAACTTTATTATCAATAATGGTATGTTTTGAAGTGTTAAAACGCGCGGCTAGCATCTTAAGTCCCAATGCCTGTCCCACAGCGTTTCCAAACCCCTGACCTAATGGTCCTGTGGTTGTTTCGACTCCGGGTGTTTCACGATATTCGGGATGTCCGGGTGTTTTCGAATGGATCTGCCTAAAACTTTTAATTTCTTCCATGCTCAAGTCATAGCCTGAAAGATGCAGGCAGGAATAAAGCCATGCCGAGCCATGTCCGGCAGATAGAATGAAACGGTCGCGATTTAGCCAATTAGGGTTTTTAGGATTGTAACGCATGGCAACACCCCAGAGATACGCTCCGATCTCGGCGCATCCCAAAGGAAGTCCGGGGTGCCCGGAATCTGCCTTTTGCACGGCATCAATCGATAACCCCCGAATGGTATTCGCAACCTTCGTTAAAATGAGTTTCAGTTGAGGATTAATCTCTTGATTTTCTATTGTTGCCATCACCTTCTCCTAAAAAAATATCTCTCATTAAACCCTTGGATGATAAATTCTTCAAGAAAATTTACTCAATTTATTTTTGTTTAAGGGTGGTTTCTAATGCTTTCCGTTGAGGCTGTGAAAAAATTAGAATCCGTTTGATTTCGATCGAGATTTTTTAGGATT
>CAZENM010000172.1:0-5059 GCA_964513575.1 uncultured bacterium | reverse complement strand
CCGATTGGGGTATACTCCTCATTTCACTTTATATGATGAAAAAGATGTCCAACGTTTGATTTCTTGGATTGCCCGGGATGAGCTTCAGCATGAGTCGGAAACTCTACCCTCGCTGGGGTCCACCGTACAGGCGATTAATTGGGCTAAAAATCGGGGAATGAAAGAAGAAGAAATCGTAGATACTGAATCTCATTGGCACCAGGGATTCACTCGCACAGTGTTCCGCAGACTTCAGGACAGCTTGCGAGCTTATAATGCTGTTGATTTCGACAACTTGTTGACTCTCACATTAGAACTTTTCGAAAACCACCCTGATATTTTGGAAAAGTATCAAGAGCGGTTTCGTTATATCATGATCGATGAGTACCAAGACACTAATCCCGTTCAATACCGCATAGCTTCCTTATTGGCAGCCAAATATAATAATTTGTGCGTCGTCGGCGACGATGACCAGTCGATTTATGGATGGAGGGGTGCTGAAGTACGCAATATTTTGAATTTTAGCGATGCTTTAACGATCAAACTAGAGCAAAACTACCGGTCTACAAACACCATCCTAAAAGCCGCTAATGCGGTGATCCAGAAAAATTCAGAGAGACACGCGAAAGTTTTGTGGAGCCAAAAAGGGGATGGCACCCTGATAGACCTATTTCATGCGCCCTCAGAAGTGGACGAAGCGCAGGGAGTGGTTTTTAGGATCGTTAAAATTAAACAAGCGCAGGGGTTGATGTGGAAAGATATCGCCATCCTGTACCGCTCCAACGCCCTTTCTAGGCAATTCGAGTCCGCGTTAATGAAACAATCCTGGCAGGACCATGACCGATGGGTTAATGGGGTGCCCTATCAGATATCCGGAGGACAAGAATTTTACGAAAGGCGCGAAGTTAAGGATCTATTCGCCTATTTGCGTGTGATCAGCAATCCGATGGATCAAGAAGCGATGCTCAGAATCATCAATCAACCTCGCAGGGGGATTGGTGAAGCGACACTAGATATGCTCACTCAGCGCAATCGAAAAGAAGGAATTCCCCTTTGGGATGTGCTCATAGAAGTTTTAGATGAGCAGCGCGGAGCGGAGGCCCGAGAAAAAATTCCCCAAAAGACTTTGAAAGGAATTCAATCCTTTGTTGAAACCATAGAAAAAGCATCGCAATTATTCGAAGTCAATTCACTCGATAAAGCGCTGACCTGGTTAGTGGAAACTGTCAATTACCGCCAAGCAATCCATGAAGAAGTAAAAAGTGTTCAGATGCGAGCTTTTAAATGGGAAAACGTTCAGGAATTTATTCTGTCGTTAAAAGAGTTCGAAGAAAAATTTATTCCGCAGGAGGGGCAGGGCAAAGCCACCCTTAATGATTTTGTCCAAGGGATGCCCATCGACTCCAACTGGAATAAAAAACAGCAAGGCGCGGACGAAGATCGAGTGACGCTCATGACTTTCCATAGCGCCAAAGGTTTGGAATTTAAAGCTGTATTTCTTGTGGGAATGGAGGATCATATCATCCCCCATGAAAAAAGTATGAAACAAACCGGCCTGGCAGAAGAACGCCGATTGATGTATGTCGCAATCACACGGGCTAAAGAGTTTTTGACGATTAGTATGTCAAGACAGCGCAAACGGATGGGGCAAGATTATCCCAGCGAGCCATCCCGGTTTTTATTTGATATCCCCAAAGACTTTTTACGCTTAGTTCCCTGGCATCAGGTTTAATCGGAGGCAACTCTCCCTTTGAGGGCACGTTTATCGTCTTTGAGGACTGTTTTTTGTCTTTTAGACAGGGTTATTTTGTTGATTTTCATCCACATTTTGAAACGTTCGATAGATTGCCTGTACTCCTGCAGTAATGGGACGATAAATTGTAAGATAGATGATATGAATTGCCCTCAAACTAGGTCCTAGCCACCCGAGAAGAGCTCCTTGGAAGAATACCAATGGGGGTTGAACACCAAAGCAGCTAGCAGCCCAGTTGACCACGACCCCTGCCGTTAACTCTACGACGACCATTTCTATTAATTTTCGACCTGTAAATTGGATAATAGTCATTTGAGGCATTAAATAAATAGCCGCCGAGAGACCAATAATCGCACCGGCAATAGCTGAAATTGTTTTAATGGTATCGGAGCGTGGGGATTCATCTGCAGCGTTATAGGCTGTATGAGCAATTGTACTAATTAGATGACCGGCAATCATGCCTATCATGCCGGGGGCGAGTCCTTGGGCTCCATTAATAAAGGCGCTTCGTACATCCATTCTTGTGATGGTAAACATATGAGATCTCCGATTAAGCTGGCTTGTGGTTTATATGTAAAGTATAAGAAAGTAATCAATTAGTTATTTATTGTCAAGGTTTTTAGAAGATCTTAAGAACTAAGTGGGGTATTGTTATTTTTTTGGTTCATCGCGCAAAAGATTATTTCTCATAATTTAAAAAAATAAAGGAGGGTAGGGTAGGAAAAAGCCTCTAAAATAAATTTAGAGGCTTTTGGTGTTATGCTGCGGAGGTGTTATGTGTAGAGGAAGCGAGGAGGTTGCTTTCACTGCTGCTTGTTGCGATACGGTTGTCTTGAGAAGTGCTTGCGTCTGAAGCAAAGTTGTTTTCAGAGTTGCTATGTGATGAGAATTCGAGAGGGGCGCTTTCGCTGCTGCTTGTGACAACTTGAATGCCTTCGGAGCTGCTAAACGATGAAGATTCGATAGAAACGCTTTCGCTGCTGTTGCTGCTAGATGCGATTTGTACGGCTTCGGAGCTGCTAAAAGACGAAGATTCGATAGAAACGCTTTCGCTGCTGTTGCTGCTAGATGCGATTTGAACAGCTTCAGAGCTGCTAAAAGACGAAGATTCAATCACTGAGCTTTCGCTGTTGCTACTGTTGCTGCTGGATGCAACAACGTTACCTTGGGAGCTGCTTGCATCGGAAGCTATGTTGCCTTCGCATGGGCATTTCTTTTTTTCGGATTTCGTAACGTCGCTAGCAAGTTTATTAGTAGTGCTTTCGTTTTGCGCTAGTAAATGTACATTGCTTCTGCCTTCACAGTCTTTGCATGCGATTGACTCTGAACTTTCTGTCCGTTGGTTCAGGCTGCTGGAGTCTACACGAGCTTGTGTAGAGGAATCTCCGGCGTGGCAATTAAGGACCATTAGGCAGCTTAGTGCTGATAGAGTGAAAAGTTTATTCATAATCATTCTCCCTTCATTTGATTTTTGAAAATAAGAGTTGTCTCAAAAGTATCATGGATAGCTTTTGAGAAATGTCCTCACATCAGATTGTAAGGGGAGTTTTCTTTAAGTCAAGGATTAACGATTAAATAGATGGAAAAGAATTTCTTGATTTGCTACAATACTTTTTCAAGTAATTAAATTTAAAAGTTTTAAGATGAACCACCTCTGCGATTTAACATTAGACGAGCTCAAGCAATGGCTAGCTTCCCATAACCATAAAGAATTCCATGCCCGCCAGATATTTGAGTGGGTCTATCAAAAGTACGTTTTGGATTGGAAGGAGATGAGCAATCTCAGTAAGGAATTGCGGGAATCGCTCACAAAAGCATTCAAGTTACCGACGTTAAAATTGGAAAAAATTACCGAATCGGATGACATGGAAACGACTAAATTCTTATGGAGACTTCATGAGGGGAGTTTGGTCGAGTCAGTATTAATTCGTTCTGGAATTCGTCGTACTGTGTGTGTGTCTTCTCAGATTGGCTGCCCTGCACGCTGCGCTTTTTGCGCCTCGGGGCAAAATGGGTTTGTTCGTAATTTGCGCCCCGGTGAGATTGTAGAGCAGATTTTGCAGATTAATAAGTGGCTCGTTGCAAAAGGCGAAATTGTTTCCCACGTCGTTTATATGGGAATGGGCGAACCGTTTAAAAATTACGATGCTGTGGTCAAATCACTCAGACTCATTATTGATCCCGAGTTGCTTAATTTATCTCAGCGAAGAGTGACTGTATCAACAGTGGGTGTGACCGAAGGAATTCGTCGGTTTGCAACAGAAAATTTAAAAGTAAATTTAGTATTGTCTTTACATGCGCCAAGTCAGCGTGTGCGTGAGAAAATTATCCCTTATGCTCGTAAATATCCCTTAGAAGAAATCTTAAAGGCGATGGATGAGTATTCTGCGAAGACTAAGCGAGATATCACTTATGAGTACATTATGATCGAAGGGGTTAATTCCACCACCGACCATGCTCGCGAGTTAGCGCACTTACTACATGGAAAACAATGCGCTGTGAATTTAATTCCTTATAACCCCGTTCCCGGGGTGCGTTTGACACGGCCTGACAAAAAGACCATCAAAGAATTCCGAACAGTGCTTTTTGGATGCAAAATTGTGAACACATGCAGGTATACAAAAGGGGATGATATTCTAGCGGCTTGCGGCCAGCTAAGATTACATCAATTACAAGAAGATAAATTAAAACAAACTGAATAATAGTTTTTAATTAATTATATTTTTGATATTGCTGGATTTATAACCCTTTAAAGGAGGATGTTATGAGTGCAGCAGTTTCCGAGAAAGTCTACCTTACAACCACCGGTTTGTATTATCAAGCAACTCAACCTCGATTCGATGTTGATGGTCTCCATGGGAAATTAACATTACACTTCTTCAATGGCAAAAACGAGATCCATTCCGAGGAAGTTGATGTGAGCAAAATAGAAATTATCGCATCCGAAACATTCACAGTAGAAGGAGTGGCCGGGGGCCATAAGGTTGCGGGTTCGATTGTTTTTTCTTCGACGGATTTCAATAAGAATAGTTATCGGGTGAGTCAGAGACAGATGGAATTAGCGCAGCAGGTTGCCTTAACGAAGTTTATTAATACTCGGGCTTTTAGCGTGCATCCGAAATAGTTTGTTGTTTGTAAGAAATATTTGAGAATTTACGTTGTGAATTCCGACACCCCCTTCGGGGGTGGTTGTAAAATATTGTTTTGTTGAAAATTCGTGGGAAAATACCGCATGGGAAATATTGTATGAACAATGGTGTAAAAAACACCCCCGAAGAGGCTGTGAAAAAATTAGAATCCGTTTGATTTCGATCGAGATTTTTTAGG